>JBJEFI010000142.1:8277-28060 GCA_051873875.1 Bacillaceae bacterium | reverse complement strand
TACACCAAATAATCCAGCAATTACTTTCTTTCCATGTGTGCCAACTTGAAGCTGACTTTTGTTTCGATAATTCCAAGGATTATCCATACCGATTGTAGGACGGATATCTAATTTCGTAACATCTAATTCTGTATGGCGCTCTAATGCTTGTACGACGATATCGCGTTTTTGTTGTAATTGTCCTTCATACGATAAATGCTGTAATTGACAACCACCACATGTATCATAGACAGGACAAAGTGGTGTAATACGTTGTGGCGATTTAATTCGGATTTTTTTAATAATTGCTTTAGCAAATCCACGTTCGATATCAATTACTTCTGCTACTACTTCTTCACCTGGTAATGCACCGTCCACGAATACTACTTGGCGTTTAAAGAAGCCAACACCCTCACCATTAATACCTAATCGTTTAATTGTAAGTGGGAATTGTTGTCCAATTTCTACTTGGCACTTTTCTCGTTGCTTTTGTTTATAGTTTTTCTTTTGATTTGGTTTCTGACTTTGTTTCAATGCACTCAACTCCGATTGTTTTTTCACATACAGTATTGCATATTATAGCATAGAAAAAACATCTCAGGTAATTTCACTGAGATGTTTGTTTATTTTGCCTATTGCTATATAAATCATCTAATGATTTAAATTCATATCCTTTTAATAGAAGCGTATCAATAATGGAGCCTAATGCATCCACATTATCCTTTGAAATAGAATGAAGCAATACAATTGCACCAGGATGAATCCGAGCTATTACGCTATTAAGTGCATATTGAGCACCTCGCTGACTATTCACATTCCAGTCCAAAAATGCAACCGACCAAAAAATATGATAGTATCCTTCTTCCTTTGCTAGTGCAAGGGTTCGTTCACTAAACCTTCCTTCTGGTGGACGCATGTATTTCATTTCACTTTTTCCTGTTAACTTCGTATACGCATCTTTTAACAAACGCAGTTCTTCTTTTAATTTTGCATCATCTACTTGTGGCAATGCTGGATGATGAAACGTATGGTTCCCAACAATATGTCCATCTTCTACCATTCGCTTTACAAGCTGTGGATTATGTTCAATAAAATGACCTGTAATAAAAAAAGCAGCAGGTACTTTCTTTTCTTTTAAAGTATCTAAAATTAACGTCGTATAATTTTCTCGTTCATATCCATTATCAAACGTTAAATAAATAATTTTTTTATCTTTTTCACCAACATAAGCTCCATCATATTGTTGCAATAACTTATTATAAACCGGCCCTGCATCTGGCTGGACTTCGTTTCGAGGCGGTGCAGTTCCCCACCCGTATTCTTGGTTCGAATAAGCAAAGGTAGGCACCGTTATTCCTAACAAACCAATACATACAATCCAGATCATCAGTCTTTTTTTCATCGTGTCACCTCTTGTTCTTATTGTGGATGAGACGACTTAAAAAGATGTAGAAAACCTACATCTTCACTGTTTTATTATTTGGTATGACTGGATTTTTTTGTAATGCTATCGTAATGAATAAAAGTATGATTAAAATGATACTACTAACGAGAAATGCACTATTTGTTCCACCAATTGCCCCTGATGTAAAAGAACCGAAAATAACACCTAATGAGAAACAAGCATAATATAACCCAAAGGCTGTCCCTCGTTGTAGAACAGGTACTTGTAAAACAAGCCAACGACTAGACGAAGGAAATAAAAATGCATACCCAATTCCATAAATAGCTAGTAATGTGTATAATGCTGATTTTGTTGTTGCAAAGGTTAATAATACTAATACAATTGCAATGATTACTTTGCCAGCCTTCATAAACACTAATGGACTATACCGATCAAATATTCTATTTAACGGTGTTGCAAAAATAAAAATGGCACTAACGCCAAATGTACTTAACAATGTACCACTTGTAGCTGCACTCATATTTAAGTTTTCTACTTTTAATGGCAATAAATACGTTAATGTTCCCAACGTGAACATTAATCCAAATGATGTACATAAGCTAAGCCACACGCCACGATTTTTTAACAGTACGAAATAATCTTTTAACGATATCGTTTGAGTTGATGCTTGTCTTTCTTGATTTGGTACAAATAAGAGTACAATAATAGCCGTTGCAATAAGTAAGATGGCTACTGTTATAAAGACCATTTCAATCCCAGCCGTTTTTTTCATAATACCCCCAAAGGCCGGTCCAACAATAGCCGCTAACCCAATGGCTGCTCCTGACATAGCCATTGAACGTCCCTGTGCTTCTTCCTTTGCTCCATTTGCCACAATTGTAAATAAAGACGGAACGATAAATCCGCTTACAAATCCATGGATAAAACGAATTCCAATTAACGTATAAATATCTTCCACAAGTAAATAGGTAGTAACAGTGCCCCCAGTTAATAATAATGCCCCTGTCAAAATTATTTTAGGACTGTATTTCGTTAACAACGAACCAACCACTAAGTTACCAATCATATTTGTAATCGAGTACATGCCAACAACAATTCCAATTAAAAACGGTGTCCCTCCTACTTCTTGGGCAAATGTGCTCATAATTGGTAACTGTGAAAACATATCAAAAAAAGCCAACATAATAAGTACATAAAAAAAAGCTCTCACGTTGTATCCCCTTCCACATACTTCCTTGTTTTTATTATACGAAAATATAGGAATGGAAGATAGGAAAAACCTCGTTCAACATGAACGAGGTTCCTTTAATTTCTTTTAGTTAAATACTTTATCTTTAAATTTCGCTAATTTTTCTAAAGAGGATAAATCCACATCTTTATGTAAGCTATTTCCGTGGGAATCCATTGTTACAACTGCTTTAAAGCCTTCTACTCGTAAATGCCACATTGCTTCAGGGATACCAAACTGTAATAAATCTACCCCTTCCACTTCTTTAATACATTCTGCATAATATTGAGCTGCCCCACCGATTGCATTTAAGTAAACGCCTCCATGCTCTTCTAAAGCTGCCAATGTTTTTGCACCCATGCCGCCTTTTCCAATAACCGCACGAATACCAAATTTCTTCATAATATCACCTTGATAAGGTTCTTCACGAATACTTGTCGTTGGACCTGCTGCTTTAATGTGATATTTACCATCTTCATCTTTTAATACAACTGGACCACAGTGATAAATAATTTGACCATTTAAGTCAACAGGTGCATCATTTTCTGATAAATGCTTATGAATCGCATCACGGCCTGTATACATTCTACCGTTAATTGTTACAACATCGCCAACGCGAAGAGAACGAATTTGCTCTTCTGTAATTGGTGCTTGTAAAACAATTTCACGACTTGTTTGTTCTTCTTCATGTTTCTCAAAAATAGTATCTGCACCATCTTGATAATCCCATTCCATAATTTTACCTGTTACTGCATTCATCTTCACACCTTGACGACGGAATGCCCAACAATTGTAGGCAACTGAAACGAAGAAGCTAGCAGGAATACGGTTTGATACGCCAATTTTACAACCTAATAATGTTGTTTCGCCACCAAACCCCATTGTACCAATTCCTAATTCATTTGCATGTTCCATCACATAATCTTCAAGTTGACGTAACTCTTCGATTTCATTTACATCATCTACATTGCGGAATAATTGTGCTTTTGCCAATTCATAACCAGATGCACGGTCACCACCAATACCGACACCAATGAAACCTGCACTACAACCTTGTCCTTGTGCTTGATAAACGGAATGCATGATACATTTACGAATACCATCAATATCGCGTCCAGCTTTTCCTAAGCCTTCAAGCTCACAAGGTAAGCTATACTGAATATTTTTATTTTCACAGCCGCCACCTTTTAAAATTAGACGAACATCTATGTAATCTTCTTCCCATTGTTGAAACTTAATAACCGGTGTGCCTGGTCCAATGTTATCTCCACTATTTTTTCCAAATAAAGAATCAACTGAGTTTGGACGTAATTTACCATCTTTCGTTGCTTGAATAACCGCTTGGATAATTGCCTTTTCAATTAAAAGCTGGTTTACTCCTACCGGCGTTTTAATTTTAAACGTAGGTAAACCTGTATCTTGGCAAATTGGTGAGATATTTTCATCTGCCATGTTAATGTTATTTACAATTGTATCTAATGCCATCGCAGAGCGTGTCCCTACATTTTCCGCTTCGTGGGCACGTTTGACAGCTCGACGAACATCCTTTGGTAATTTTGTTGATGTTTCGACGATTAGTTGATACATACTTTCATAAAGATAGTTCACACCTATTCCCCCTTTGGATTATTTATCCTGTTCATGCTACAAATTCTAACTATAAAAACACATAGAAAATGAGCGTTAGCACGAACAAGATTCGTTCATCTAACTCCCAATAGAAAATAAAAAATTCCATTGACAAAAGATTCACTTTATCGAATATTTCATCAATTAAATTATACAATGTTGCCTAACTGAATGCGAGATAAAAGAAGAAATCATTATGACACAGAAAAATCGTAAGCGGTACTACTAATTGCGTTAGCGATTAGTAGTAGTCTTCTGACAAGCGTTGGAGCATCAGCACTGAAAGTCCCTCCTTTGGACTTTTAGTGCTGATACGAAACGTCTCGAGGAGGACAGCTGACGATTAGACACCGAAAAATCGTAACAATCTTTTAAACAAAATAAAAAAGGCCGCTTCTCTGAAGCTAGCCTTGTATCTTTTACTCTTCGTCAACTTTAAATTGACCCATTTTCATTTCCATGTCATCAAGCATTTGTAATAAACGATCTAAATCCTCTAATTCAACCGTTTCTGGCTCAATTGCATCAATCACTTCCATAAACATATTTAATCGCTCTTTTAGATATGTTAATTGTGCATCTTTATCGTGAATTGATTTACCCATTATGTATATCTCCTTTTAAATAACAATTTACGTTCATTATACACAAATTTCTTACATATACTCACATAAAAATAGAAATAAGATAATTCTTTCTTTTTCTTATTGTTAGTCCTATAATAAACAACGTATCTGAAGGAGGCTACATAATGTTAAAAGAAAAACAACGAATCTCTCCTACATTTGATCCGTGGGAAGCATATATGGATTACAATGAATATGGAAAACAAACATTAACAAATATTGAATTTACAACAACAACACTTTGTAATATGCGTTGTGAACATTGCGCTGTTGGTTATACATTAGGAACAAAAGATGCAGATGCACTCCCCCTTTCTCTTCTTATTAAACGATTAGACGAAATCCCAACACTTCGTTGTATAAGCATTACAGGTGGAGAACCAATGATGTCACTAAAATCCGTAGAAAATTATGTTCTTCCCCTTTTAAAATATGCCCACGAACGAGGTATTTACACACAAATCAATTCGAATTTAACAATGGAACTATCTCGTTATGAAAAAATTGCTCCTTATTTAGATGTCCTTCACATTTCTCACAATTGGGGAACAATTGATGATTTCGTTGAAGGTGGCTTTGCAAGAATGGAACGAAAGCCGACGTACGATCAACGAGCGAAATTATTTACGCGAATGATTGAAAACAGTAAAGCATTAACAAGCATGGGAGTTATCGTATCAGCAGAAACAATGCTAAATAAACGAACACTTCCACACCTAGAAACTATACATAAGCAGGCAATTGAAGAAATGGGCTGTCAACGTCTTGAAATTCATCCAATGTACGCTTCTGACTTCGCAAGTAGCTTAGAAATTTTGACAAAAGATGAAATACGAGATGCCATTTCTCGCCTATTACGCATTCGTGATGAAAATACATGGATGTTATTTGGAACGTTGCCATTTTACGCATGTAGCCAAGATGAGCGTGACATAGCTCTTATTAAACAACTACGAGAAAGCAAAAATGTTACCGTTCGAAACGATCCAGACGGTCGCTCTCGCTTAAATATTAACATCTTCACAGGTGACGTTATCGTTACAGATTTTGGTGATGTTCCACCACTAGGCAACATTCAAACTCACTCATTACAACAAGCATTTGAAACGTGGCAACAAACAGATTTAGCTCGTTCTTTAAGCTGTCACTGTCCATCCGTTCAATGCCTAGGACCAAATGTGTTAGTAAAAAATAGCTACTATAACAATATTGACTTTTTACAAAGAAAAAGTCGTATTTAACAAAAAGAGGTGCGGTATTCTTGACCACACCTCTTTTTGTTTTATTCAATTCACTATCAGCGAGAAAACAATACAAATGGAAATTTTTAATTATGCAAAATAAGGGCAATTCGATCTTGAACAGGAATCCATGCACCAATTCCGTGAGAAGTGACGTTTTTAATCATCAATTTCTTTTGATTTCCCTTTAAAACGATATACACTTCCCCAAAGGTTACTTTTCCCTTTTCATTCACTGCCGGTGCATAGGCATATAAATGCCCTATCGTTTTCGGTGCAATATTATAGGGATAATCTTTTTTTGTCCCATAGCCGATAATTGTTGTAAAAGCTAGTGGCAAACCTGTTTTTTCCATTGCTTCTGATAATACCATCTTCTTCACATCTTCTTCGTTACTAACCTTTGATGTTAGTCCACCACGAATATAAGCCTGCTCATTTTGATTATAGCGAAGCCCATAAGAAACACGACCATGTTTATTATCATAATAATTGGCATTGACTTTTTTATACTCCCAATTTACAGCTGTCTCTGTCGATTCGTATCGAAGCGGCCAACGTCCTAAATAAATGACTGCTTTATATCCGACAGAAAAAGAACCAGAGGAAGCTGAAGATTCATTAAAAAGCTTAATTAATCTAGGATTTTCAATACCTATATCCGATGTCTTTAATAAGGTTTTCGCAAACTTACTTGGCTCTAGCTTTGGCAAATCTTGCGTTGGATTCGGATATGTATTTTCTTTTGAAATATCAATAACATGCCGTGGGATTTTTAAGCTTCCCTGTGCATTCGTTGCGTACATTGTGCGTATCGGTATAAAAACAAAAAGTGCAATAATCGCCACAACGATGAGTCGATACACTCTCATAAATGAACCCCTTCCACTATTGAAAAAATAAGAATCAATCGTATTTTTCGCAGGAAGAAGGAAATTTATCCATCGGAATAACAGACTACTCTTGTCATTTGGAAAAACGAAGCATGACTCTTTTTGTAAATGGGAACAGATATTGAACAATCGGTCCAATACAAATTGTTACTACAACTGTTCCAATTCCGATTGGTCCAGCAAGAATAAACGCCACAATAAACGCCATTATCTCACCAATCATCTTACTCATTCCCAAACTTAAACCAAAACGCTGGTGAATAGCTACCATTAACATATCAATTGGATTTGATGGTAAATTTACTTGTAAATAAAAAGAAACACCCAACGATAAAATTAAAATTCCCCCTATTAAAAAAGCCCATTGTCCTACATTTGTTGTAGGTGTCACAGCATACAAAATATCGTACATCCACCAGTTTACAAGTGTACCAATCAAAACAAAGGTAATAATTGCACTATATTGTGGGCGAGCCTTTAATAACCAAGCATTTACAAATAAAAGAATAATCCCATTAATCCAAATCCAATATCCAACCTTCAAACCAGATAGTCTACTTTGAGCAGCCGCTAATGCATCCCATGCCCCTGCACCTAATTGACACTTTAAAATAAGAGAGGCACCAAGTGTTAAGATAAGAAGGCCAAGAAAATAAAAAATAATACGAGCGGCAAGTGGTAGCTTCTTTTCAACCATATGTTTCCCCCATTCTTATAGCAAATAGAAGCCAATCCCCATAATGAGATACGCAGCCAACAGGGTCAATCCTTCAAACCAATTCGTATCCCCATCATTTGTAATACTAATTGTTAAAAATACAGCAGTGATCATGGCAATTAACTCTGGTAACGTAAATACGAGTGGCATTTGTGTGTCAAAAAACATAGAAATAAGAACGAGTATTGGCACAACGAACATAGCAATTTGTAATGTGGAACCAACGGCAATTTCTACTGCTATATTCATTTTATTTTTATATGCCATTAGGATTGCTGTCGCATGTTCTGCTGCATTCCCAACAATGGCAACAATGATAATCCCGATAAATAGTTCTGACCAGCCAAAAGCTGCTGCAACACTTTCAAATGTATGTACTAAGTTTTCAGATACATAAGCAACTGCGATTGTTGCCAATGCTAAAATAGTGATTGCTTTCTTTTTCCCCCACTCTGGTACTTCTTCCTCATGTTGCTCCTCATCTGTACCTTTATATACCCCACGATGAGTAACTAGTTTGAAGAATAAGGCACATAAATATAACACAATTAAAATAACTGCTACACCAACACTTAATGTAAATGTGTCTTTTTCTCCTAAATTCATGGAAAATACTTCTGGAATAACAAAGGCAAGGACGATGGCAAAAATTAATAACCCTGCATTATGACGCGAATCATACACGTTAAATTGTTGTCTTTTAAATTTCAAACCACCAACGAAGAAGGTCAAGCCTCCAACTAATAATAAGTTTCCTAAAACAGAACCAGTTAAACTCGCTAATACAACATTAATGAGTCCTTGTTTTAAAGCAAAAATAGAAATAATAAGTTCAACTGCGTTTCCGAATGTAGCATTTAATAATCCCCCAATTGTTGGTCCAGCAATAATGGCCAAACTCTCTGTTGCTCGCCCCATATAAGCAGCTAATGCAATAATCGTTACACAGTATATACCGAACATAATGGTTGGTGCCCAATGCAACAAACTTCCTACAACAGATAGTGGTAATCCAACTAAAACTAAGATAGAAAAAATTCGTTCAGACATTTTTTAACACTCCTTTCATCCCTACTATACACAAAAATAGTATTTAAATTCATTTCTCAGCACTCAAACAATTCGACATTTTTTGTCGAAAAAAAATTTACACAACCTTGAAAAAACAGGTTCACTTTTTCAAAAACTGTTATATAATAGTTATTAATAATAAACACTGTATTAAAACAAAGGGAGAGATAAAAATGATGAGTAGAGAAGAACGTAAAAACATGATTGAGTTTATCGCAAAAACAAAAGGAACAGAAAAAATTCAAATGGCTTATATGACAGACGATGAAATTGAACATATCTACAACTCAACATATTCTTCATTAGAAGCAGCTTGTGAATGCTAATAACAACAATTTTGTACGGTATAAAAAATTATTAAATACAACTACAATCTGTATTAATCACCCTCTAACAAAAAAGAGACTATGCTAGCACACACTAGATAGTCTCTTTTTCATTAAGATACTTTAATAATCTTTTTTCCTTTTTCAGATCCTGTACGATTAACGATTAGAATCCCCAGTACAACACACGTCAATCCAATTACAACAAAGATACTTAATGCTTCACCTAAAATAAAACTAGAAAGGAATGTACCAAACACAGGCACTAAGAACATAAACATGGATACTTTTCCAACTTTGTTATATTTCATAATGTTGTTCCAAAGTACGAAGCCTACTGCCGATAATAAAGCTAAATAAATTAACATAAAAAATGATACAAGTTCAAACTGGAATGGGGCTATTCCCACTTGTGTGCTTCCAATAGCAGTCAGTAAGATGGCTCCAAACAACATTTGATAGCCTGTCATATAACCAATTTCTAATTTCTTTGCACTATTTCTAGCAAATAAATTCCCTAGTGCCCCTGCCGCTGCAGAACATAATACAAGAAATTCACCAATTCCAAAATGTAAACTTAAATCCCCTTTGCTTACATTAACAAAAATAACACCAGCAAACCCGACAATTAAGCCAACAATTTTCCGCATATCAATGCGATCATCCTGATACATAAAGTGGGCGAACATAATTTGGAAAAAAGATGCTGTCCCAGCGATAATAGAACCTTGTACACCTGTACTTAGGCTTAAGCCAATATAAAAGAAAACATATTGTAAAAAAGTTTGTAACAATCCTATTTTTATAATTGTTTTCGTCGTTTGAAATTGAAATCTGACTTGTTTTTTGGCAATTAGTGCATATAGCAATACAAATAGCCCTGCTAATAAAAAGCGATAACCAGCAAATAATAACTGTTCGCCTATTTCATCAGGACGAATATCAAGCAAACGATAGCTTAGCTTAATAAACGGCAAGGCACTCCCCCATAAAAATGTAACAAAACATGCTGTTACGACCATTCCAATTGGATTGGTAAAAAAACGCTTCGCTGTCATACATTACTCCTCTTCTTTCATTCTACATTCTTCTCTTGCTTACCATATATATGTATAAATAGCCTACCACATCTCTAGATGTATTTTTTAAAGTATGGTAAAATATAAGTATAAAAATTATATAGTTTTAAAAATAGGAGCTACCTTTGTAGCTTTCTATTTAAAAGTTGAACGCTGCCACTTAGTTGGCAGCTTTCGTCGTTTTATAAGGATATTGATTATGATTCTAATTCTCAATACCGCTAGCTCAATCGCGCTTTTTGATGCCAATCTGACGCATAAATTCCGATGAAAACACTATTTCAAAGAAAGGATGATTGATTATGAACGCCGAGGTTAAAAAATTATCCCTCCCTCACCCTAAGCAAGAACAACATCAAAAACCAAAATGGATGGAGCATATCGAACTCATCTGTGCCTTATTGTCAGGCGTATTCATTCTAATAGGATATGTCCTACAACGTCAAGATGCAATGACTGTTGCTGTTCCATTCTACTTACTTGCTTTCGTCATCGGTGGATATGCAAAAGCAAAAGAAGGTATTACAAAAACAATTAAAGAAAAAAAATTAAACGTTGAAATCTTAATGATTTTGGCTGCCATCGGATCAACCATTATCGGTTACTGGACGGAAGGCGCGATACTAATTTTCATCTTCTCTTTAAGTGGAGCAATGGAAACATATACGATGAACAAAAGTAATAAAGAAATCTCTGCTTTATTAGACTTACAGCCTGAAACAGCCACCCTTCTTGTCAATGGTCAAGAACGTGTTGTTTCTATTAAGGAATTAGAAGTTGGCGATACAATTCTCGTCAAACCTGGGGAACGTATTCCTACAGACGGAACCATTATTAAGGGTTCGACTACACTAGATGAAGCTGCCATTACTGGAGAATCTGTTCCTGTTTTAAAAACAAATGATGACGATGTCTTTGCAGGCACGATGAATATACGCGGAGCAATTACAGTACGCATTACCAAACCTACTGACCAAACATTGTTCCAAAAAATTATTAAACTTGTCCAAGAAGCACAAAGTGAAAAATCTCCTTCTCAGCTTTTTATTGAAAAGTTTGAGGGTACTTATGTTAAAAGTATTTTATTCTTTGTTGCTCTTATGATGTTTATTCCTCACTATGTATTTGATTGGAGTTGGAATGAAACATTTTATCGAGCAATGATTTTACTGGTAGTTGGTTCTCCATGTGCCCTTGTTGCTTCTATTACACCAGCAACTTTATCGGCTATTTCCAATGGAGCTAGACACGGTATCCTTTTCAAAGGAGGCGTTCATCTAGAACAATTAGCGAAATTGAAAGCTGTCGCCTTCGATAAAACAGGAACATTAACAAAAGGAAAACCAGAAGTAACGGATATGTTAGTTCGTGAAGGATACTCAATAGAAGAAGTATTATTACTTACCGCTTCCATTGAAAGTCGTTCTACCCATCCTTTAGCAGAAGCAATTGTACGCTATGCCAAAGAAACGTACCATTTAACATTAGAAGAACCACATGCTTTGGAAGACATTGCTGGCTCTGGGGTAAAAGCTACTTTATACGACAAAGAATATAAAATTGGTAAAATGGAATTCGTAGGAAAAGAACAGGCGCAACAATTCCAAAATGGTGCTGCCCTTGCCTTTGAAAATGAAGGAAAAACAACAATTTATATTGGGGATGATGAAGGTATCCTTGGCGTTGTTGCTTTAAAAGATACATTACGTCCAGAATCCATTGAAGCAATTGGTCGCCTAAATGATGCAGGTATTCAAACAATTATGATTACTGGAGACAGTCCACAAACAGCAAAAGCAATCGCAGCAGAATGTGGTTTATCAACTTACTACGCTCGCTGCTTACCAGCAGAAAAAGTGGAACGAGTAAAACAATTGAAAGAAGAGTACCAAACAGTTGGTATGACTGGAGATGGTATTAATGATGCCCCTGCTTTAGCAACGGCTAGCGTCGGTATTGCCATGGGCGAAGGAACAGACGTAGCGTTAGAAACAGCGGATATTGTGTTAATGAAAAATGATTTAACAAAACTAGCCGATGCCATCCAGTTATCTAACCGCATGAACAAAATTGTAAAACAAAATATTATCTTCTCTATTTCTGTCATTGCAGTATTAATTTTATCAAACTTCTTCCAATTCATTGACTTACCATTTGGTGTTATTGGTCATGAAGGAAGTACCATTTTAGTTATTTTAAATGGGTTACGTTTATTAAAATAACTTAAAAAAACTGCAGCCGAAAGTTGGACATAACGAAAAACTGCAGGCAATACTACCAAGCACCTTAGTGATTAGTATTAGTACTCTAACAAACGATAAATACCATATCACTAAAAAAGCGACTATCTACATCATTGAGATAGTCGCTTTTTAAACGATAAAATCAAGTTTATTTCGAATGGAGTAATAAAGTGCATTTAACTCACCACCAATTAAAATAATGATAGCTGTTAAATAGAACCAAATTAATAAAATAATAATACCTCCAAGGCTTCCATATGTAGAAGTGTAATTCCCAAAGTTCTCTACATAATAAGCAAATATGTAGGAAGCGCCTATCCAACCTAATGTTGCAAATAAAGCCCCAGGCCAAATTTCATGCCACTTTAGCTTTTTAAATGGTACATATTTATACATAAATAAAAAAACCATAAATAAAACGGTAAAGCTTAATAATAACCGAATAATACCCCAAATAAAAAAAACAACAGCATTAGCTGAAAACAGAGATAATAAATACTCTCCAATAATTTTTCCTAATACAGGAATAAATAGGGAGAATATAATAACAAAAATAAGCAACACCGTCATTAAATATGACATGCCTCGCATTATAAAATAAGATCGCTCCTTAGAGATACGATACGCTTTGTTTAAACCGCGCATAATTCCATCTACGCCTTTTGAAGCAACCCATACTGTAAATAAAATACTAAAAGAAAGTAGGCCAGTACCTTGTTTTCCTGTAATTTCTTTTAGTGTATGCTCAATTAAGTTCATCGCTTGTTCTGGTGCATATTGTGCAATAAGCTGGAGCATTGTATCAACTTCGAATGGAACAAAACGAAGTAATTGAGTTAAAACAATTAATAAGGGAAAAAGAGACAATAAGAAGAAATACGCTAATTCAGCGGATAAACTACCAATTTTATCAGTGGAATAGCGTTGAATTAACGCTATTCCCCATTTGACTGTTTGATAATTTCTAATTGTTCTCACGTTAGTCTAACTTCTTACGAAATGTATCAATATCCTCTGAAATATCTTCAATCATCTCTGAAATTTGTTCAACACGATCTTTTACCATATCACCAACAATACCTGGATCGTTTTTTACTTCTTCTACTTTATCCATTACAATATCAACAGCATCTTTCGTAGATTGAACAAGCTTATCACGATTCTCTTTCTTCATTAAATATGCTGCTGCAAATCCAACACCAATTCCAATTACTACATTGCGAAATGTATGATCTTTACCTGCCATGTTCCATCTTTCCCTTCTTATTAAAATAAACCTTCTATTAGAGAAAAATACAATTCCTTCCACTAATAGTTAGTTGAATAAATCAAATTTTTACTTCTTACCACTTCTCCTATTTTAAAGAGAGAGGTTTCATGTCAATTAAGATAATTTTCTTTTTCACATATGTATGTTAATAATCGTTCGCAGCCTTCTGTTACGATGTCATACACTTCCTGAAAGTTCCCTGTAAAATATGGGTCTGGAACATCATCCCATCGGTCATGATCGACAAAATTAGATAATTTCTCCACAAATATATTTGTATTTTGCTTACAAATTCGTTTTAAATCACGAATATTCTTCTCATCCATTGCAACAATATAATTAAATTGGACAAAATCATCTTCTCTTACTTGTCGAGCTTTCATCCCTTCAAAAGAAATGCGATTTTCCTTCAAAATTGCTTGCGTTCCTTTATGGGGGGCATGTCCAATATGCCAATCACCAGTACCTGCAGAATCAATAAAAATACGATTCTGTAAACCAGCCTTTTCGACTTGATTACGAAAAATTGCTTCTGCCATTGGAGAACGGCATATATTTCCGAGACAAACAAACAATACTTTTACCATGTATTCCCTTACCTCCAATGATATTCCTCTTATATAGTATATACAAATTATTCTTCAATATAAAGTAAAGGAAGAATATTAAACAAATATATTGTAAAAGATTCCCCTTCGTATTATAGTTGTATGTAACATATGCATATGAAAGTTTTACCACATGGGGGGCCTTTTGGCTGAGAGTGAACATAATAGTTCTGACCCATTGAACCTGTTAAGTTTATTCTTGCGTAGGGATCGTGGTGATTGGACATTGACGTTATAGGCAATGGAGGTTCATTCACACGTATCCTTCATTGCCTTTTTTCGTTGTCAAAAAATAATATGATATGAGGGAGATTTTCTTTATTATGAAAAGCAAACAATTACAATTTTATATCGAAGTTGCGCTATGTACAGCCATCGCTATCATTCTTGAATTTGTATCTTATTTCTCATTTAAAATGCCACAAGGCGGTACCGTTTCTTTCTCAATGATTCCTGTCTTTTTAATTGCTTATCGTTGGGGAGTAAAAGGAGGCTTATTAACTGGATTTTTATTTGGTCTGTTACAGGTAATCGCAACAGCTACTCAAATTTATCATCCAATCCAAGGTGCAATTGACTATTTCATTGCCTTTACAGTCGTTGGATTATCTGGTATTTTTGCCCCTCAAATTCGCGAATCATTAGCAAATGGTTTAAAAGGAAAAGCAACAATGTATACAATGGCAGGTGTATTTGTCGGTAGCCTAAGTCGCTATCTTTGCCACGTTATTGCAGGAGCTGTTTTCTTTGGTGAATATGCACCAGCAGGTCAGCCTGTTATTATTTATTCACTTATTTACAATGCAACGTATATGATTCCAACTTTTATTCTTTCTGGATTATTAATTAGTGCATTGTTAGTAACATCACCACGCTTACTAAAAGTTTCTAGCACACATGCTTAAGCACTTTGTATATGTATATACGAAAAAAGCCAGCTATCCATTTATTGATAGTTGGCTTTTTTCACTTTTTCTGCTCCCCCCCTCTAAATCGATCCATAAAATTTAAGTGGATTTTCTTCGCAGAAAATGAAAAATAAATACGTTTCTACTATATATACTAATTCGTATAAAAAAATAATCATAAATGACTATTTTTCGAGTGTATTTTTTTGACTATTAAGAAGTTTATCTTTAAACTAAAATTGACTTATCACATGGGGGGGATTTGCAATGAATTTATGGTTATTTGCACATTTAACAAGTTTAGCTACTTGGTTAGGAGCACTTGTTTTTGTTGCCATCTTTGTTCTTGTTTTGCGTAAACAATTAGTATCTGTAGATATTCGCAAGGTGTTTGTTAAATTAACAAAGGTCTTTAATGCTATTTCACATTTAAGCGCGACCGTTGTATTAGTTTCTGGTGTTTTCCTTCTTATCAATATGGGCTTAGAAACAAAACCGTTCTGGCTTACTTTTATGGAAAGAGCAGGAGGTGCAACAGTCTTAATCTCTATGATTGTTATTACAATCTTTGGTCGTCGTGTCACAAAACAATTAACAGCTACTGATACAAAGAAAGAGGTAAAAGGACTTACACCTTATCTTTCAACAATGTTTGTTTCTATCGCTTTAATTGTTTCTGTTATTTTCGTTGTTGCAGCAAGAATAGCTTAATAGAAAATAAGTTTTCAACAAAAAAGAGGGTTAAAATCGTATGAAGTGACGACTTTAATCCTCTTTTTATTTGACATATAACAAAAAAAGAGAGGAATTATCCTCTCTTTTTCTATTTATTAGAATCGGCCATAACCTAAGAATTTACTACTCCAGTAACTATTTGATGTACTTGATACTTGTACACCGCCGTCACCAGCGTGAACGAATTGACCGCCACCAATGTAGATACCCATATGAGATGGACCTGCTTTATACGTATTTTGGAAGAATACTAGATCTCCAGGAACTGGGTTTGAAACTCGTGAAGCCATTGACCAATAACCTGATACAGATGTACGGCCAACTGGTTGCCCAGCATTTCTAAATACATAAGAGATAAATCCACTGCAGTCAAATGCGCTTGGTCCAGAAGCACCAAATACATATGGTCTACCAATTAAGCTCATACCAATCGAAACAACACTACCATTGCTTTGAGCTGGTTTTGATGAAGATGGCTTAGGTTGAGCTGGTTTAGATTGAGCTGGCTTAGCAGCACTTGTTGAAGCTGTTGAAGCTGTTGAAGTTGTTGAACCATTACTGCTACTATGTACTGTCGTACTTCCAGTTGTTGTTTCTACTTCTTCAGATACTTGCTCTTGCTCTACTACTGATGGTTTATCAGCAGTTAAGTATTCCGCACTTACATACCCTTCTTTGTCAGCAACTTTTACTTTTGCCCAACCATTTTCCTCAGAAAGAACTTTGATTTCTGTACTTTCATCAAGAGATGTTAATGATTCTGATTTTGTTGTTGGTTTTTGGCGTAAGTTTAAACCTGAAGATGAAACGTATAATGTTTCATTTGTTACTTCTTTTAAATATTCTGTTGCAACGTAACCTGTTTCTTCGCCTACTTTAACTTTTGACCATTCACCTTTTTCTTCTTTAACAAGCACAACAACGCCTGTATCTAAATGATCAACTACTTTTCCGTCCTTTTTCGGCTCTTTACGTAAGTTTAATAATGTATCTGCACTTACGTATTTTAATGTTTTCTTTTTCTCAACGAATACTGGTGTTGGTTTCAATCCTACATTTACTTCTACTGTAGATAATGTTGCAAAGTCTGTTATATTCTCATCCGCAGCTAGGGCGACTGTTGTTGTAAATAGAGATGAACTCATTAATGTTGCACAAATTGCAGGTACAACTAATTTCTTCAAAAACATATCGTCTATACCTCGTTTTCCTTTTTCTTTTTACCTCTCTCATCATACTCGATTTCGACAACATTTTGGTTAATGTTACACAATTGTAATATTAGCGAA
Source organism: Bacillaceae bacterium (assembly GCA_051873875.1). Lineage (GTDB taxonomy): Bacteria > Bacillota > Bacilli > Bacillales > Bacillaceae_G > JBJEFI01. Next base: position 10,812 of record JBJEFI010000142.1, on the reverse strand, counting down.
AAAGAACTGTCATCATTCGACATCTTTCATTACTACTATGTATCAAATGTTTTCATAACTTTTCTAATGTGTAGAAAAATAAAACTTTTCTTTTCGAGAATGTGACTTATATCACAGTTTATTTTGTCAAAAATTTATAAAATTCAATCGATAGGATTTTTCAATTACACATATCGGGGTGATGGGAATGAAAGCAGAATTAAACACGCGAAAGAAGCATGTACCAACGAAAAAAGTACACAATGAATTTCTATGGGGAACTTTCATTGCTGTTCTTGGCGTTGGCGCAATCATTGTAGCCATGTGGGTTCTCATGTGGGATCTATGGCTAAGTCGATAAGGAAGGAGGAAGCACAATGCACAAACTAGAAAAAATATGGATTTCTATTGGAATTATTACACTTATTATCTTCTTATCTATTTTAGGTTATGCCGGATTCAAAGATGGGCTTCATCCTGCTGGAGGACTTCGAACTGTTGACCCAACGAAATTAGAAGAAACTCCTCCATTTGATAAACCTGGTTTAGTTAAAAATCCAGATGACACATATGACGTTAACATTATTGCTCAAGCCTTCTCATTCGTACCAGGGAAGTTAGAAATACCTAAAGATAAGCTTGTCCGCTTTAATGTAACGAGTAAGGATGTCATTCACAGTTTCACAATCGTAAAGACAAATATCAATATGGAGATTGTTCCAGGAAGTATTAATGAACGCGAATATACGTTTAAAGAACCTGGTACGTACTTAGTTATTTGTAATGAATATTGTGGAGCAGCTCATCAGATGATGAAAATGGAAATCGAGGTGGTTGACTAATGAATACAAAAGCAATTGATCCAAAAGATCGTAATCTCGCCCTTGCCTTTATTGGTGTCGGCTACGTCGCTGTTTTTATTGGAACACTATGTGGTCTTTTACAAGTATTAGTTCGTTCATCAAATATTACCTTGCCATCATGGCTAAATTATTATCAAATTCTTACAGCTCACGGCATATTACTCGCACTCATTTTTACTACTCTCTTTATCTTTGGTTTTTTTGTAGTTGGATTAAGTAATACAATGGGAACATTTTCACCATTTAATCGTCGGCTCATTTGGATTGGATATTGGATGATGATTCTTGCAACAGCATTAGACACAGCTTTAATTATTGCCAATAAAGCCAGTGTTCTTTATACATTTTATGCGCCATTAAAAGCAAACCCTTGGTTTTATGTAGGCTTGGCAGTTCTTGTTGTTGGTTCTTGGGTTTCAAGTGCTGGTATGCTTATTCATTACTTCAGCTGGAAAAAAGCACACAAAAAGCAACCTACACCTCTATTTGGATTTATGTCTACAATCACACTTATTCTTTGGATTGTTGCTTGTTTAGGTGTTGCAGCTACTGTTCTTGTTCAAATGATTCCTTGGGCATTTGGTTTCACAGATCGCATTAACGTTACATTAAGTCGAACATTATTTTGGTACTTTGGACATCCACTCGTTTACTTCTGGTTACTTCCAGCGTACATGGTGTGGTATACGATTGTCCCAAAATTAATTGGCGGTCGATTGTTCAGTGATACACTTGCTCGATTTGCATTCATCTTATTTTTACTTTTCTCCATTCCAGTTGGATTACACCATCAATTAGTAGAGCCTGGTATTCCATCTAAATGGAAATTCGTTCAAACTGTTTTAACCTTTGCCGTTATTGTGCCATCGTTAATGACAGCATTCTCCATGTTCGCAACCTTTGAAACTCGTGGCCGAGAATTAGGTGCTCGTGGATTATTTGGATGGGTGAAAAAATTACCGTGGGGCGATGTTCGATTTACATCTATCTTTATTGCCATGCTTTTCTTCATTCCTGGTGGTGCCGGTGGTATTGTCAATGCAAGTTATCAATTAAATGAAACGGTTCATAATACACTTTGGATTGTAGGCCATTTTCATATTACAGTTGGTACACCTGTTGTCATGACATTCTTTGGACTTACATTTTGGTTGATTCCATATTTAACAGGTCGCAAATTTACAAAAACATTTAATAAAATTGCCTTTTTACAAATTGGAACATGGGCAGTTGGGATGTTCTTTATGAGTACAGCCATGCATATTTTAGGCTTATTAGGTGCTCCACGTCGTACTTCTTACTCTACGTATGGAGATCATCCAGATGCATTGGCATGGGCAAGTTCCTTCTTCTCTAACTATAAGACAATGGCATTTGGCGGTGCTATTTTATTCTGCTCTGCCATGTTAATGATAGGAATTGTCATTTACTTATGGGTATTCGCACCAAAAGCTGAAAGCATAGAAGAACAATTAGATTTCCCAGTTATTGAACGTCCATCTTACGTCCCGCGATTCATTGAAAGTTGGGGAATGTGGCTTGCTATCGTTGCAATTTTAATAGGTATCGCCTATGCTGTTCCAATTGCCGAACTCATTAACAACGCCCCTCCAGGCGCACCGGGATACTGTACTTGGTAATAAGAAAAATCGTAAGCGGTACTTTCATTATCATGCAGTGAAACAAATGATAA
>JBJEFI010000142.1:0-8177 GCA_051873875.1 Bacillaceae bacterium | reverse complement strand
AATAAGAAAAATCGTAAGCGGTACTTTCATTATCATGCAGTGAAACAAATGATAATGAAAGTAGTCTCTCGACAGGTGTTGGAACCACAACCACAAAAAGTCTGCACTTGGACTTTTTTGGATGAGGTGAAACATCCCGAGAGAGACAGCTGGAGATTAGACAATAAGAAAAACTAGAAGTGGTACTTCGAATAAAACTTCACACATCACTCAAAAGTCCCTCTCTTGGGCTTTTAGAGATGGGGCGAAATTTCTCGAGAAGGACAGCCGGAAGTTAGACAACAAAAAATCAGAAGCACCATAGATTAATGACGTTTAGGCTGCACTTTTGAAAAACTATTATTATAGATACGACTAGGAATGAACTAGCTCTATCTTACTATCATCTAACAATTAAAAAAGGAGGTTTTCCTCTTCATGAAAAAAATAGTTTTATTAACGATACTTTTATTATTCTCGTTTTCTACGAGTACCTTTGCAAAGCCGAATGCGGCAGATTTAAATGCTGTAAAACAACTCTCAACAAAGATTGCTGGTGAACAAAAGGCATATAATCCAACTTCTATTCGCTTACTTAATACAAACACATTTACAGCTCAAATCAAGGATAAAGACAATAAAACACAAGACATTACTGTTCGTGCTTTATATGCAGAATATAAACTGATTAACGATAAAATTTTTTCAAAAACGCATAAAGACGTTTATTTCTATGATGAAACAAACAAGGCCTTTCTTGACCAAGCAACAATCGACATGATTCCCGCAGCGAAAGAATTTAAAGAGCAATACAAGGGTGAAATCGGAACAAAAGTTCATTACACTGGTCCACTTATTATACTAACAGCTATCGGCATTCTAATCTTTTTCGTTCTACGTTATGCCGAAAGAAATTTTTACTTATCTTCTCCCCCAAGGGAAGTATAATTATAAATGAAATGCCGATACGAGCTTCGTATCGGCATTTTCGTTTATAAGTTGTACCCCACTAGTTTATTAGAATACATCTTATTGATTTACTATACTAGCAATAAACAAACTAAGGATCACAACCCTTTAAGAAGAAAAACTTATTAATGATAAAAAGAGTAAGAAACGTAGCCTTACTGACTACTTTCTTACTCTTTTCTTTATTCCTTACATCCAAATAATTTGTACTTCTCCCGGTTGTAAAAATAAGTGTAAGTTTCCATGTTCATCATAACTATAAATATCATGCTGCCATGTACATGGTGAATACATTAAATGACCTTTGCGTGCTGTATTCCCTGAATGAGCACGTAAATCTTCCAGATGAACAGTATAATCATGACCTGTATATACATCTGTATTCGCTACAATAATTATTACATTATCTTGTTCCTGCCCATAGCGACCTTCTACTCTCCAACCAAACCCTATCGCATGATCACCTAAATTATCAAATCCTAATGGAACAAAGTTTGATAGATTTGCAAATGTATCAATATACGATTGACGAATATGACTAGCTGCACTTAAGGCGTCTGCTAAATCCCAACGATCATACGTTGTATAATGGAAGACATATTTATCAAATAAAGCTAACTTTCCATTATATGGGTCATCATGCCATAAAGACCAAGCCTCATTTGGACGACAGTCTAATCCTGTATTCATTGGCTGTGTTTCATAACATTCTTGACCAGAGTTCACAAACGGTACACCATTTGGCATAAACATGTTTAAAATAGATAACATTTTGGATAAAACACGTCCACCTTCACGTGCTGCCAAACGCGGTGTATCATGTGTTTCCCCACCAGCGAAAACAGGACATGGTAAATGACGAGATTCATACATAAAGTTATGTGTTTGATGCTCCCAAATACGTGGCTGCATGTAAAAACCTTTACCGATAATCATGTTATAGCCATTTTCACGAGCTTCCCATGCTTTTTTTGGATATAGTTCTTCTGCAATAAAACAAAAATCAGGGTCAATGGTACGTGCTTTTGAAATGATTTGATGAACAAGTTCACTCGGTAAAGCATGTCCCATATCAATACGAGCACCATCAATTCCAAATTTTTGTTGGTAATATGGAATAATCGATGATAATGTATCCCAAAGCGATTGATTTGGAATATCTCCCTTAAATATATTTCCTTTAATTGTATCAAATAAAATATAAGGACAAACGTTTGCATTTTGAACAAAAGTTTTACTCATATTTGGATGATCAAGGTACAATCTAAAAAATGTAACATCTGACCACGGTGGTTGTGGATCATTAATATGATCAGAAAATGCTGGTGCAATTGTTACTCCAAATTCTTGCTCAATTTCAGATAAAATAGCGACATCCTTCCGTTTCTTCATTCGATTCTTAAATGCATTCCAACGCTTTTTATCTTGTAAGTTTGGTGCAACTGTAAACTTACGAATATGATTCCAAACCTGTCCTGATTGATATACTAGATTAATATTTCGCTCATCAGGTTGTGTATTTTCAGGAACACCAGGTACAGATGGTGGATAATAACTAGCCATACTGTCCGTATGAATCCAATAAAACCATTCTGGGTTTTCTAAAATAAAATCATTTTCGCGGGCGTTTGTACGAGGAATAACATCAATAAACACTTTCATATCTAACATATGGCATGCTTCTACAAATGCTTGGAATTCATCTTCTACCGTAAACGCATCTCCTGTCATTGGATCTTTTAATTCAGGATCAATTTCAAAAAAATTCATAACTGCATAAGGTGAACCTAATTCGCCTTTTTTAAAGCGCTTGTTATATTTTGAAATTGGTAGCATATAGACAACATCTAATCCCATTTTCTTTAATAGCGGTAACAATGCCAATGACTTAACAAATGTCCCTGTTTCTTTTAAGCCATATAAGTTTTCTTCTTCCAATTCTCCACTTCGGTCATGGTCCCACGCAGTAGATGTGCGAACCATCATCGAGTATACAGCACTTTTCTTAATCCAGTCGCCACCCATGTAACCCTTTTCTTCATGGAAGCGTCCAAAAATTTGACTTGCTGACTGACTGTAATTTTTTCCTTTTTTTGCATTTGGTAAAATATAAGAATTAATTACCTCTGCATAAAAATGAAATGGATTAACAATCATTTCCCCCCAGCGTGTTTGCTGTTTTTCTTTTCCACTATAATTAAAACAATTCCATAAATCTGGGACTGTATAATTAAATATTTCATGTTCTGTTGCTTTTGCTCGTTTTTGTAAGATTTCTAATAAACTAGACAGTTTACTCTTCGTTGCGACAGTCATTTTTCTCCCCCTTTTCACTGCTTTCTTACCTATTTTACACCAATATAAGAAACCGTTTCCATATTTTTTGAAAAAAATTTTTTACATTTTATAAAATTTTCTTAGTTGGCTATATAATAGTAAATTTATTTTTCTTTTTCATATAAAAATAAACAAAAAATTATCTTATAAAAATATTACATTAAAGTAAAATTTCCATTAGTAACAGTCTTAGTGTCTGTTAGAGTGGGATAAAATCCTTTTTCAAGCTATTCCTTTCTAAATAGAAAAAGAATGTTTTCATCCATCAACATTCTTTTTATTCACAACAATGAAGCTTGCTATTTAATTTACCAACGATTTGCTACACGCTCTGCAAAACCTAATAAATTGTTTATTTCCAAAACTGTTCCATCATCTAAAATTACTTTTCCTGTAAACCTACCGAAAACTTGATGTTGGTCACTAGAAATAATACCAATTGACGTATAATCACTTCGATCTAAAATAGGAATAAAATCCATCTCAAATCGTTGATCGCTAGATGTAAATGTCCAGGGCTCCATATACTCATATTTCCCTTCCTTCATTGGTATATGAAAAGTAACATCCTCAATCTTATGAGCTCTTCCATCATAAAAAAGCATATTTTCGCTAGCTGCTGTTGTATCACCAAAACCATAACCAATGTTAAAGCCAAACGATTTTCCATTTACCGCACCTGAAGCAGAACCCCAATACCATGTATTGTTATAGGTCCATACTCCCCGCCCCCAATCTAACAGCCCAAAAGAACTATCTGGTTCAAATGTATATTTCCTTCCATTATATGTAATATCCCCGTTTACTTTCATACAATTTATTTTTTGATTATAATAAAATGCTTTTGGATTTTCAGAAAATGGAGTCGCAATTACCATCGAGTCTTTCGGCTCATCATAAAGAAAAAGATCACATGCAATATCTTTTTCTTTATTAAAATTTTTCATCCTACATGTTAATCTTCTCGTCTTACCATCATTTAAAAAACGTATATCAATCCTATTATCTTTGTATAAAACATCGCCCTTTTTCGAACTAGATGGCAATTTGAATTTCCCAAATGTAAATGGCTTTATCATACTCGTTGTTTTGTACCAACGTTCTTGAAAATCTAGTAATGAAACACTAATTAATCCCATATAAGAATTGTCTGCAATTGTAAGTGCTATAGCAAAGTCATCATTTCCTACTAAATAATAATCCCATTCCTTGATTCTTAAAAAATTCGCCCGAATCTGGTTACGATTATATTCAAAGATCAATTCTTTCGCATACCCAGCCTCATGAAGATGGCCTTCACCATTCAGTAATGATTGAGGAGAAGTGATTTCTTTTTGCATCCATATGCCCCCTAAATTTCATATTGAATCCTAGAAAAATAATAGCTACTCTTCAATATTGTTTCATCTAAACATATTCTTTTTCTTAAAGTGAAGTCCTTCTTTCTTTTTAAAAGAAAGAGATATACTGAAACTATTAAATAGAAAATACTATCAAATAACTGTAAAAATATTTCCACCATTTACTTATTCATACCAAAAAGGCTGAGTATTGTACACTACTCAGCCTTCTTTCTATTTCTCCCACCACAATCAGTCATACAACTACTCAGTTGGCCTATCTATACAGTTCCCCAGCCGTATAAATAGAATTTTGGGTTAAACATAGTACCGTTCCTATGTTAAACACAAACACATTACCCTAAAAGATTTTTAGTAGAAAATAGCCATGCCTATTTTCCATTCCCCAATATATTTTGAAGTAGTTAAATAAATTATTTTCCCCTTAAAATAATTTATTTATAAAGGATATAAACCTTTTTACTACTTACAAACATTTTTAGTATTCGTACACCTTTATTTCATCGTTATTCTCGAAAGTATACGTTTAAGTAATTGTTTTGACGTTTTAAATACGATTTTAATAACCACATCGCATTACATTTATTATTTTAATATATTCCATTAAAAATAACAATACATTTCGTAACTTTTTTGTTACTTTTTTCAACTTTTTGTTACAAAAAAGATACAACCCCAAAAATTATTATTTAAATATAAAAATAGGTTGCAGTGCACAACGTGTATGTTTATAATAAAAAAAGAATAAATATACAAAGGGGTTATTAAGTTATGAAACAAATCGTAACAACCATAAGAAATCATTCTATTATCGATATATTAAAATTCACTATTTTATCTGGATTAGGTATCTTTTTATTTATGACTCCTATTCGTTACAATGGTGAAATAACAATTCCTATTGCATTATTATCAAATTCACTTGTTAATGCAATTGAGCCACAACTTCCTTACTTAGTCTTTGGTCTTATTATGATCACATTAGCCGGGACTATTCTTATAAAAACAGTTAAACCAGCTTTTTTAACAGAAAATAACTTTTTAAATAATTTATTTAACGTAACTCCATTTTGGTTCGGTACACGTATTTTAGCTGCAATTTTTATTACATGTACTATTTTTGAAATTGGACCAGACTTTATTTATAACGAAAATACAGGTGGATTAATTCTTTATAGTTTACTTCCAATCTTATTTTCTGTTTTCTTTTTTGCAGGTATCTTCCTACCATTACTATTAAACTTCGGTTTATTAGAATTTATCGGCTCTTTATTAACAAAAGTTATGCGTCCTATCTTCAACTTACCAGGACGTTCTTCCATTGACTGTATTGCTTCTTGGTTAGGAGACGGTACAATTGGTGTTTTATTAACGAGTAAACAATATGAAGAAGGTCATTATACACGCCGTGAAGCTGCTGTTATCGGAACGACTTTCTCATTAGTGTCGATTACATTTAGCTTCGTTGTTATTGAAACAGTTGGTCTAAGTAATATGTTTCTACCATTCTACGGAACAGTTTTACTAGCTGGTTTAGCCGCTGCAATCATTTTACCAAAGCTACCACCGTTATCTCGTATTCCAGATACGTATGTAGATGGCTCAACTCGTACACAAGATGAACAAATTCCAAAAGGACATAATAGCTTTTCTATTGGAATCAAAAAAGCACTAGGAAAAGCAAGCAAAGAGAATGTTGTAAATACAGTTATTGTAAATGGTTCAAAAAATATTTTAGATATGTGGTTAGCTGTTATTCCAATCGTTATGGCAGTTGGAACAGTTGCCCTAATCATCGCTGAATTTACACCAATCTTTAAAATTATTGGCTTACCTTTCTATCCTATTTTAGAGCTATTACAAATTCCAGAAGCACTTGCTGCTTCTCAAACATTGGTTGCTGGTTTTGCAGATATGCTATTACCATCTGTTCTTGCATCTGGCATTGAAAGTGAAATGACTCGTTTTATCGTTGCCTGCGTATCGGTAACACAATTAATCTACTTATCAGAAGTAGGAGCATTATTATTAGGATCAAAAATCCCATTAAAATTAAAAGATTTATTCATTATCTTCTTATTAAGAACATTGGTTACATTACCAATCATTGCACTTGTTGCGCATTTAATCTATTAAAAATAATTTCAATGAAACAATAAAAAAGCCGCCTAGTGATAGGCGACTTTTTTCTATATAAAGAAAGGTATGATAACCGGAATAATTAAAGATGTGAAAATAGCCGCTAGTCCCATTGCAACCCCGGCCACAGCTCCTTGGATTTCCCCTTCTTGCATTGCTTGTGCTGTTCCTTGCCCATGCGACAACGTTCCTAATGATAACCCACGGGCAATTGGATTATCAATACGTGCTACGTTCATTAACCATGGACCAAACATCGTTCCAACTGTTCCAGTAAAGACAACAAATGCTGTCGTTAATGGTGTATTTCCACCCAACCCTTTACTTACCTCAAGGGCTACTGGTACAGTAATAGATTTTACACTCATTGCAACTAAAATATCCGCTGCATCTATAAATATTTTCAAAGTAAGAACAGCAACGATAATCGTGCTTAATGTACCTAACATTAATCCAAGACCTGCTGACTTCCAATAACGAACAATAATATGGCGATTACGATATAACGGAATAGCCAATGCCACCGTTGCTGGACCTAATAGAAAGGTTAAAATTTCTTTTGCAGGCTCATATTGTTCAATCGTAATATTTAAAAGTGAAAAAATAATAATAATAACTATCGTTGAGAAAAATACTGGTGTCGTAAAAGGTGATTTATAAATAGTAGATACCTTTCGACTTAACAAGTATACCCCTATTGTAATAATACAACTAAGCAATAGAACGTTCATTGCTGTCCGCCTCCTTCTTCGTTGTAAAATATTGTGTTACATGTCCTGTTACAAGGATTCCTACAGTCAAACTAGCCATTAATGCAAGAGTAAAAGCCACACCTTGACTTAATAACACATCTTTATATGCCATAATTCCAACTGCAATTGGAATAAAGAAAAAGGCTAAATGCTTCGTTAAAAATCCACCTGTCATTGATACCCATTCTAACTTAACAATACCAGTTAACAATAAAATAAATAATAAAACCATGCCAACTACATTTCCTGGTATTGGAAGATGAAAGAACTCTACGATTGCATATCCAATTTCATTGCATAACAATAAAAATGCAAGTTGGAGAATAAAAATTGCTGCTTTTTTCATGTTGTTTCCTCCTTCTTTTCGTCACAGTTTCGAATTATACCATAAATAATTACCTTGCTTGTAAATGAAGTAGAAACTTTTTGTGATAAGCTAAAAAAATGTGACCAACTTAAAAGATAAATCGTGTTTAAAGTGAAAGGAGGGATAAGATGAAAAAAGAATTTCTTTTCTTATTATTAGTAAGTTTCCTCGTTGGCTGTAGTAAACCGACTTCACTTAAAGTTGAAAAAGAAGTAAGTAGTATCTCTTTATCTGATGAAAAAAGTGCTACTTATACGAAAAAAGAGGATGGTG
>JBJEFI010000141.1:0-5510 GCA_051873875.1 Bacillaceae bacterium | reverse complement strand
TGGAGGGGTAGCGAAGTGGCTAAACGCGGCGGACTGTAAATCCGCTCCCTGGGGGTTCGGCGGTTCGAATCCGTCCCCCTCCACCATTTTAATAGGGGTATAGTTTAAAGGTAGAACTACGGTCTCCAAAACCGTCAGTGTGGGTTCGATTCCTACTACCCCTGCCAAACAAAACAAACAATGGCGGTCGTGGCGAAGTGGTTAACGCATCGGATTGTGGCTCCGACACTCGTGGGTTCGATTCCCATCGATCGCCCCATATATTATCTAACAATAAAAGAATAACAATATAAATAATGGGCTATAGCCAAGCGGTAAGGCAACGGACTTTGACTCCGTCATGCGCTGGTTCGAATCCAGCTAGCCCAGCCATTTTGCGGAAGTAGTTCAGTGGTAGAATACAACCTTGCCAAGGTTGGGGTCGCGGGTTCGAGCCCCGTCTTCCGCTCCATTATATCATTTAAAGATGGCGGCATAGCCAAGTGGTAAGGCAGAGGTCTGCAAAACCTTTACCACCGGTTCGAATCCGGTTGCCGCCTCCATTATAAAATCCAGTTTCATTTGTATCCTGCCGGGGTGGCGGAACTGGTAGACGCACAGGACTTAAAATCCTGCGGTGAGTGATCACCGTGCCGGTTCGATTCCGGCCCTCGGCATCCAACTCCATGATTGTGTTTCATGGAGTTTTTATTTTATATTAAATTATTAAAATAGGAATGAAGAAATTGACAATATTTTACCTAAATGATATATTAAATATTGTCCAAAAGAATATGGCGGTGTGGTGGAATGGCAGACACGTTTGACTCAAAATCAAATGCGGGTGACCGCGTGGGGGTTCGAGTCCCTTCACCGCTATCTATTAAAAACCGAAGCAATTATGCTTTGGTTTTTTCTTTTATATAAAGGACTTCATTGAGAATAGAAAGAATAATATAGTACATAGGATAGGGAATATGGAAAAGATGTGGCAGCTTTTAGACTCTAAAAAAATTTTTTAAGAAATTATTAAATAGGAGCGTGAAAAGATGTTAAATGCACCATTAGTAATTCCTGCTATGTTAGAACGGGCAGAAAAATTATTTCCAAAGAAAAAAGTAATTTCCCGAACTCAAAAAGAAATTCAAGAAATAACTTACAAAGAAATTGGCGAGCGTACAAGAAGGTTAGCTAGTGCATTAGCTAAATTAGGTGTAAAACGTGGTGATAAAGTCGGTACATTTGCTTGGAATCATCATCGCCACTTGGAATGTTATTTTGCAATTCCGAGTATTGGTGCTGTTTTACATACAGTAAATATTCGTCTATCAAGTGAGCATATTTCGTATATTTTAAATCATGCTGAAGATGTTGTATTACTAGTTGATGTAGATTTATTACAAGCCATTGAAAATATAAAAGAACATTTAAAAAATGTACGAGCAATTGTAGTAATGACAGATGAAACTTCTTTACCAGAAACCTCTTTAGAAAATATTTATCACTATGAACAATTATTAGCAGAAGGGGATCCTCATTATCAATTTGTAAAAGATATAGAAGAAGATGAGGCTGCAGGTATGTGCTTTACATCTGCAACGACAGGTAATCCAAAGGGGGTTATTTATTCTCATAAAGCAATTTCACTACACAGCATGGCATTAGGATTAGCCGATACATTTGCAATTAGTGAAGGAGACATTTGTATGCCTGTTGTTCCCATGTTTCATGTAAATGCATGGGGACTTCCATTTGCTTGTACGTGGTTTGGTACAACTCAAGTGCTACCTGGTCCTTTATTTACGCCTAAAATATTAGCAGAGCTCATTTCTACTTATCGAGTTACGCTTGCTGCTGGTGTTCCAACTATTTGGATGGCATTTTTAAAAGAATTAGAAGAGCAGGAGTATGATATTACTTCGTTAAGAGGGCTTATATGTGGTGGCTCAGCTGTTCCATTAGGGATGATACGAGCTTATGAGCAGAAATATCATATTCCATTTATCCATGCTTACGGCATGACAGAAGCAAGTCCAGTTGTAACAGTTTCTAGGTTAAAAAGTTATGATTATGAACTAAGTGATCAAGAGCAGTTACATGTTCTTGCAACACAAGGTTATACTGTTCCTGGAGTTGAATTTAAAGTTATCGGTGGAAATGGTGACGTAAAGTGGGATGGAAAAGAAATGGGGGAGTTAGTGTTAAAAAGCCCATGGGTTGTAGATAGCTATTATGACTTAGGGGAGTTATCTACATCTAGTTTTAGCGATGGATGGTTTTATACAGGAGATATTGTGACGATTGATGAAGAAGGACGAATTCGAATTGTTGATCGAACGAAGGATTTAATTAAAAGTGGAGGCGAATGGATTTCTTCTGTTGATTTAGAAAATGCATTAATGGCTCACGAAGGGGTATTTGAAGCGGCCGTTATTGCGGTTCCTCATGAGGTTTGGCAAGAGAGGCCGTTAGCCTGTGTTGTCTTAAAAGATGAGGCAAAAGGAGCAATAACATCTGAACAATTGAAGCAATTTATTGAACCACATTTTGCAAAATGGTGGATACCAGATGAGATTTTGATTGTGGATGAGATACCAAAAACGACAGTTGGTAAGTTTATGAAAAGAGCATTAAGAGACACATATAAAAACTATTTTATTCTATCTTAAAAAACAAGAAACCACCTCTATATGGAGGTGGTTTTCACTTTTTGTTCATTAGTCAAAAATATAATTAGAATATTATAATAATAGCAAGGGGGGAGAAAGATGGAAAACATGTCAAGAGAGTTACATGAACGATTGCAATCGTTAGATATGGAATTAAAAAAATTAAATCAACATATTCCAATTAGATTAGTACGTTCTATTTATGATGAATTGGAAAGGATTACGACTATTGTCCAACGTTATAAATATGAATTATCAAAAGAAACATTTGATATGATGCGATTATATGAATTAGAAGATTATGAGCTGTTATTAAAAACAATTAATGAAAAGATAGATCGAATTATTTGGGATTTAACAGATGTATATGACCGTGAAATTATTGATGTAAGAGAAGATATTGAGAACATGTTAGAGAGCACATATGCCTCTTCTACTGTAAAATAACATAATTTTAGATGAAAACGCTTTATTCTATCTTTTTCGACATTTATCGTATTTTTTGCTTGAAAAAAAGTTATCAGTCTGATATATTCCTTATATCAAGTAATTATTTCATCGTTATATCTTACCCAACGCAGTGTTTCGTTACATATGGAGAACGAAGCATTGCGTTTTTTCATGCTTGCATTTTGTTTATACTAGTAAAAAGGAGTGATTGGATGAACATAGAAGCACTTCAACAAGAACTTGTTCAATATAGTAAAGAAATCGGTATTGATAAAATTGGCTTTACTAGTGCAGCTCCTTTTACAGAGTTAAAGGAACGTTTAATAAAGCAACGGGAGTTAAATTATCAATCGGGATTTGAAGAGCCAGATATCGAAAGAAGAACAACGCCAACCTTATTATTAGATGGTGCTCAATCCATTATCTCGATTGCAATGGCTTATCCATCAAAGATGAAGGAATCACCAAGAAGTACAAAGGAAGAACGACGAGGAATGTTCTGTCGTGCCTCATGGGGTGAAGATTATCATATTGTATTAAAAAAGAGACTGACTTTGTTAGCCGATTTTTTACAAGCACGTGTACCAAATGTCCAATTTAAAATAATGGTGGATACAGGGGAATTAAGTGATCGAGCTGTTGCCGAACGAGCAGGAATCGGCTGGAGTGGGAAAAATTGTTCCATTATTACACCTGAGTTTGGTTCTTATGTGTATTTAGGGGAAATGATTGTAAACATTCCATTTAAGCCAGATACGCCATTAGAAGATATGTGTGGTACTTGTCGTAAATGTCTCGACGCATGCCCAACAAACGCCCTAGTCAGTGGTGGACAAATTAATGCAAAGCGCTGTATCGCTTATTTAACCCAAACAAAAGAACCGATTCCTGAAGAATTTATTAAAAAAATAGGCAATCGAATTTATGGATGTGATTCTTGTCAAACAGCTTGTCCTTATAATAAAGGTGTAGACTTTCACCTTCATGAAGAAATGGAGGCAGAAGGTGAAATTGCCAAACCATTATTAAAACCAATTTTGACGTTATCCAATCGTTCTTTCAAAGAGCAGTTTGGTCATGTGGCAGGTTCTTGGCGTGGTAAAAATCCAATTCAACGTAATGCCATTATTGGATTGGCACATTTTAAAGATAAAACAGCTATTCCATTATTAATTGAAATGTTGAAAAAAGATGCACGTCCAATGATCCGTCAAACAGCTGCTTGGGCACTTGGGGAAATAGGTGAGGCTGACATTTTAGAAATATTAGAACAATTGTTAGTTCGTGAAAAAGAAGGACAAGTTCAACAAGCGATAGAAAAAACAATTGCAAAACTAAAAGAATAATAAGTAAGCCTTCTTTCATAGGTTGTAGGAAAAAGACTATTCCTATGGAAGGAGGCTTTTCATAGATGAAGGAATTATCCTTTTTAGAAACAGAGTTGGAAAAAGAACTCATGTATCTTGTAGGCAATATTCGTAGTACTTCTGAATTAAATGACGAAATAAAAGATGTTCTACAACGAAAAAAGAAGCAGTTTTTTCAACATCGTGCCAAAATGGTAAAAGGGACAGTCGAAGCAGAATTAGTAGCGGATATTCGAATTGATGATGAGCAAAGAGCGACTTATCTTTTAACATATGAGTTTTTAGTAAAGCAAGCAAATCATTTTTATTTAGAAGAACGAACGGAAGAGAGAATGGTTTGGTGGAAGGCAGGAGAAGGATGGCATTATGAAATCCAACATCCATCCACTTTACCAGTGGTACCTGCTATTGAAATTGTCGAGAATGAACAAGAGCGTAAAGGGTATAGTCGATTAGAAGCAGTTAAGTATGCCGAAACATGGTGGAATAGTACTAACCCGAAATATAAGCGGTATGACAATGATTGTACCAATTTCATTTCTCAATGCTTGCATGCTGGTGGATTTCCAATGAAATATACAGGAAGTGTCAAGAGCGGTTGGTGGTATCGGAATCATAAATTTAGCTATTCATGGGGTGTTGCCCATAGCTTATTATATTATTTAATTGGGTTAAAGGCAGGAATACGTGGAAAAAGGATGGAAGATGCGACCCAATTGAAGCTTGGAGACCTTATTTTTTACGATTTTGAAGGCGATGGTAGATTCGACCATAGTACAATTGTCGTAGCAAAGGATGCCAATGGACAGCCACTTGTAAATGCCCATACGATGGATAGTCGAAATCGCTATTGGACATATGAAGATTCATCTCGTTATACACCACATATGAAATATCGCTTTATTTCAATTGTAGATGGCTAAGGTCATCTTTTTTTAAGGTAAGAAGATATAGAAATTAGGGGATAGATAGTAGTAAGAAATTTTATTCGGAATCATGTGTGTTGCTACGTAATGTTGAAAAGACCGCCTACGGTTTTTCTGAT
>JBJEFI010000140.1:4265-5549 GCA_051873875.1 Bacillaceae bacterium | reverse complement strand
TGTGAAAGGCTACAATAATTTTTGTCTAAATTATTGTAGCCTTTCTATGATTTTAAATAAGATATGTGTAGTTATAAAATAAATTTTTGAATAGCTGCTTATGAGCGAAAACTAATTCATTTATACCTCAAGCAGTACGGTTTCTTAGAAAAATTCCGAAAATAATGATAATATAGAGTTAGTGTTAAATAGAATTTAGAAAGAAGGGTATCCATATAATGGGCGCAAAGATTATTGCATCAAAATTAAAAAGACATGAGGTTCTTGGTTATCAAGGGTTTATGGGATGGAGAGCGAAGGATCAAGATGGAAATGTATGTTTATTTATGACATTGGATATGACAGAAATGACGAAAGATAAAGTAGAAATGAAAATAAATTTATTATCAATGCCGAAAGCGAAGTTTGTTATGAATGCTATTTATCCGAATAATAATTACATCGTAAAAGAAGCAGATAAAGAGGCTATCTTAAACAATCCAATTCGCTTATTTTTAAGAAAACAAAAAGGGCATAGATATACAGAATTTGGTGTAAAAAAAGTAAAATTTGTTCCAAAGCAAGATATTGCAGGGCGATTTATATTTGATTTAGTTCAATAAATGTTTGTTTCCTCTTTTTTATGTAAGTGAAAGATAAGGATATACAGCCTAATACATGCTAATCGACCTATATCTATCAAATGATAGATATGCTATTTTAATAATATAATGGGCAACAAAAGGGGGAAACAAGAAAGTGAAGAAGTTTTTAGCTATTATATGTGTAATGGTTATCACTTTAGCCGGTTGTGGTCAAAGTACACCGAGTCCAACAGAGGTCGTTGAAACGTATTTTAGTGAATTGAAGAAAGGCGAAAATGGTGATTTTGAGAAATTACTAGAAGATTCGCTAGGAGAAACAGCTTCACAAGCTACTGAAATGTCGAAAGAAGAAAAAGACGCGTTGAAAGCAATGACTTCTAAATTAGAAGTAAAGGTCTTATCAGAGAAAATTGACGGTGATAAGGCGACTGTTAACGCTACTGTTACAGGGATTGAGTTAGGAACGATTATTATGGAAATCTTTAGTGAAACGTTAGCGCAAGCATTCTCTGGCAATGAATTAACAGAAGAAGAAATGGATGCTAAACTTATCGAGAAAATGAAAACAGCGAAGCCAACTGATCGAACAGGAGATATTCACTTAGTGAAGAAAGAAGAAAAATGGGTAATAAAATCAGATGATGAGCTATCTTCTCTTATAGTTGGAATAGATAAAGATGCATTTGATGGTCTTGAAGAA
>JBJEFI010000140.1:0-4165 GCA_051873875.1 Bacillaceae bacterium | reverse complement strand
GATGAAGCATTTGATGGAGCAGTTGCTAATGATAATTATTCAAAATCCCTTCGACCTGGTGCAACAGTAGATTTTGAAGTAGGTTTTTATCTTCAAAAAGGGAAAAAGCCTAGCAAAGTGACATTAGAAGTAACGGAAGCTTTTTCATTTAATAATGCAAAGGTTACAAAAGAAATAATTGTAAAATAAATATGTATACATGAAAAGGAATATTATTTGAAATAGCAGTTTAATTTTAAGACCAAACCAATATGGGGGTGGTCTTTTTTTATTCTAATTATAGTGATAATTTAAAGAAATATAGTATGTAGCTTATCAAACCTAAACAAAACATTCGGTTTATATCGGGTGAGGAGGAGAGGGGACCCCATATAGTAAAGATTTACTTTTTGAACTAAAAGAAATAGGGGAGATGGTAAGAAATGTGAAGGATAGTGCACGAATTTTTTTATTCAAAATATTTGAATTATGAAATAATTTTATATTATTTGTAATTTTGTGTTAAATTAATGGGTAGAATACTTCAAAAGTAATTTTTAGAAATGAAGGAGCGTACTTATGAAATTTGTTCTTGTGTTTGGGCCCCAAGCAGTTGGGAAAATGACTGTTGGGCAGGAATTAGCTAAAATAACAGATTTGAAACTTTTTCATAACCATATGACAATTGATTTGGTTAGTCATTTTTTTGATTTTGGTACAAAAGAGGGAAGAAAATTAGTTACGCTGTTTCGTCAAGAGATATTTGAAGCGGTAGCTAAGAGTGATTTAGCTGGCATGATTTTTACTTATGTCTGGGCATTTAATATGCAAGAGGATTGGGAGTATGTTAAGCAGGTCTCTCAATTGTTTGAATCTAGAGGTGGTACAGTTTACTATGTAGAATTAGAGGCTGACGTAGAAGAGAGATTAAAGAGAAATAAAACTCCAAATAGACTTGAGCACAAACCTAAAAAAAGAGATATTGAATGGTCGGAAAATGACTTGAGAAGCTCAATGGAAAGATATAGATTAAACTCTTTAGATGGTGAAATCAACTATCCAAACTATATGAAGATAAATAATACAAACTTGAGTGCAAAAGAAGTTGCAAAGATAATTAAGGATAAATTTCAATTATAGTATTAAAGTGTATTAGAAAGAAAATAAAATAAATGAGATTAAAAAACGCTTGGATTGGACACCAAGCGTTTTATTGTTGACTATAATTATTTAAAGTTAGATAAGCTGTTCGTTTTCTTATCTACTTTTATTTCAGCACATCATGATCCACATAACGAGTTCCGTTAAGTTCGCTAATGACGTTAATCGCTACTTTTGCGCCGTCACCAGCTGTGATGATTGTATGCATACTAACACCTGCACATGTACCAGCAGCCCAAACGCCTTCGATATTTGTTTGGCCTTGTGCATTTACGTCAAAGACTGTTTTTACTCGTGGTTCTGTGCCATCTTTTGTGTGAATGCCACTAGCTTCAGCAATAGCAACAGACATACCAGAAGCAATGATAACATGTGTTGCTGTGTAATTTCCTTTATCGTCTGTTACCACTGAAACGCCATCTTCTGTTTTTTCTACTTTCGTTACAGTAGCTTCTACTAATTCAGCACCGAATTTTACTGCTTGTTTTTTACCAGTTTCCACTAATTCAGGTCCAGCTACTTCCATTAAACCGTAATGATTTTCAACCCATGCACGTTTTGTTAAGCCTTTATCGTTATCAATTAATAGTGTTTTTTTACCAGCTTTTGCAGTGAATAATGCAGCACTAGATCCAGCAGGTCCTGCTCCGATAATAATAATATCAAACATGTTCCATCATCCCCTCAATTTTAATAGCTTCAAAAAAATCGTATACCTAATATTTGGAATTGTCAACCGATGAAGTTTATAAATGAGGTAATATTCGAACTATTTATGAAAACTCCCATGGTAAGATAGGGATACATGGATATAAATGGTATATTTATTATGGAAGAAGATATAGGGGGTGGGGAAATGGCATTCGTTATTATTATAGTAATTATTCTTTTAATCTATGTTGTTGTTGTATCTATGAAAGAAAATGATAGGATGTTAGAAACAAACAGACTACAGACAGGGGAGAAAATGACTGTAGATGGCAAAAAGTATATGATTGTTTCTATTCGCCAAACAGAGAAACAAGATGAGAAATTAATTGTATTGCGTAGACAAGAAAAGGATAAGACATTTTTTCGAAAATTTATTGTAAAAGAAAATGGGAGTTATACAGCAGTAGTTCAAAATAGACCTATTCAGGAGGAAAACCATGAAATAACAAATCCGAATTTGGGACGTAAAGTGAAAGAAGCTTATGATGAAACTGTTCAAGTTCATCCTGTAACATTTTCTCATAGAGTGGAAACAATAGAAGAACATGAAGAGCCTTGTTATCATGATGAGTTAATAGAGCCGGATGGTTGTATGTATGAAGAACGAGGACATGAAGATACTTTATGTGTCAATGAGATAGAAAATTGTGAAACAGAAAGTGATGAAAATCATTTTTATCATCAGTTAAGTTAATAAACAAGGAGGTAGCAGAATGGCAGAAATTAAATATGAAATAAAAGAAACAATTGGTGTCGTCTCTCAATCAGCAAAGGGATGGAACAAAGAATTAAATTTGATTAGCTGGAATAATCGAGAAGCAAAATATGATTTACGTGATTGGGCACCTGAACATGAAAAAATGGGAAAAGGAATTACCTTAACCGTTGAAGAATTAAAAGCATTGAAACAATTACTAAATCAACTAGATTTATAAATGAAAAACTATCATCATTAATCCGTAAACGTAAAGACAAATAAATGTATATAGTAGTAATTACAACAGGCTGTCTTTAATGCGATACGCTATCTTAATTCGTACATCACTTACAGGAAGTGGTGTACTTTTATAAGTATATTTATAAAAATAAATAGAGTCATTCCTTACTATTGCGTAAAATAGAAATGTAATCGTAAACAATTCATATTAAATATAGTATTAGTCGTAGCAGGGGGATTGTTACTATGTTAGAGCAAATTTCAATGTTTGATTATTCATTGGCTGGGGTAGAGGATGAAGTGTTAGCATTTTTGAATGGTTTACCAATGAATGAAGAAGTATATCGAGAATTTAATAAAAAAGATTGTAAATTTATTAAACATAATTATCTTAACAAAGATGAAGAAAGTAAAGTATTATATGAGTTCGAAAACGAGGACTATCACGAAGCATTTTCAGACTTTGAAACTTTTTATCATTTTGTTCGAGAGATCATTTCTTAATAAAGGGAAATAAGAAGGTGAATTTTGATTAGATTTATGAAAAGATATTTCATAAATAATGAAAAAAAGGAAGTTGATAAGCGGTAGTCATTACTTTATCATAGCATATTCGGTTGATAACATACGATATAGCCATATAAAATGTTATAATGAAATATCACTACAAAATTATAAAGAAAGTAGGAATTTATGTATGTGGGAAAGCATTTCATATATAGCACCAAAGCAGAATTATAACGGATTTCAAGATGAGCAGGACTATGAGCAACGATGTAAAGAATGGGGCCTTGGAGGAAAAAACATCAAGCGTGAATTTACATATAAAAGTAAAGATGGAG
Source organism: Bacillaceae bacterium (assembly GCA_051873875.1). GTDB lineage: Bacteria > Bacillota > Bacilli > Bacillales > Bacillaceae_G > JBJEFI01. The sequence goes on along the minus strand of JBJEFI010000140.1, from coordinate 535 downwards.
AAAAATCTACTACTGTTACAATAGATGGCTATGAGGTACATGGTTCACATCAAACACTTGTTATTCGTTTTCTGAACGATAAGTTAAGCTGTATTCATCCTGCTTATTTAAAGGAAATGCAGAAAAGTGACTTTGGTAAAGAGAATATGTTTGAAAGTGTTAATGATAAAACTCCAGCTACAAAAAAAGAAGTAGCTCCTACTAAAAAAGCGACTAAAGTTGAAAAGACAGAGGAGAGTGTATCGAAAGCAATTGTATTGCCAACAGATAAAGTATCATTCGAAGCAACAGTTAAGGAATTAACCACTCGCTATAATCATTTTGCCGATAAGGAAGAAGAAATCATCATTTATGAAAATGTTCGATATGGGGAAGATCAAATCAATATCGGTAATGCGTACTCTAGCGTAACAAAAGCTTTAGCAGCTTTAGAATTAACACCAGGCACACTGATCTCATTTGATGCAAAAGTGGTAGGAAATAAAAAGTTAAACAAAGATGTTATCTATAAAATCAATAATCCTAGTAAAATTTC
>JBJEFI010000139.1:0-5560 GCA_051873875.1 Bacillaceae bacterium | reverse complement strand
GTGCCGCCAATTCTCTCGCTGCATATTCTCGATACGCTTGAAAAATTAGCTGCTCATAATGATTAATGTTAGCTAACGTTGCCACTGAACTAGTCAAGTTATACAAATAACTAACTCCATCTACTTGCTCAATTAACTTTTTGTCTACTAATTTAGTCGTCACTAGTAAAATATCAATAGCACTATCTTCTGCCATTAATTCTTTCATCGCACTAAAAATAATCCGGTGCTTCTCAACGAGAAAATGATAAGGCTGTAGTGTCACCTCGTAAATAAGTTCTCCACTACTAAGAATGCAACCAAGTACGGCTTGCTCTGGCGTCATATCAACCCCTACGTACATTGTTTTGCACCTCCTGTACTAACGCCGCTAATCGTTGTTCATCTAGGGCATTTGCTTCCCATTGTTTGCATACATTTAGCATATCCTCATCCTCACTAAAATGACTGGATTGCTTCGATAACCGTTGCTCCTTATTGTATTTATTCAACAAATAGTTTTCAAAATAACAGATTGTCTGTATCCTTTTCATCGGTTCTTTCGCAATCACTTCTCTGTATTTTCTCTCTGTCCAGACAACAATGTTCATTTCTGTTAATCCATATGCTAAGAGATTTTTTACACATTGTATTTCTTTATTATTAAAAGGTTTATTTTTATTGATTAATTTATTAAAAGAATAATTAATAAAGGACACTTTGTTTTTTTGCTGTTCTAATGTTTGTTTTTCCATTCTGTTGTTGCTTTTCTTCTGTTCCTGATAAGAAATTTCATTGCTTTTTTCTGTTCTTATTTGTTGTTCCTCTTCTATTTGCGCTTGCTTATGTGCCGTTAGCTTCACATCTTCTTTTACATAAATCACAACACCATAGCTTGTCCGTTCAATATGTACGAGGTTATTTTTTCTCAACACTTGCATATGAGTAAAAATGGTTCGCTCCGTCATTCCTAATGCTTTGGCAATATCGCCATAGCGAATTACTTCCCCCTCCTCTACTTCTCCGTATATGACACCATCCTTTTCAACAATCCTTGTCACACGCTCAACTGCCCATATATATACCCAAATTGCATTGCCTATTTCTTGCTTTATCATGTTAAGCCCTCCATTTTTTCCGTTCTTGCCTTATATATAGATTTTCCGTTCTCTTTTTGGGCTAAAAATTGTTAATGGAAGATTAAACATAAAAAAACACTAGACGCTTCGCCTAGTGTTCTTTCTCTAACTGTTCTTTTAATTCAATCCAATTACGAATAGCAATGATAACATCCTTCAGTGCTTCGCCACTTGGCGTTAACTCATATTGCACCTTTTTTAAAGAACCTTCTAAATAACTCTTTTTTACCAGTCCTTCTTTCACTAACTCATTAAGCCTGTCTGTCAGAAGCCTGTCCGAAATCTCGTCAATCATTTCCATCAATTCGTAATATCTTTTTGGTCCATCAAGCAACGAATATATGATAATTCCTACCCATTTACGACCAATAAATTCAATCGTTTTGTGGAAGTCACTACAAATACAGCACTTTTTATCATCGTTTGGAGATGTTGGCATCCATCATCCCTCCTATTTTTATCTGCTTTTATCATACCATGAAACTTTTGAATTGACATTATAACTTACTAATGGTAAGTTATCTCATACAACTAACTTTTAGTAAGTTTAAGTTTGGGAGGAAATCACAATGTCACAATTAGAACAAATCATGCAACAACGTAAATCTGTTCGAAGTTATGATTCGAATTTCACTATCGATACGGATGTAATCGAAAGTTTATTAAACAAAGCATCAAGTGCACCATCCTCAAGTAATTTACAACCATGGCGCTTTATCGTAATTCAAAATAAAGAGTTACAAAAAGAATTACGTGCAATTGGGAATAATCAAGCACAAATCGAAGACTCTTCTGCGATTATTGCTATTTTAGGCGACATTGAAGCTTATAAAAATGTGGAAAAAATCTATACCCAAAACGTGGAAAAAGGGTATATGGATCAAGCAATTGCTGAGCGCACAATTCAAAATACATTAAAACTTTATCCAAATGCACCAAAAGAAATGTTAATGCAAATCGCAGCTTATGACGCTGGTGCCTTTGCTATGCAATTTATGCTACTGGCAAAAGAACATGGATACGATACAATTACAATGGGTGGCTTTGACAAAGCTCAATTTGCCAAACGCTTTGAGCTCCCTACAAACATATTCCCTATCACACTAATCGCAATTGGGAAAGCTGTTGCACCAGCATTCAATACGTCACGTATGCCAATTGAGTCGTTAACGACATACTATAAGTAAAAAAACTTAAGAGTCTTGGAAAAGTAATACAGCGATAATTAAGTTGTTTCATTTGATTTTAAAAAATAGAACCTTGCTGCATATGAATAGCGACAAGGTTCTTTATGTGTATAAAAAGAACACCAGACTCTCCACATAATGTTCTTTCCCCACTTTTTGCACCCATTCCATTTATTTTTGTTTCTTTAATTCCAACATTTCTTCTAATGGTAATCCTGTTTTTTCAGCAACTTCTCTGACGATAATACGTTCAACCTTTGTCATCCGTAACTACGCCCTAACATTTTGTGCGTAAATTTCATTAATTCATTTGTCCATAATCGTTAAAATATCCTTGTGATGGATTTATGAACACTGTTATTTTCTATATTATGTGAGACAAATGAGAGCAGCAACAAAAAAGAAGCTATACTTAACATTCAGCTTCTTTCCATTCGTTCCTATCCATATTTATTAACCTCATCCTTTCAGTTTTTTTAAAATTTTCGCAAAAGAATCATTATCAAAACTAGTAGCATGAATATATAATTGTTCTGATGCCCGTGTCATTCCTACATACAATAGTTTACGCTCTTTTATATCCGCTTGGATGATACTTTGCGCCACAAATTTATCTACGTCTACTAAAATAACTATTGGTGCTTCTAATCCTTTTGAAGAATAATAAGTTGTCATAATCATTTTTCCCTCTGTTATGTCTCTTCCAATTTCAACTTTTTGCTGTAGTATTGGATTTAATAACCGCTTTAGCCGCCCACAACTGTTTTTTTGTCTACATAACACTAAAATATCTGCCGGCTCATATCCGATTTTATAGATTAAATTATGGATGATATTTACCACTTCCGTATAATCGCCCTCTATAAATGTAACACTATCATGAACCTCGTTTTCGAAGGATAGATCCTTCTCAGAATCATAAAATTTATCTACTTCTTCTGCTAATTTCTTGTCTTGCTTTAAAAAGGTTAACGCCAAATGAATATGCTCACTACCTGAACGATACGCTCTTTTTAAAAATTCACTTCTTCCCCTCATATCTATTCCGATACTTTTCCAGCTTTGTTCTCTTGTGTTATAAATACTTTGTAGCCTATCTCCGGCTAAAAATAAATTAATCCCCTTTGTTTTCATCTTTTGATTATTCATATACTCATGCTCAACACATGCGTTTATACACACTTTAATCCAATCCTCAAAAAAGTCTTGATACTCATCGATTAAAATTGCATCATACTCTCGCATTTCATTGCTTAATGCTGCTTGAGGCAATGTATCCTGCCACCATTCATCACTTGGAAAACTAGGAGGCATCATCCCTGATCTTTCAATCGCAAATTTATGAAAGGTAGTTACGATAATATTTTCAATTGGAATATCAAAAAAACGTAAATCTACTGCAATAGCATTTAATTGATTTTGAATTTTTATTTGTAGTGACTTATTATATGTTAAAATTCTAATTTTCCATTGTGGATTTTCTCTAATTAAATGAACAGCTCTCGCTAACAATAAAACCGTTTTCCCACTTCCTGGCACACCCGTTATCATATAATGTCCATATGGAAGTCGTTTTGCATATTTCTCTTGTTCAGCATCTAATGCTTTTATTAATTGTTGTATTGTTTCTCCATTTGCATGTTTATTTTTCGTTACTTTAATAATTTTAATTTCTGGAAATAGCACAGTTCGAATCGCATGTATATCTTCTTCCTGTAAACAATGAACATCATTATTTCCTTTAAACAACTGTTCAATTGTCAAAGAAGCAATTCGATTAGATGGAATATATGTTGAAGGCGGTTGAGTAAAAAGAGTTATTAGCTGATTATCCTCTATATCCTGTTCAGTTAAATTAGTAAAAATAACCGTAGAATGAATCGTAAATTTCAATTCTCCCTCATCATCTATCAAGTTTTGTTGCATGTTAAACAATCCTTTTGCCGAATTGTAGTACATGTTTGCTTTAAATAATGGATTTTCCACTGTTCTATTATTCTTCAACAGGACATTTCTTCTATCTATTTTATCAATATAGTCTATTTCCCAATCTTTCACCTCAATAATACATACTCCTTTTTGATTATCTATTAAGATGAAATCTGGTTCCAAGTACCTAAGCCGTGGTTGAATATATACATATACATGCCTATCTACTTCTTTATACATCATCTTTAGTTTCTCTAATACACGCCGTTCACCAGGTGTCAACGATGATAAATCATTCGGAATAATAGAAAGTACCATGTCCATCCCCCTCATAGAAACTAAATACTATCGCCATACTATTGTATTCATGACACAATCCATTTATTTGAGGGTACATGTTGTTCGCCTATATTTTTGCGATTAAACTGTATTCATTTCAAAAAGAAGATTACAAAAAAACGCCTAACCAATCTTTCACAGATTGCTAGGCGTTCTCTAATCTTATGATGCTTTTAACAATTGTTTATCTTTTCTTCCATGTAGCAAGTAATAGATTGGAATACTGCATACAATTAATCCAACCATTAATACAAAAATTGTACGATATCCTGTATATGGCACTACAAATCCAAGTAAATATGGACCAACGCCTAAGCCTAAATCATATAAAATAAAATAAGTTGAAGTTGCTAAGCCAAACCGATGTGGAGGCGTTACTTTGACGGCAACGGTTTGAGCAATAGAATTAAAATTCCCATACCCAAAACCAATGAGTGCAGCAGCTACTAACAACATCCAACTAGCTGTAGCTTGACTAAACAGAAACATTCCAAGTGCAAAGATGACTAAACACGGATAGGTGACAATATTTGCACCTTTCGCATCCATTAGTTTTCCAGTAAACGGGCGTGAAAAAATAATTGCAATGGCATAAATTAAAAAGAAATAACTAGCTGCTGAGGCCAGATGAATTTCTTGTGCATAAAAAGATAAAAAGGACATAACACCCGAATAACTAAAGCCAATTAATAAGGCAACAAATGAAATTGGCACTGCCTTTGGTTCAATAAATTGAGAAAGAAGGGAACCTTTTGCTTCCCCTTTACGGCTAGCAGTAGTCGTTGGCACTTTCAATTTTACAGCTGCATAAATAAGCAGACAAACAACAGAGAAAATCACATTCAATGCAAAAATCCAAGTGAAACCATTTTCAAGTTTCATCAATAAAATTCCAATAAATGGGCCAATTGCCGTTGCCAAAATGGCACTTAAACTATAATAACCAATTCCTTCCCCCTTACGAGATAGCGGTAAGATTTGGGCAAT
>JBJEFI010000138.1:0-5597 GCA_051873875.1 Bacillaceae bacterium | reverse complement strand
TCCTTTTTGACATTTCATTGTCCTCCTTGTTATTACTGTTATTTGTTTAATTTATTTTTAATGTTATTTTTTAAAAAAGAAAAGGGGAGAGGATATTGAAGAAATATATTCTTCCTCTATCCATATACAAAAATAGACTACTATACTTGAAAAGTCAGTGATACCAATGGTTTTGTAGTACTTCTATTTGGTCTTAATTTTATTTTTGTTATAATATCTCTTATTTACTTCTTTTTTTCGTTCTTTTTTATGTAGTTGAAAACAACTTTTACAATACTTACGACTATTTGATGTCTTCTTAACGACCTTTTGGCAAGTATCACATTTTAGGAATTCATCTTCACAGAGCAGATACAGATATTCAAATATGAAATCATCAAAGTCAATTATCTTAACCTTAACTTGACTGTCATTATTAACAAAAGTTACCCACCGTTCTCCTTTCATGTTAATATCGATTAACCCCTTGCTAGTTAAATTTTGTAATATTTTTAATTTGGTTTGTGAGTTAATAGAAGTTACCTTACATAGTCTATATAATTCTTCTATGTTAATCTCAAATTTTCTATGGTCATAGAACTTATATAGCACCAACATTACAAATGCTACTTTTTGCTCATTTAGTTTAGCTAGTTGTTGTATTGTCTCTAGTTCACTCTCTGTAATTTCAACAATCTTACCAGTGATAAATTTACCGTTCTTTGCTGAATAAACAGTATTATTTATAATCTTGTACCATTCGTTGATGTTAAACTGTGGGATATGTTCTTCAGCAAATTCAATCAGTTTCTTTTTAACTTTGTCCTCATTTAATTCCTTAGCAAAATAATACTTACCTAAGATTTTAAGATCATTAATTTGCTTATGTGAAGACTTAAAACCTTTTTTCAATAATTCCTCAGCGTGTTTCTTTTCATCAAAGATAATCAAATAACAACACTCCTTAGTGAATATTTTTTTCCTAAATAATCTTCTCCATTGTTATCAGGGAATGGTACTTCGATTGTTTCAGTTTCATCAGATAGTTTTTCTAGTAATCCATCAATACCAATGCTCCATGTAAAATCCTTTGGTTCAGTAGGGAATAGGTAGTAATTTATGTATACCAAGTAGTTTGCTAATTCTCTCGTGTTTGAGCAAATACTATACGCTTCATTTCTTATTTCATCATAAAACTTGTTCATGGCATCATTCTTGTCTTTTTCTGCTTCTTTTCCAGTTTCAGTACGTGATAATGCATTGTTCCTCATTTTAAATCCTCGTTTTTTCTTAAACTTATCATAAAGAGCGATCAGTTCATTTAATTTATCTAAATCAAATTGAATAGACTTATCAAATAGAACATCAAACATATCTTCTGCATTCTCTTCGTTTTTAGGCTTCTTATATTCAAAATCAATACGTTCAATCATATTGCATAGAACATTCATTATCGATTTATTTTTGATAACAGGCATCTTCTGATAGTATTCTCTAACAATCTTTTTCTCTTCTGGGGTTTTGTTTTGTTTACTCAACAAATCATTGAGAGAGATGCCTAGTTTTTCTTTACATGCACGATCAGACTTTTTGTTGTATTCCTTGTATTCATTCTTCAACTTATCATAAATGTAAATCATAAAATATGGTTTTTTATCAGCTACCATGCTGTTGTGATAGTATTTCTCTTTCTTTTCTTCAGGGGAATCATCTTCATTTAAATATTCTCTTTTCTTCCATTCGGTAGGGAAAGGTTTCATCTTAATTCCTTTTGCTTGGTCAATAGAGTCCCCAATATATCTTCTTAACAGTTTAATCCTTGTAATTAATTCATTGTACTGAGGTGAACCTTTTCTAAAATTAGCAAGCATTGCGATGAAGGTGGTTGAATAGTTTGTTATGCTGCCAACTTTAGAATCGAAGCTGCGTAAATCAGTTTTTAATTTATTTGCTTCAGTGAGTTTTTCAGGTTTTGCAGTTTGTTTCTCGTATGTAATTACATTCTGATTAGGAACGATACCTTTTATCATAGTTTCATTATCTGTTGTAAACACGATATCATAATCCCAATCTGAATCTGAATGACGGATAGTATCTACCCCCCAGACATTATAGATTATTCCTGATTTAATATATTCGTACCATTTATCTGTTTCTTTGTTTTTCATAAAGGAGAGAACATTATGTTCATGGAAATCTACCATTGGGCTACGGCAAGCATCAACTGTTTTAACCTGCCTCTTGTTCCAAAAATGAGAGTAATGCTTGAACTCAGGTAGAAGTCCAGTTACCTCTTGGTTAAATGCGAATTGAGCTTGCCCATAAGGATCACTTATCATAGCTTGATAATTCCCGTTAACCCACAGTCTTCCTATTTTTGCATTCCTAATCTTGCTTGAAATACTTTCATAAATCTTTTTGCGAATGTATGGGTCTTTTAATAGTTTTTCATTATACAAAACAGCCTTTACAAAATTACTTCCAGTCCTATCTAATATATCTTCAAAGGTGTCATCAGCTTTGTTACTTCCTGATAAGAAGAGAAGGGTATATAGTTTATCTCCTTCGCAAACTTTCTTAATCCATTCCACAGTAGGGGAGGAGAGTGTTTCTAAATCATCTTTGCTTAAATCAAGAGTTTGTATGTATTGATAATTGAGAAGACTCATCTCATTATCATGGGTAGGATTAACCCTAGTGATTCCCCAGGAGTGTCCATATGTATCTTGAAAATCAATGAACTGTTCCCATGAATCGTAGTATTTGTACATTTTAAATTGACTCACACTTAACAAGACATCAATATCTTCAACATTCCATACCTTCCCAAAGTGATCTTTAATTGTTTTAGCTTCAGCTATTTCCTTTGCGTATTTATGAAAATCAAAAGTCACCAACATACCCTTGATGAAACTACTGCGAATCCCAAATTGAGAAGGGAGGTATTTTAATTCCAAGTCTTTTTGCCATAATTCAGCCATAGCAGGGGAGATTAATCCTTGGCCGTCCCACATATTAGGAATGAACACAAAATCATCTTTTTCTTTTAAAACTCTCCTGACAATCTTTTTACCGTTTCTATCTTGAGTTTCTTTATCTTCAATCCAATCAACAGTTTTAATTAATTCGCATTCTTCATAATCATCGATTAAACAAACTCTAGGTGTACGAACAGGGTAGGTTGCCGACATATATAATCCAAAATAAGCATTGTATTTGGCCACATTAATTTTTTGGATATTTAACCCACAGTTTAATCTAGTATCTAATTCTTCTTTAAGTCTTTCATCTACGAATGAAGCCGTATTCCTTCTTGATTGTCCTGCACCACTGCAGAAGCGTACCATCTTCATGCCATTAACTAAGAAGCCGTTTTGACAGATATGTTTATATGCTTTTTTATCATCTGCAACAACGTTTACTATTTGAGGTACGAATAGTATGTCGTCAATTTGAGATTGAAGAGAGATGATTTTTTCTGAGTTTTCTTTAGTAGATTCCATCTTCTTTGTAGTTTCTCTATTGTTTATTAATTCATTTAATTTATCTATATTTGTATCAACGTTTTCTATTTTCCTGATCATACGGAACACTTGGTTATCTCCAATTTGCACGAGTTCTCCATTTTCTCTTGCTTTTGAAGGTATGTAATCTGAAATTGTATAATTATTTTCAACCAATCTAGATGTTGGAATTTTGAACACTTGATACTGTTGTAACTTAATCATTCAGTAACCCCCTTATTTTTCTTTCTATTTTTTCTGCAATTTGAGCATATTTTCGGTAAGAAGTATTTTTTTCTATAGAACGATTTTGCTTCCCCTCTGTTTAACATGCAACTATCTTTACATACTTTACATTTAATTGCTGAAGATTCTTTAATTAACATATCAATAAACTCATTCTCGAATATAGGGAATAAATCATCGTAGCTTTTCAATTCTATTAATAAGTCCTGCTGTGATAATTTTCCTGAGTAATTCAGACGTTTTGTTCTGTATAAATTTCTTTCCCGTAGGTAATAGTAGTAACCACTTCTAGTTAAAGAATCTCCATCTAATCCTAAATAAAACTCTAATAAATTATGTTGAAAAGAGTAATAATTAAAAGTGCTGTAAACGGATATGGTAAAGTGTTTTCTCCGTTTATTTTGAAAGGTATCGTATAAATGGTAATTATCAAGACAATTTTCAATACGTTTAGATATAATTTCTATTTTGTTGAAGTCAACAGGATATCTCATATCCTTAGCTACAGTATGAATACATTGCTGAACGGTACTGAAAATAAATTCATGTGAATCAGATAGGATAATGTTATCCTGTAATTTAAAATTCTTTTCGAAGGAATTATAAAAGTTTATAGATAATGTATTATCATTATGTAGATACAACTGAAAATTAGGAAAGTAAGACTGGTAAACTCCTTCTAGGCATTCGATTGCTTCCATTAAACGTTTGTTTTTCGAGGCGTATTCTCTCATTCCATACTCATAAGTCTCCCCAAATAACCTCTTTGTTTTGAATATCAATTCTTTGAGCACTTCCTCATATGAATCTACCAAGACATCTATCCCAAAATCATAGCAATCCCAACCAGGAGATTTTCTTTGATATTCAAAAAAAATCAAGTACGTGTCAAATTTCTTCCATTTCCTAACTTCTTCTTTATTAAGTTTATATATTTCATGGAGATTATTATTTTGAAGATATTCATTTAATTGGTTATATAGATTATTTGATAGTATATGAAGGTAGTGTTCGTATACATCGTTACACTTTTGCTTCCTCAATATTGACTTTACAATTCCCATTTGTTTTCGATCAATTGATGACAACAATTCACACATATCTTCTAATTTTACGTCACCAGATTTATATAGCGATATATCACGCCAAAGCCAATCTAATTTTCTTACTTCTTCTATAATTAAAGGATTAGCACGTATGGCTACTTCTTTATATCTACCTATAGTCTCATAATAAATGTCGTTTTTCTTTGTGTTGAAACATTTCCCGTCATAAAATAAAGCCTTAAATGTAGGTAGGGAATCCGTACTCAACATTTTCTTAACATCAACTTCTACAACAATATTCTTTAGCTCTAACCACATATCCAAGTAATCCTCAATTTTCTTTTTGTTGCTAAAAGCCATCTCAAAATATATTGTTTCGCCAGTTTCAGTGATTACTGTTACATCTGGTCTATATTCACCAAATGAAGTGGGGTAGGGGTGTTCGACCAATATTTCCTTGCATTTATACAGTCTCTCTTTATCGGATGCAATTTTAAATTCATCGCCTGGCTCGATTAAAGAGTTCTTGAACCACCAATGTATCTGAGACTCTGAGTTGCATTTACTTACATCCACATGTGCAAAATGCGGGGTCACCTTTTTAGATTCTGTGGCCTTCGGTAGAAGGGAAGAACCACAAATCGGACAATCATATGTATTATGTATATCCTTAACTTCATCAATTGTAATTATGTTTTCGTTTTCATCCTTGGCAAACCATAACTTTACGTTCTCGTATCCCAATAAAAATCTCCCCTTATAATAAAATATTCTCTATTTCTATGTATCTACTATGTATTAAAACTCACTATTCATTAATTTG
>JBJEFI010000137.1:0-5675 GCA_051873875.1 Bacillaceae bacterium | reverse complement strand
ATATTTGATGTAAATAATTAATTAAAGGGGAATGTAGTATGAAAAAAATAGAAGTAGCATTAGAGCATTTTAAATTAGAACAATTTTTGAAGGATATCATTTCTGGTAACGAAGGAATTGTGAATAAGCCTGTATTTGCATTTAGTAATTGTGAGGACATGGAAGTAAAGGGAGATGAGTTTGAACAATCTCCATTAAATGAAGTAGTTACAGATCTTATGGAGGGAAATTACCTATATGCCAACTTTAGTAGTTGCGAAATTGATGGACCTGAAATTCCATGTGCTGATGGAGAAGCGTACTTATTGTTAGATGAGATATATGCAGAGGATTATTTTGATGATGAAGATGAAGAACACAAAGAAGAGCTGCCAGAGGATTTCGTATTTAGAAAAGATCTATATTTAGGTGAATATAGTTCAGTAGGTTTTTTGCTAAAAATGGAGAACGATGTTTTAACAATACAAACAGCGTTATATTCTTTAGCGATTAATGGATTTGTAGGACCTTGTGGAATTGGTTCTCAAGAAGGGGTACGAATTCTTGAAGACGCAGAAGTTTTTGATAAGCCAATGGAGGCATATGTAAGAAAATATGTAAAATAGGATAAGGTGCATAGTTTATTCTATGTGCCTATATCTCATTAAACAAAGAGTTGTGTAATTTTTGTGATTTATAATAATATTCATCGGAACAATATTATTATTATACATATTTTTATGGTAAATATTGTCTTAGTATAATGGGGGGAAGAATAGATTGTTTAGATATATAGTGGAACATTAACATGAAGTTCAAGCCAAGTAAAATAGCATTAGTAGGTCTCTATTAACAGCTCCTGTTAATAGGGATTTTTTTATCATTATGAAAATGATGGAGGATAGTATGCAAGAATTTTATGATCGTTATTTTGAATTGATTTCGAGGGAAGACTTAAATGTAATTTTGAAGAGTTATAGATTTAAAGTTCAAGGTTTTAGGGATTTAGCCAAAGCCCCGCACCAATTATTAATAAGAGAAATGAAAATGTATCACAGACAAAATGGACATTTTTTTTCTAATATTATAGATATGATTATGAGTTTTGTACGCGAAGAGTATTGTTCTTTTCATGATTTTGATGAATTTATTTTAAAAATGGAGCTAGATTATGAAATTGAACCTTATCAAATAATCGCATTAATGTATAAACATTTTCCAGTAGAGTTTGAGGCGCATATTGAATTGATAAAGAAGAATATAGAGGAAGGAAATCTAATATTAAATGGATTGACTAAGAAAGATGTATCTGTATTAGACAAGTTAATCAATAACATCACAGTTGCTAATTTATATGAAGAAGATCCTAAAATTTTATTTTTGGATTTTGAAGAGGAATTATTCGAAATGGTAGATGAAGATGGGAAACTTGATCCATTTTCTCAAAAATATAAATCAATAAAAGAAGCTATTGATGGGACAGAAGGAAATTTAGTAAGTGTAATTTCAAAATTAAAGTTAACACATGAGGAAAAATTTTTAGCATTTATTGCATTCTTACTTGTAGAAAATAACCTTGAACAAGAAAGGTACCAATCCTTTTTACATTTTGCAAAAAATGGATTATTAATGAATCGTTATAAAGCCCATAAGAAAGATATCAAAACCTATTCCAACTATTTTGATAAAGTTTTAGAAGCATACAAGGAAAAAAAAGAGAAAAGTAACCTATTAGAAGAAAAATGCAAAGAATTAGAAGAACAAGTGAACGTATTGAGTAAGCAAAATCTTAGCTTACAGGGAAATTTAACACAGCAAGAATTACTTACCAAAGCATTTAAGAAAAAGATTGATGGTTATCCATTTTACATAATTGTTAAAGAAAAAGAGATGGCAACATTATCAACTACTATTCTCCGGGAAAATGTGATTACGTTAAGTCAGTTTAATAAAATAATAAAAGATACCGATGTATGCAAGGGGAATATTTTCTTTATAAATCGGACAATGTTTTCTACATCAAAAGAATGGCTAAAGATGCAGCAGCTATTTAGCCAACACCATATTACGTATAGGGAGTTATATGGATATGGGGTAGAAGAACATATTGAACAAATCATCAGTTATTTTTACGAAATAAAGGGGACAATGAAACATGAATAAAGTTACAAATCGAGTGTTATCCGTACAAGAAAAGCAAATGATTGAAGAAACGTATATGATAGGACGCTTATACGATGACGAAAATTCGTTTAGGCGAGCAATAAGCCTTGGTGAAAATGGAGATAGGCGCTTTATAGTGGAACCTTTATCTCCTATGATGTCATTACTTCAAGAAATAATGGATTATAATGATGTCTTTATTTCTTATGATACACGACAATATAATTATTTAGCTAATTATGAGTATTTTAGTGCAAAAAATAAAGAAGCTAAAATGAGAGAGATTTTAAAAAATAAGATTTTATTGTTTAAACCACAATTGAGGTATAACTCAAAAACGAAAAGATATATTTATAACTTTGAAATTTTATTAGATGATCATGTAGATAAACATGAATTAAATTCGGAGTTTATTCCAATTCCAATTATGAATATCAATGTAAAAGAATTTGAAACAAAATTATTAGAAGGAAAAATTATTTCTTTAGAAAGTTATAATCATGGACTAAATATACCTAAGTATATCATTTGTAAAGATACATTGTACTTTTTTCCAGATTCAAACAGTTTAACAAAATATGAAGCTCGAAAAGATACGTATAAATGTGAGCTTCCTGAACAGATTGTAAAGTGTGAGTTGCCTAAGAATTGGCATGACATAGTGAAGGGGGCAACTCGTCATCTTTGTTTTGTATCTTCGGTAGCAGAAAAAAGCCTTTCTACACATTTGCAAAGTAATGGAACAAAATTAGTTAATCGTTCTACCGAGGGAATGATTGTAAACAGTATAGAAGAGGAAATAGAGGCACGAGTTATTGTTTCAAAAGAAGCAGAAAAAGTATCAGAGAATGTACACATTATAAATGAAAGTAAATTTATTGATGATGTGTATCAAACAGCAGTGGATGAAGGATTGATGTATAGAATGAGTGATATTGTAAATTTACATACCTCACTAAAAACATCGACAATTACGATATTAGGTGGAATGAGTGGTACTGGTAAAACACAGCTAGCGCGAGTGTATGCAAAGACAATGGGGCTTGTAGAGGGAGAAACGTTATTAACAATTCCGGTAAGTCCGTCCTTTACGGAACCATCTGATTTATTAGGTTTTTTAAATCACCAAACAAAATGTTATTTAGAATCAGAAACAGGATTGGTTTCTTTTTTATATAAAGCACAACAAAATCCACATCAAATGTTTATGGTAATTTTTGATGAAATGAACATAGGACAAGTAGAACATTATTTTAGTGACTTTATTTCCTTATTAGAGCTACCTTCTGAAAATCGAATTTTACGTTTGTTTAGCGGAGAAAGTAATTGTAATGATAAACATTTAATTCCAGGAATAAAAATTGGTGATAATGTTTTATTTGTTGGTACAGCTAATTTTGATGAAACAACAAAAGATTTTAGTAACCGTATGTTGGATCGTTCTAACGTCATTTTATTAGAGAAATTAAGCTTTAAAGAAGCGAAGGAAAATGCTCTTGCAGCTCAACGTATAAATAGAGAGGATAATAAAAATAGAAGTATTTCTTTTTCTAATTATAATTCGTGGATTAGAAAGGGAAATGGATTAGATGTATTAGCAGATAGTCATGTACAATTATTAGATTCTTTACATGATGAAATGAGTGAATATGATAGCCAAATGGGGGTATCCTTTCGCATGGTAAATGCGATTATTCATTTTATTAGTAATATCCCTATTGATAAAAATGGAAATCCTTATATTGATGATTTGAAAGCTTTTGATTATCAAGTAAAACAAAGAATCCTAACAAAGATTCGTGGTCATCGTGAACAAATTGAACATTTAGTAGGGAGTATCAATCATGATGGGGAGTATGAAGAAGGTAGATTATTAGCGATTCTTCATGATAAACAAGCGTTCCCTATTTCACGTGCATATTTAATGCAAAAATCGAAGGAATTGGTGCGAAATGGCTATACATTGTAATTCAAAAGAAATCCCTCTTACATTGTATTTCATGGATTCTTTTGGGAAAAAATATGTAATTAAAAAAGCATGGCCTAATAAAAATGCTATTCAGCCAGAAGAATTAGTAGAAATCAAAGAGAATATGGAAATTGGTCTTGTTTATTGTGTAGATAATTTCGAAGAATTTGATTCTAATTCTACACTTGAGATAGAAATGGCAATGGAGCATGAAGATGACCAACGTGTTATCTTGTTAAATCCAACTGAAAGAATAGAATGGATTTATCATTCACATGAAGATTACCCATGGCGAATGGGTTATTATATGATCAAATTTATTTATTATGGTGAATCCTACTATACTGGATTTACAGTAATGCCTTTACATTTAAATGCTTCACAAGTGTATAAGCTGCATACATATTTAGAAGAAAAGATTACTGGAATCATTCATGATTCGTTATGTAGTAGTCATTTTGAGGTGGATAGTAAAAAAGAATGGTATCTACAGTATGCAAAGATGGTAGAAGATTATCATCAAGAGATAGGGTACTTTTTTCGATTGCTTTCCAAAAAGACGGTAACATCTATTGTAGGGTTAAATGAAATCTCTCCAAGGCCTGGTAGGATGAACAAAAAATCTTTACAATGGCAATTTACAAATGGAAAAGCTACCGTTGAACCAACTTATTCGAATAAGGTAAAAAAAGAGGTAATTGATACAGTAGAAAATAGATGGATAAAGACAATTTTATCTAGTTGGTTAAGAGAACTAGAAGAGGTAGAAAAACAATTAATTGCCAATCAAGAAAGAAAATATATAGCTGCAGTGTCCTCTTTAAAGCATAAAGTGATGTACATGCTCTATAAATCATTTTTATCAGAGGTACCATTAGGGAATAAGAAGCCATTATTAAAACGTCCTGCTTATTATAAGATTAGTCTATATTATGAACAGCTAAAAGCTATATTTTTGCAACGAGAAGTGTATCAAGTTGAAAATTACCAGCGTTTTAAGAAAACATGGAAATTATATGAGTTTTATTGTTTGTTTATTGTATTAGATAGTTTTAAATCTAAGGGATATAAATTGAAGCATGGTATTGATAAAGTTTTATTGAATAAATTTAATGCAGATGGTATCCCTCAAGGTACTTGTTTTGTACTTGAAAATGAAAAGTTTGTTGTGAAGGTTTGGTACGATAAAGAGACTGCTTCTTCTCGTCAGGAAGCGATTGATAGAAATGAGGAAATATATTGTTTAGGCTTCAATAAACGACCAGATATTCGTATTGATTACTATAAGAATGAGCAAGGCAGAATGGAATATATATCTACAATTGTTATGGATGCAAAGTTTAGAAAGTTAAACAATATTCGAAGCGAGAGAGCGTGTACGGCTACGCAATTACAGTTATTTTCGTATTGGCAAATGGCTCATGTTCATAGTGTTAGGCCAAATGTGGAAAATGTAATTTGTTTGTATGCCAATGACGGTATTGATGGTACGAAAGAAATCGATCAAACGATAACATATATTAAGTTATTTCCAGATGTTGAAGATGGTACAGTTACTGGAATG
>JBJEFI010000136.1:0-5898 GCA_051873875.1 Bacillaceae bacterium | reverse complement strand
ATTTTCTATGTACAGGAAATTCATGCCGTAGTCAAATGGCTGAGGCTTGGGAAAACATTATTTAAATGATAATTGGGAAGTATATTCTGCTGGTATTGAGGCTCATGGTGTAAATCCAAATGCAGTGAAAGAAATGGAAGAAGTTAACATTGATATTTCTGATCAAACTTCAGATGTTATAGATCGTGATTTATTGGAAAGAGCAGATTTAGTTGTAATTTTTATGTGGTCATGCTAATGATGTATGCCCAGCTACGCCACTACATAAAGAAAGAGTACATTGGGGATTTGATGATCCAGCTAAAGCAGAAGGAACAGAAGAAAAATGGGCATTTTTCCAACGTGTACGTGACGAGATAGGAGAACGTATTAGCCATTTTGCTAACACAGGAGAATAATGAAAAAGCTTGGAAAAGTTATTAAGCCGTTCTCTTTTGGAGTACCAGCAGGTTTAAACACATAAATTTTATGAAGGTTTATTTCTATTTTTATTTACCGTATACGTCTAGAGGCGGACAGGAATTGAATCCTGTACAGGAACCAAAGTTAACGCATAAAGCATAGGAATTAACTATATACAATAAGAAAAGGATAGTTGATTTTTATCCCTATTACCTTATTTTCAATACTCTTGAATAGAGATTTTTACGGAATAAAGGTATAATGTTAATATAAAATAAATAGGAAGAACACTTGGAGGGAGCCTGTCTACAACAGGCTCTTTCTGTCTTTTTTAGGGGTGTTTAGTAGGGGGGAATCATGGAGTTATTTCTACAGTTATCTATCATTATTATTAGTACAAAGTTAGCCGGAGCTCTTTCTGTTCGATTGGGGCAACCTTCCGTATTAGGTAAATTGATTATTGGTGTAATTATTGGACCAGCCATGTTAAATTGGGTGCAAAATTCAGATTTGATTGAAGCGTTTAGCAATATCGGGGTTCTATTTCTAATGTTTTTAGCTGGATTGGAAACGGATATCGGTGATTTGAATAAAAACCGAAATTCTTCGATTGCTGTGGGTATAGGGGGGATTTTACTTCCATTGCTAGGAGGTTACATCTCTGGTATTACCATAGGTATGGAGCAAATTCATGCTTTGTTCCTGGGACTACTACTATCAGCAACTTCTGTAAGTATTTCTGTTCAAACATTTAAGGAACTGGGGCATTTGAAAAGCAGAGAAAGTACCACAGTTTTAGGAGCAGCTTTAGTGGATGATATCCTTGTAGTGGTTATTTTAGCTGTTATGATGAGCTTTTTAACAGCAAGCGATGTAAGTTTAGGGATGGTAATTGGAAAGAAAGTATTATTCTTCGCGGTTATAGTTCTGTTGGGGTGGAAGTTCGTTCCATTCATTATGAGAAAACTTTCATCAATAAGGGTTACAGAACCTGTAATGAGTATTGCCGTTGTACTGTGTCTATTCTTCGCTTATATAGCTGAGTATCTTGGGATAGCTGGTATCATCGGCGCATTTGCAGCCGGAATAGCCATTTCACAAACAGAATTCAAGAAGGAAGTTGAGAAAAAAATTGAGCCAATTGCCTATACTATTTTCGTTCCTGTGTTTTTTGTAAGTATTGGTCTTTCGGTATCCTTCGAGGGTCTATCAGAGTATATTTTGTTCATCATTGCACTGTCATTAATTGCTGTACTGACGAAGCTAATCGGTGCCGGTTTGGGTGCAAGATTAACAGGCTTTAACACCCATTCTTCTCTTATTATTGGAGCCGGAATGGTATCCAGAGGGGAAGTCGCATTAATTATTGCATCGATTGGTTTAAGTTCAGGTTTATTAGCACAGCAATATTTTACGGCGATTATTATCGTAGTTATCGTTTCAACTATAGCAACGCCTCCTATCTTGAAAGCGATGCTTGCAAATAAAAAGTCATCTAAAGTAGCGTAAATAATCCAAAATAAGCTAAAAAGCAGTGTGAATTTGTATGTGAATTCCACTGCTTTTTTATATGTTATTATTATTGGACTCCAAAAGGGAACGGCTAAAAAATCTATCACAGCTTTATTTTTACTTGAATCTATTAATTTAATTCATCCATTAACAATATAAAAGTTAAGTAGAAATATGATAAACTTAACTATAAAATCATTTTTATTAAACATAATTATAGTGACTAAGGGATGTGATGATATGGATAAAAGAGCACGAATCATTGGTATAGTAGCTTTGCTAGTAGCAATATTAATTGGCGTAGGTTATTTTGTGTATTACAATTATGAACAAAGCAAAATAGAACTTAAGCAAACGGAAGGATTTTCAATTACGACGAAAACAAAGAATATGACCTTGGTTGGTGTGAAGTGGTTGGATAATTATATGGCCCAATATCAACAAAAATACGTGTCAAACGACAAGGAAATTGAAAAATATGAAATAGATGATATCACTGTTCTTGATGAGAAAAATAAGGTAATCCAAATAGACTTTACCATTGAAGCGAAGGGTAAAGGTGAAGAGGCTCCTTTAGAAGGAGGGATGGCAGAAGGTCCAAAAACGAAGTATCAATGGGTTTTATGGTTTAAAACAACAGAAGCTGGGAATGATGAAATTACTTATGAAGTATATAAAACACAACGACCTGCTGGGTATGATTTAGAAATATACAATACGAGTGGTCAAAAAGAAAAAGATGAGTATGAGCGTGAATATATAAAAGAAATCCCATTTGAAGAAAGACTGTATACGTATAAGATTGAAAATAAAAAATGTTTCGTTAGTTATGATGCTGGGGAGTCGTGGGTTGAAGTGCCTGTTCCAATCGAAACATTAGCTAAGGTTGGTGATGGGAACTCTCATTATAATCAGCTTCAGGAAGGAAGTTACATTATTACACCTGAAAAAACAGCCTTCGTATATGGAGGAACACGAGAAACAGGGTTGGAAATTATTTATACAGAAAATAAAGGACAATCATGGCAGACAACAAAAGTAGATAGTCAAATGGATAGTGTTAGAGTGAAGTTTTGTAGTTTTCCAACAGTAAAAGATGGCTACATTATTGCTACAGGTGGCAGAACGATGTCTCAAGAAGGACAAGTTATTTATGCCACAACGGATGGTGGAAAAACATGGAGTAAGGCAGGGGATGGCCCTAGAACATCGCTATTAAAATCAGGGGGATTTGTAGATAAAAATATTGGATTTATGAGCTATCCGAAAATACAAGGAGCGGAAACAAATTTTTATCGCACCGAAGATGGTGGTAAAACTTTTTCACCAGTTACCCTTCCGATAAAAGAAGAGTGGAAAGAAGTTTTCATAGAACCACAAACACCTTATAAGGAAATTGGAAAGTTATTTGTATTAGTTGGACAAGGTGACCAAGGAGATTTCCAAGGTGGTCGTGTGATGGCAAAATATTATTCGAAAGATATGGGAAAAACGTGGGAATATGTTGAATTAGTAAATCCACCAAGTAACGAAGAAGGATAAGTATTGGATGTAAATATATGATGGGATGAATAGATGGCAATTCAATGGGGGAACAAGATGAAATTAGTTTATGGAACAACTAATCAAGCGAAATTAAAGTCAATGAAAGAATATGTAGAGGCGATTGGCATTGAAATTATTGGATTAAATGCATTTTCTCATCTTCAAATCCCTTCTGTAGATGAAACAGGAAATGATCCATTGGAAAATGCCCGAATTAAAGCATTGGCATATTATGAAGTTACGAAAATGCCTGTTTTTTCTTGTGATTCTGGTTTGTATATAGAAGGGATAGAAGATTCTTTACAGCCAGGTGTTCATGTGCGAAATGTGAACGGTCAATATTTAGACGATGATCAAATGATAGCTTATTATTCAGGCATTGCTAAGAGCTATGGTGGACAATGTGTAGCACAATATAAAAATGCCATCTGTTTAGTACTTGGAGAAAATGAGATATATGAATATATGGGAGAGGATATCTCAGGCGAGAAATTTATGATTGCTTCTAGGTCGCATGAAAAAAGGGAAAAAGGCTTTCCCCTTGATAGTTTGTCTGTTGAGATTGAAACAGGTAACTATTACTTTGATATAGACAGTTCGGAAGAATCAAGTACAGGTGAAGGATTTAGAAACTTTTTTAGCAAGGTTTTACATGAAATGAATCGAGTATAAAAGAGAAACCGAAATCTATACATAAGAGATTTCGGTTTTTTGTTTATGTTTTGTCATTAAGAATAAAAAAGATAAAGGAAAGCGATACGTTTTCCTGAAAAGGTCTATATTTATTAAAATTTGCTAAATAAAAATGAATTTAGTATACTATAAGTATACTAAATATAAAAGGAGTATACATTTTGGGCAGACAGAACAAAAAAGAAAGTGTAGCTGCTTTACATCGAAGTACAATTCTAAAAGCAGCAGAACAAGTTTTTTCAGAAAAAGGGTTTCATGCTGCAACGATTGAGGATATTTCGAAAGCATCGGAATATAGCAGAAGAACGTTATATGCCTACTTTGAAAGTAAGGAAGACATGTTACACCAAATTGTTTTGAAGGGGTTGGTTACATTAAGGGATCATCTAATTCAAGCAGTTCAATCACATGAAGATTTTCTAGAGCGATATAGGGCAATATGCGAAGCAATGCGTCATTATCATGACAATGATGTTTATTCATTTGATTCGGTAAATCAGATGAAAAACAGAGATATTGATTTAACGAATCTCCCAGCAGTTGTATCTGAAATATTTTCTGTTGGTGTAGAGATTAATACGATATTAGAAAAGTTCATTGATGATGGCAAGAAACAAGGTGCTGTTTGTGAGGATGTAAAGTCTAAGCAAACTGTCTATATTTTATGGTCAAGTATTTCATCGTTACTTACATTAGCCAAAAATAAAGGACAGTTTATTGCTATGGAGTTAGGGATAACAGTAGATGACTTTTTAGAAGACGGTTTTAAGCAAATTATTAATTCCATTTTAACGGTAAGGTTGTAAAAGAATAAGCTTTCATTTAACGAAAAGCATAGGGGGCTATCCTAATGGAAAATGTAAATATGACAGCATTAGTGAGTGCATTTGCAAGGGTATATCATGCTAAAAACAGCAATAATCCATTGTTTCAAGATAGTGTAAATTTGTTAACGGATGAAGAGTATGAAGCCATTAGTTTAAATATGGCAAAAGGAATTGCCTTTTTCAATCCATCGTTTACGGGTAGTGAAGAGGAAGCGTTGGAGTGGGTTGTTAATCATCAACTTGCACCGTCACCTCTTGGTCGAGCGGCTTTTGCTGAAGAAAGTCTTGAAACGGCAGTGAGAATTGGAGCAAGAAACTATGTGATTTTAGGTGCAGGAATGGATACTTTCTTTTTACGTCAACCAGAATGGGCAAGGAACGTATCTATTTTTGAACTTGATCATCCACAAATGCATCAATTTAAAATGAATCGCCTTGTCCAAATGGATATGGAAATACCGAAAAATACAGTGTTGCTTCCATGTGATTTTAATGAAACGAAATTAGAGGACGTTTTGAATGCTAACAATGGTTATTTTAAAGAGCAAATTAGCTTTTATACACTTTTAGGCGTGACTTATTATTTAAGCCCTACTGTTTTTGAAAACTTGCTTTTTCAAATTGGTGCGTTAATGTGTAAAGGTAGTAGCTTAGTATTTGATTATCCGGATGAATATACATTTACAGATAAAGCAAGTGAGCGAGTACAAAAACAAGTTGCAATGGCAAACTTTAGTGGTAATCCAATGCTCACAGCATATAGCTATGAACAAATGGAGCAATTGTTAGAGAGATGTGGTTTTGCAATTTATGAACACCTTCAACCAACCGAAATTACAAATAATTATTTTTCAAAGCATGGTGATACTATCTCAGCTTTTGAAAATGTAAATTACTTATTAGCCGTTAAGCAGTAAAT
>JBJEFI010000135.1:0-5918 GCA_051873875.1 Bacillaceae bacterium | reverse complement strand
AATCCAATCGATGAGGGAGGATTATTTTTTATTCTATTGAAACTACTTTTTTTAAGAAATAACATCATGACGAAAGCAATGGGAGCTAATATAGTTGTCACAAGAAAAGCATCATGCATTCTTAAAATATTTGCCTGCTTCATAGCATCGGTTGGAGATAGTGTTGATGATAATTCAGGTAAATGACTTTTTATTTGAGTGGAGATGGTTGTTGTAAGGTAGGACAATATCAATTTCTCATTATGCTGTATCAAAGGGAAGGAATTTCCAAAGATGATATAGCAGCTATGTTAAAAATAGAAAAGGAAACACTATTTAGGGCAGATAGGGAATAATCAACATACTACTTTACCCGTTAATGATTTTAAGAAGAAAAGTTATCCATTGCTGAGAGATATTATTGCTAGAGCACTAGCACATGTGCCAAACGACATTTTACCGATTTTATTAAAGGTACTTAAGACAAATAATCTTGTTGCAATTAGAGAAATGATTGATGCAATTGGCTTTATCTGCTTTTTCAATAAGCAACGGAATAGCAAGTGACTAAAGCTCTCTTGGTATGTTTTGAGGAATACGAAAATGATAAGCTCATTCGTTGGAAGTTAGTACGATCCTTTGGCAGTTTTAATGATGAGCGAATTATTAAACTATGAAGAACTATAGGGCAAAATGATAGCCAATATCTTATTCGAAATGAAGCAAAAAGGCGCTAGTATTCATACATAACGACAATAAAAATACCACTAAACTTTAAGTTGTGGTATTTTTTTATAGCTATAACGATTACTTTGGATATTGCTGATTGTTGCCATGACGTCCTTTTGTATTTGGAATATCGTGAGGACCACCATTTCCTTTTACATCTGCGGCACTAACCGCACCTTTAGAAGGATTTTTTTTACGCTTAACCATCTCAATTGCCTCCTTTTTTAATATAGATTTATTTTGTCTAAATATGCATGATGATATTCTTTTAAAAAAAACACGCGAATCAATTGCGAAAAATCTGAAAAAATAATATATTTAAGAGGGAACGAATCTCATTCGAGCATATAATGTATATTGAAGAGGCAAAAACTGAATGAGTATTCATTCAAAAATCAGTTTTATGAGGAGGTAATTAGATATGCCACGACATATTCGTAAAGCTGCGGTGCTTGGTTCAGGTGTAATGGGTTCTGGTATTGCAGCACATTTAGCGAACATTGGTATTCCAGTTTTATTACTAGACATTGTACCACGCGAATTAACAAAAGAAGAAGAAGCAAAAGGATTAACACTAGAAGATAAGGCTGTTCGTAATCGTATTGCAACGGTTGCAGTTCAAAAGTTAACAAAGCAAAAACCAGCACCACTTGCAACAAAAGAAAGCTTAAAACGTATAACAGTAGGGAACTTCGAAGATGATATGCATCTATTAAGCGATGTAGATTGGATTATCGAAGTTGTTGTTGAAAACTTAAAAATTAAACAAATCGTATTTGAACAAGTGGAGGCACACCGTAAACCAGGTACTATCGTCAGCTCCAATACATCAGGAATCTCCATCGAGGAAATGGCAGAAGGTCGATCAGAAGATTTTAAGCGTCATTTTTTAGGCACACACTTTTTTAATCCTCCAAGATATTTGAAATTATTAGAAGTAATTCCAACGCAACATACAGATAAAGAAGTATTAGATTTTGTTAAGAAATTTGGTGAAGATGTTCTAGGTAAAGGTGTTGTATTAGCAAAAGATACACCTAATTTCATCGGTAACCGTATTGGTACGTATGGACTTTTAGTAACAGTTCAGGAAATGATGAAAGGTGGTTACTCTGTCGGAGAAGTTGACTCTGTAACAGGCCCATTAATTGGTCGTCCAAAAAGTGCAACATTCCGTACATTAGATGTAGTCGGACTTGATACATTTGGACACGTTGCTAACAACGTATATACAAAAGTTGAAGGCGAAGAAAAAGCCGTTTTTGAAACACCAGCATTTATGAAAGAAATGATTGCAAAAGGCTGGTTAGGAAGTAAGAGTGGTCAAGGCTTCTTCGTGAAAAAAGGTCGAGATATTTTAGAAATGGACCCAGCAACATTTGAATATAGTCCAATGAAAAAATTAAAAGCACCTTCCATCGATTTAGCGAAACAACAAAAAGGTACTCGCAATAAATTGAAAGCGCTTGTATATGCGCAAGACCGTGCTGGAGAATTGTTATGGAATATTATTAGTCCGACACTTATTTACTCTGCACAACTATACAAAGAAATTGCGGATAACCTTGTAGGTATTGACCAAGGTATGAAATGGGGCTTTGGTTGGGAATTAGGACCATTTGAAATGTGGGATGCAATTGGCCTAGAAAAATCAATTGCACGTATGGAAAGCGAAGGCAAAGTAGTGCCAGCTTGGGTAAAAGAAATGGTAGCAAACGGTCATACATCTTTCTATAAAGAAGATAACGGAAGCGTTTACTATTATGATAATGGTGAATACGTAAAATTAGTAACAAATGAAAAAGAAATTAACCTTCGTCGTTTAAAAGAAACACAGGGTGTTGTAAAGAAAAATAGTGGTGCAAGTTTAGTTGATTTAGGCGATGGCGTTCTATTATTAGAATTTACATCACCAAACAATGCAATTGGCTTAGACATCATTCAAATGATTAACACTGCAATTGATGAAGTAGAAAGCAATGATAAATATAAAGGTCTCGTTATCGGAAACCAAGGTAAAAACTTCTGTGTTGGTGCTAACTTAGCGATGATTTTAATGGAAGCACAAGATGACAACTTCTTTGAACTTGAATTTGTTATCAGCCAATTCCAAAATGCAATGACACGCATTAAATATGCGAAAAAACCAGTCGTAGCAGCACCATTTGGCATGTCAGTTGGTGGCGGTGCTGAAATTTGTTTACCAGCGGCAGCTATCCAAGCGTCTACTGAAACATACATTGGACTTGTTGAAGTGGGTGTTGGTCTAATCCCTGGCGGTGGCGGTAACAAAGAACTTTATATTAAAACATTAAATTCAATGCCTAAAGGTGTGGAATTTGATTTACAAAAAGTTGCAAATCGTGTATTTGAAAGTATTGCGATGGCAAAAGTTTCAACATCTGGCCAAGAAGCTTTTGATAACGGTTTCTTAGGGGCGAAAGATGGCCTTAGTGTAAATGGAGATCATCTATTATATGATGCAAAACAAAAAGTAATTGCTTTAGATGATGCAGGTTACCAACCTCCATTACGTGAGAAAGTACCAGTTGTAGGGGAAACAGGTTATGCGACTTTATTATTAGGTGCACAAACAATGTTTAACTCTGGTTATATTTCTGAGCATGATTTAAAAATTGCGAAGAAATTAGCTTATGTCATTGCTGGTGGTAAAGTACCATATGGCACAAAAGTAGATGAACAATATTTATTAGATCTTGAACGTGAAGCGTTCTTAAGCTTAGTAGCAGATATGAAATCACAAGCTCGTATGCAGCACATGCTTGTAAAAGGGAAACCATTACGTAACTAAGGAGGTATATTCATGAAAGAGGCAGTTATTGTATCAGGTGCTCGTACACCAATCGGACGCGCAAAAAAAGGATCGTTAGCTACTGTTCGTCCAGATGATTTAGGGGCAATCGTTGTAAAAGAAACATTAAAGCGTGCAGGAAATTATGACGGACCTATTGATGATTTTATTATTGGTTGTGCGATGCCAGAAGCAGAACAAGGACTAAATGTGGCTCGTAATATTGGGGGATTAGCTGGCTTACCAGACACAGTACCAGCGATTACGATTAATCGTTATTGTTCATCTGGTCTACAAAGTATTGCATATGCAGCAGAGAGAATTATGTTAGGTCATTCTCAAGCTGTATTGGCTGGTGGAGTAGAATCAATGAGCATGGTACCAATGATGGGTCATGTTGTTCGTCCAAATGCTACATTGGCAGAAACAGCACCAGAATATTATATGGGTATGGGACATACAGCAGAACAAGTTGCTGTTCGTTTCGGTGTTTCACGTGAAGACCAAGATGCATTCGCATTACGTAGTCATCAACGTGCAGCAGCAGCGATTGACAATGGCAAATTTGTTGATGAAATCGTGGCAGTTAACGGGGTTCTTCGTTCAGTTGGAGCAGATAATAAATTAAAAGAGAAAAATTTCACATTTGGTATGGATGAAGGTGTTCGCCGTGAAACAACACTTGAAGGACTTGCAAAATTACGTCCAGCCTTCAATGTGAAAGGTTCTGTAACAGCTGGAAACTCATCTCAAATGAGTGACGGTGCCGCTACTGTATTAGTAATGGATCGTGAAAAAGCAGAATCAGAAGGATTACAACCAATGGCTCGTTTCCGTTCGTTCGCTGTAGCAGGGGTTGCCCCAGAAGTTATGGGTATTGGCCCTATCGAAGCGATTCCAAAAGCATTACGCTTAGCAGGATTAGAGCTTTCTGATATTGGTTTATTTGAATTAAACGAAGCATTCGCTTCACAGTCTATCCAAGTTATCCGTCATTTAGGTTTAAATGAAGATATCGTTAACGTAAATGGTGGAGCAATTGCCCTAGGACATCCACTTGGCTGTACAGGTGCAAAATTAACATTATCTTTAATTCATGAAATGAAACGTCGTAATGAGCAATTCGGTATTGTCACAATGTGTATTGGTGGCGGTATGGGCGCAGCAGGTGTGTTTGAATTACTTTAATAGTTTTGATGTTTTACAAGATTAGAAGAGAAAGGGATTCTTCTTTAAAAGACGGCCGCTTTTAAAGAGACAATTCCCTTTCTACTTTAACTAGATTAATAAGATAATGGGAGGAATTTTTAGTGGAAAAAACAGAAAAGAATCTTTTAAAAGGTGGTAGCTTTTTAACAGAGGAAATCACATATGATCAAATGTTTACGTTAGAGGATTTAACAGAAGAGCACAAAATGATTGCGAAAACAACAGAAGATTTTGTAATTGAGCAAGTGTTACCAGAGTTAGAGTATTTAGAAAACCACGAATTTGATCGTTCAGTAAGACTATTAAAAATGGCTGGTGAACTAGGTCTTTTAGGTGCAGATGTACCAGAAGAATATGGTGGTATTGGTTTAGATAAAATCAGCTCTGCTTTAATTACAGACAGATTTACACTAGCTGGAGGATTTGCAATTTCTCATGGTGCCCACGTTGGTATTGGTTCATTACCAATCGTGTTATTTGGTAACGAACAACAAAAACAAAAATATTTACCAGCGCTAGCAACTGGTGAAAAACTTGCTGCATATGCGTTAACAGAACCAGGTTCAGGTTCAGATGCATTAGGTGCGAAAACTACTGCTAAATTAAACGAAGCAGGCACACATTACATTTTAAATGGTGAAAAACAATGGATTACAAACTCTGCATTCGCAGACGTATTCGTTGTTTATGCAAAAATAGATGGCGAAAAATTCTCAGCGTTTATCGTTGAAAGAGAATTCGATGGTGTGTCTACTGGTCCAGAAGAAAAGAAAATGGGTATTAAGAGCTCAAGTACCCGTACATTGATTTTGGAAGATGTAGCTGTTCCTGTTGAAAACTTACTTGGTGAAGTAGGAAGAGGACACGTTATTGCATTCAACATCTTAAACATTGGTCGTTATAAATTAGCAATCGGTGGCGTTAGTGGTGCAAGACGTACAATCGAATTAGCATCTGCATATGCAAATCAACGTAAACAATTCAAAACACCAATTGCTAACTTTACATTAATTCAAGAAAAATTAGCAAACATGGCAGTAAAAACATATGCGGCAGAAAGTTCTGTTTATCGTACGGTTGGCTTATTTGAAGACCGTATGAGTTCATTAACAGAGGAAGAAAGTAAGGATGGAAAAGCAATTGCCAATGCAGTAGCAGAATATGCGATTGAGTGTTCATTAAATAAATT
>JBJEFI010000134.1:0-5945 GCA_051873875.1 Bacillaceae bacterium | reverse complement strand
ATTAGGCTCTTCCTTATTACTATCTACGTATTGAAGAAATTCAGCACTATCATTGGCTGGCCATTGTTTCCAGTAATCGATATATGGAATTGCCTTTCCGTTTGCATATTCACGCAATGCTTGCTCTTGTTTTGGATAATTCACTGCTTCATACAAAGGATAAGAAGGTTGCAATAATAATTGAATCCCTTTTTCCGTCAATTGTGCTTCCATGTCAGCTACAGCCTCTAACATTGTTTCAGAGGAAACAATCCCATTATCCGCTAATAACGGTACTTCCCATATAACCATGTCTGGTTGCTTTGACAACACCTGTTCAAAAGTAGCTGTTTCCTTAACCTTATTCGACGTTCCCTCTACATCTCGTACAGTTACTTTAACTAACGAATTGTATGCTTTTTCTACTTCTTCCTTTACTCTTTTACCGTAATACGTACTATCTCCGTTACTAGCTAATAAAACAATATTTACTTTCTCATTGTTTGTTAGTTTTTGCTGTATGCTATCGGAAAAAAATGTTGGAAAAACAACTGTATTTGTCTCTTTTTCTTCAGTATGTTGTTGAACAGTTGGTGCATTATTTTTTACAGCGCTTGCTACTTGATTTTTAATCTTATTTCCGTAAGTCACCTTACCAAAAATTAAAACAGCAACTGTCGCCATAATAGAAAGAAATACAATAAATTTTTTCAAGATAATTGCCCCCGATTCTTGATGTATGCTTATATAACTAAATACCTAAATGCTTACGTAATTGTTGCGATATGTCTCGCTTTGAGACTTCGTCCACTTCATAATACCAGATGCCATCGCTATGCTTACCACCTGTCCCTTTTAAATTCAACGTTTCCGTATTATTCATTGCTGGTGCATAACTTTGAATCATTTTTACCATCTCTGTCGGTGATACATTTGTTTCCACATTATTCCCTAAAATATTCATATAATCATTAATTTTTGTAATAGAGGCAAAGGACATAGATTTTTCTGCTATCTTTTGAATAACTTCTCGTTGACGCTCTTGACGACCAAAATCTCCATTAGGATCATCATAACGCATACGTACATAACTTAATACATTCTTACTTGTCAATGTAAGTGGTCCTTTTTCTAATGTATTGCCACCTTGACTAAATGTAAATTTATTATTTACTTCAATTCCTCCAATTAAGTCAACCAATTCTGCAAAACCCCGCATATTAATTTTCACATAATAATCGATTGGAACATCCATAAACTTTTCTACTGTCTGTATCGACATTTCAGCTCCACCAAATGCATGGGCATGGTTGATTTTATCCTCAAATCCTTTTCCAACAATTTCTACATATGTATCCCTTGGAATACTAACCATTTTCGATGTTTTCGTCTTTGGATCTACCGTTAATAAGATCATGGAGTCAGATCGGGCTTTTTCATTACTACGTTGGTCAATTCCTAATAACAAGACGGAAATAGCATCCCCCTTGCTAATTGTCACTTTTTCTTCCCGTTTCTCCGATTTATCTCGTTTCAATGGTGCATATGTTTCTCCTATTTTTTTATATAGTGTATACGCATATACACCACTTCCAATAAATGCAATCACTAACACAGCAACAATAGAAAGTATTATTTTCTTTGTTCTAGATAGTTTTTTGCGTTCTGTTCTAGATTTAGACATAGCTATCCTCCAACTACTTAATAAATTTCTAAACACCATTTTATCACAATTTTTCCACTAACTAATAACTTTCTTATATTTTTACCTAAATGGACAATTATAATAGAATCAAAGACTGCTTACTATTCTTATAAAAAATATCCAAGCCACGATAAGTATTTTCGAAATTATACATGTACCTTTTCTTCATGTATATGTTTCCATGCATCTGTAATTATCATTTCCAACGTTTCGTAGTTTCTTGTCCAACCTAATTGCTCCTGTGCCTTCCTACTTGAAGCAACTGATTTTACAGGGTCTCCTAGACGACGAGGTGCAATTTCATATGGAATATCAACATTTGTTACCTTTTTCGCAATTTCAAAAACATCTAATACAGAGAAACCATTTCCACTTCCTAAATGATA
Organism: Bacillaceae bacterium; assembly: GCA_051873875.1. Classification (GTDB taxonomy): domain Bacteria; phylum Bacillota; class Bacilli; order Bacillales; family Bacillaceae_G; genus JBJEFI01. Next base: position 3,875 of record JBJEFI010000134.1, on the reverse strand, counting down.
AATACCATTTTCACATGTGCCTGCTATCATTTTCTCTGCTGCTAAAACGTGAGCAGAAGCTAAATCTTCTACGTGAACGAAATCACGAATACACGTACCGTCTTCTGTATCATAATCATCTCCAAAAATAGATAGCTTTGGAACAAGCCCCTCCGCTGCACATAATACACGAGGCACAAGAGATGTTTGATATAATGGTGAATATCCAGGCTTTCTTCCTCCCGCTACATTGAAATAGCGAAAAATAACATACTGTAATCCATAAGCGTTGCTAGCCCACTGAATCATTTTTTCACTTGCTAGCTTTGTTTCTCCATATGGATTAATCGGACATGTTGGATCCTCTTCTGTAATCGGCGCTTTATCCAATAAGCCATAAACAGCTGCTGTTGAAGAAAAGACAATTCGATTTACACCACATTCCTTCATTGTACTTAATAAAACATGCATTCCTACTGTATTATTACTATAATATTCTAATGGTTTTTCCACACTTTCTGGTGCAATTAGCTTTGCTGCGAAATGCATAACTAAATCTACTTGTTCCCGAGAAAAAACACTTTTTAAGAAGGCGCTATCTCGTATATCTCCTTCATAAAATGGAATCCCTTCTACCAAAGCATCCGTTGATCCAGTAGATAAATTATCAACTATGCTAACATGATGTCCTCTTTTTAAAAGTTGATTTACTGCATAACTTCCGATATAACCTGCTCCACCCGTAACTAAAATATTCATTTTTATTATCCCCTCTAATTAGAAAATATATTTTATTATATATCATTTATGAAATTTCTGAAAATAAATACTGGAAAAATAACCTTACATTAATCTTGCAAGGTTATTTTTTTCATTACTCATATACAACTTCTGCTAATCCTTTTTCAATCCAAACCGTCTTATCTTTATAAATAACAGCATAAAATTTATCTGTTGATTTTGATTTATCTAGTTGTAAATAAGAAAAATTATTTACTTGTTCTACTACGGTGTTTTTTGCTGGATCTGCATACAAGGCTACTGTTCCTAATTTATCATTGCGAACACGTAGCACATTTGTAAATTGGAAAGAATCTTTATACTTAGACATTGGTAATTTGCTTGTCCAATAGACTTTCCCATCACTCGTCGCAATTTTTAAATAGTGATCATTTGTTTTTGCGATTGGTGTGAATATATCTCCTTTATTTAACGTTCCTACTTTCTTTCCACCCTTTTGATCGTATAGACTAATTGTCGTATTTGCTACGGCTCTTGCGTAAACTGGATATGAATCTTGATTATCCGGGATCATATTACTAACATTCATATTGATAGCAGAAATAGATTGCTTATCATAATAAGCTTTATCAAAGGCTTTTATTTTTTCCATATGATTAGCAATTTTTTGTCCCCATAAAGCATCCGATGAATATTTTACATTCATACCGCCTTGTTTATCCCCTAAAAATGCACCATTATAATAGCTACCATTTTCATTTAAATACGACGCACGAATATAACTAGCAGCATAGCGAATACTTTCATTTACACTACTAAAGCGAGCAGCACAATCATATGGCGCAGCATCAAATGCATATAAACCGGTTAAGTTATTTTTAAAATGCGCTAAATAAGATGTCCCATAGTCTGATTCATGAATAATAATAGCTGCTAGGAAAAGTTCATTTATGCCATATTCTTTCCCAATATCAATAATATATTGCCCCATACCTGCTATTTTACTAGGTTTGCCTGTTAAATTGGTATATGCCTCCACATATGTATTTATCTCCGAAGCAGTTACATTTGATTTTTTTCTTAAATCTACTTGTTTATATGAAGTTGCTGTATTGGACTGATTTGTTTCATCAATAGCGTGTACATACTCCTTCGCAACATAACCTGTTTTTCCATTATATGTTACCTTCATCCAGTCTTTATTATGACTTTGGGCATGTACCTTTGTTCCTTTTTTTATTACGATTATTTTGTTTGCACTCCAACTTGGTTGGTCACGCAGATTTACATCTTCTTGTACGATTTCATGTGTCACTTCTTGATTATTAGGTGGTGTTGGCTTTTCTGGAGTTGGTTCACTTGTAGAAGATTTTACTTCCCTTTTTTCTACATAACCAGCACTTACATAGCCTGTCTTTCCTTTGTAATTAATTTTATACCATCCCATTACTGATTCTTTTACATCTAGTTTTTCTCCATTTTTCACTGTTCCAATAATTTGATGCTTAGTTGATGCCCCACTTCGGACATTTAACGTTGTTGTTGTTACAACATATTCATAGTTTACTTGAACGGGTGGTGTTACATTCGCATCTGGGTTAGATGGTGGCCTTACTTCCTCATTTGGTTTTTGAGTAGTTGTGATTTTCACATATTCTTTAGCAACATAACCTGTTTTCCCATTATATGTTACTTTCATCCAGTCATTATTATGTACTTGTGCCTTTACAGCTTGTCCCTTTTTAATAACCGCTAGACTTTTTCCACTCCAACTTGCCTTATCACGCAGATTTACATCTGATTTAATAATTTCATAGTTTGTATTTGTTGTAACAGGTGGTGTTGTCGTGGTTGTTTCGATTACTTTTTTCTTTACATAATCACCACTTACATACCCAGTTTTACCCTTAAAATCAATTCGATGCCAACCATTACTTAACGTTTGCTTAACGGTTAAACGTTCTCCTTTTTTTACTGTTCCTAGCTTTCTACCATTAATTGAAGACTCCGAACGTACATTTAATACATCTGTATTTACAATATATTCATATTTTTTATTTGTGGCTGGTTTTTCTTCTGACTTTACAGTTGTGGCTGCCACTTTCTTTACATAATCTCCGCATACATACGCTGTCTTTCCTTTATATGCAATTTTTAACCAACCGTTTCCCATCGTTTGAGATACAGAAAGTATGTCTCCCTGCTTAACTGTCCCTAGTTTTTTACCATTTATGCTAGCTTTATCTCGTACGTTTAAGACGGATGTATTTACTTTATATGTATACGTAGTAGATGCTTCCGCCTTCTTCTCTTGGCCCATATCTAACAATTGCCATGCTGCCATTCCTACTGCTACTGTCATACTAGTGGAAAGTATCGTTTGATATTTCTTCATAAAAATCCTCCTCTCTCCTACTCATATTTGTCTTCATTCTATAAGAGGAAAGTAGGCAATACATAGAGTCTTTTGTCCCAGAAATGTGACAAATTAACAAGAAAAGTCGACAAATACTAGAGTAAAATTACTCAAAAAAATAAATATCCAGGAGAACTTTTTGTTCATTCCTAATAAAAAAAGTTGACCAACTTTGTTGATCAACCGTTTTCTTTTAGTGTAACTCTTCTAATTGTTCATATTCTTCTTTTCTCATGCGAAGCATTAATGCCCTTGCACCTTCTTTTGGATCTTTGCCTTCAAATAATACTTCATATAATGCTGTAATAATTGGCATATCTACATTTTTTTCTTTTGCTAGCTGATAAACTGCTTCTGTCGTACGTACACCTTCAATGACCATTCCCATAGAAGCTTGTACATCTTCTAATGATTGACCTTTTCCAAGCATATTACCTGCACGCCAGTTGCGGCTATGAATACTTGTACATGTTACGATTAAGTCACCAATACCAGTTAACCCTGAAAATGTTAATGGATTTGCGCCTAAGGCACGACCTAATCGAATCATTTCTGCCAATCCACGCGTCATCAAAGCTGCTTTAGCATTATCACCGTAGCCAAGACCAGCAATTAATCCCGCTGCTAAGGCAATACTATTTTTAATCGCTCCACCAAGCTCTACACCAACTACATCTAAGTTTGTATAGACACGGAAATAATTATTATTACTAAATAAATCTTGTACATAACGAGCAGC
>JBJEFI010000133.1:0-5992 GCA_051873875.1 Bacillaceae bacterium | reverse complement strand
CCTACACGTAAGGAATAGGTTTTTGATGTTATGTTGTTAATACTAATTCTTTCTATTAAAATAGAAAGAATTCTTTTATGTATAAATTATTTGATTACCATTTTTATTTGAAAAAAGGATCATTTATTGCAACAAATATATCTTCAGAATAATAAACAAACTAAATTATGGAATTGGAATATGCCAATAATGAAGAAGATTTTGGATTAAATGGCCAATAAAAAAAGAAACTAAACCAATTGCTGTTATCAAAAAGAAGAAGCGTGGTCGAATGTTTTTACGTAAAATGTTTGAACATAGAATCCATCCTGTGAGGGCAATAATCAAGCTAAAAAGAATACTAGCTCCACTAATAAATAAATTGCTATTAACTAGCGTTATTAATATTAACAACTACAGTCACTCCTTGCTATTATTTGTAAGCACTATCTATTATCTTATCAGTAATAATCAGAAAAATATAATAATTATCCTCGTTATTTACATAAATAAAGTTATTGTTTTAATAAAATAAATATAGCAATAAGAAAGTGTTGGCATTTAATGTAATGTATTTTATTGGCAATTTATCAAAAGAGTTGTCTATTTTGTAAAAGTTTTGATACTATTATAATAGTTGTAAATTTTCGAAAAAAGATTTCTCGTAGGGGGAACAAGGATGAGAAAAGCGTTTACGCCAATCAAAATTGGAAAGTTGGAAGTAAAAAATCGGTTTATGATGGCGCCAATGGAAAATGGATTAGCTAATTTAGGAGGAAAAGTAAGTAATCAGCTAATTCAGTTTTTCGTTGAAAGGGTAGAAAATGAGGTTGGAATTGTCATGACTGGTTCCATTGGGATATCAGAGGAAGGGCGAGGATTACCAACACAGTTAAGCATATATGATGATACATATATTCCTGGGCTTACAAAGCTAACAGAAGCTGTTCATAAAGCTGGTGGAAAAATTGGGGCTCAAATTTATCATGCTGGTCGTCAAGCGACAGAAGATGTAACAGGAATTCAACCAATTGCTCCTAGTGCAATTCCTTGCTCACTGTTGAACAATAATCCGCGTGAAATGACAGTTGAAGATATGGAAGTAGTAAAGAAAAAGTTTGTGGATGCAGCACGGCGTTGTATAGAGGCTAATTTCGATTTAATTGAAGTCCACTTTGCTCATGGTTATTTATTACATAGTTTTTTATCTCCACATAGTAATAAGCGTCAAGATGAATTTGGTGGCTCTCTTGAGAATCGTATGAAATATCCAATTCAAGTATTAAAGGGAATTATTACAGAGGTAGGAGAACGTGTGCCTGTAACAATTCGAATTAGTGCGAATGAATTTTTGGATGATGGATTACAACTTGATGAAGTGAAAGTTATTTGTCAAGAAGCTGTAAAAAATGGAGCACAGGCAATTAGTTTAACAGCGGGTAGTTATGATAGTGTGGAATATACGATACAGCCAATGTTTATTGAACAAGGTTTTCTAATTCCAATGAGCGAAGAAATAAAGAAAATTGTAGATGTTCCAGTCATTGTAGCTGGAAGATTAAACAGTGCTAATTTAATAGAAGCAACGTTAGAAGATAATATAGCAGATATGGTTGCCATTGGTCGAGGACTCATTGCCGATGAACAGATGGTGAGAAAAATAAAAGAGAATCGTCAAAAAGAAATTCGCTATTGTGTGGCCTGCAATCAAGGTTGTATTGATAATGTATTAATTGGGAAAAAGGTAGCATGTTTAGTCAATGCAAGGGCAGGATTTGAACAATTACGTCAAATAGAAAAAGCGGAAAAAAAGAAGAAAGTAGTTGTAATAGGGGCAGGTCCTGCTGGATTAGAAGCGGCTAGGGTAGCGCAAATAAGAGGACATAAAGTAGTGGTTGTTGATAAATTCAGTCGAATTGGTAGCAAATTAAAATTATTAGCTACGCCACCAGAGCAAGATACATTTTTATTTTACCGTGATTATTTATACAACCAATTTATAAAATTAGGTATTCAATTTGTTCGAAAAGATGTTCAAACAGCTAATGATATTCAAATGTTCTTGCCAGATATAGTGATTGTCGCAACAGGAGCACATCAGACATTACCAAAGATAAAGGGAATTGAAATGGATCATGTTGTATTGGCAGAAAAGGTACTTCAAAAAGATGATACAGGTAATAAAGTGGCAATTATAGGTGGGGGATTAGTTGGAATAGAGACAGCTAAATACTTGGCTTCTAAAGGAAAACAAGTACATATTATTGAAGCTACAGACTCAATCGCTAAAGGTATTGGAGTAACATATAAAGAACATGTAATGAAAACCTTGGCTACCTATCATGTAAATATACATACAGAGGCAATTGTTGACTGTATTAATAAGGAAGGTGTCTTACTAAAGGATGAAGAACTTATCGTAGCCGATACAGTTGTCGTTGCCACTGGTTATGAACCAAATAATCAAATAGTAGAAGAATTAAAAGATGCTTATGATAAAGTGTACACTATTGGAGATGCAAAGGAAGTAAGAAATATCCTTCATGCAACAGAAGAAGGGTTTCTTGTTGGTTCAACCATTTAATGTGTTATATAGATAGTTATGAAAAAGGAGGGGAGCAAGATGAACAAAAGTGTACAAAAAATCATATTTGATCTTGTTATGATAGTAGGATTTCTATGTATGTTTAATACTCGTGCAACTGGTTTGGCTATTCATGAACTTGCTGGGCTTATCATCGGAATACTTATGTTTATCCACATCGGTATAAACTGGCATTGGTTTATTGCTATAACTAAAAAATTTCTAAGCAAATTACGTTGGAAAGTAAAACTATCTTATGTATTAGCAATGTTCTTACTTGCTATAGCCGTTGTATTTATGGGAAGTGGTCTTCTTATTTCCGAGGTTATCATGCCATTAATAGGAATAAAAGGATACCTTTTTGTAGGTGACAATTGGACGACTATCCATGCGTTTGCAGGTCGTATAGCCTTTCTAATCATTGTTATTCATACCTTTATGCATTGGACATGGATTAAGCGAACCGTAAAGAAAATGGGTTTCTCAAAAAAAGTGACAATACATTAGGAGGATTTGTGAAAAAATTGTGAAAATAGCAATCGTTATTTGATTTAATATTTGAAATAGTAGTATAATAAAAAAGTAGTCATTTAGCACTCTCTTCTATTGATTGCTAATGATATAATAAATGATTTGAAGGAGGAATTTTTATGTTTGGTATTACACCTTTCAACCGTCGTACGATTACAACTCAACGTACTAATGATCCGTTCATGGAGATGTTTAATGTGATGGATAATTTCTTCGGAGATCGGATGCGCCCATTAATGAATGATACATTTAAAGTGGACGTAAAAGAAAATGACGATGCATATTTAATTGAAGCAGAGATGCCTGGAGTGAAAAAAGAAGATATTCAACTTGATTATGGACAAGATATTCTTACGATTAACGTAAAACATGAAGAAGAAGTGAACGATGAAAAAGATAATTACGTACATCGTGAACGTCATATGTCTTCTATGCAACGGAGCATTCAGCTTCCAAATATGAATCATGAAGCAATTAAAGCAAAATTAGAAGATGGTGTTTTAAAAATTGTTGTTCCAAAAGTAGAAATAGCACCACCAAAAAATAAAATTGAAATAGAGTAATTAATTTTAATAAATAGAAGTAGAGAATGGCATTTTGTCATTCTCTTTTTTGTTAGTAGAAGTGTCGAAAAGAATCGAATGAAAATTGTAGAATGATAAAAATAAAACAGATATAATCAATATTAAATTCTTATAACCAAGTAAAATAATAAGAATAATATGATATAAAAAGGGGTGGGAGTATGTTAAGAGAAATAAAGAGAATAGCTATTATTTTGATTACTTTAGTTATATTAGCAGGATGCAGTAGTACAACAAGTAATAAGAAAGAGAATGGATTAAAGACGATTAAAATTGCTACACAAACGCCATTATCAGGTGGGGCAGCTACATTAGGGGAGGCAATAAAGCTAGGAGTACAATTAAAAATTGAGGAACAACAAAACACATTTGAACAATTGGGGTATAAAGTGGTATTACAACCATATGATGACCAAGCGGATCCGAAAAAAGGGGTAGCTAATGCACAAATTTTAGTGGGAGATAAAGAAGTGTATGGCATCGTTGGACATATGAATTCGGGAGTGGCTATTCCGTCATCTGAAATTTATGAGAAAAATGCTATCTCGATGGTGTCACCTTCTAATACAGCACCCGAAATTACAGATCGTCGATTGAAGACGGTAAATCGTGTCGTGGCTCGTGATGATTTTCAAGGACCAGCCGGCTTACAATTTGTAAAAAATAAATTAAATGTGAAAAGTGTTTTTATTATAGATGATAAAACAGCCTATGGTGTCGGATTGACAAAAGCATTTGAGAAGGCAAGTATAGCCAATAAAATCAAAGTAGTAGGGCATGAAAGCATTGTTGTAGGAGAAAAAGATTTTAACGCAGTCGTCAGTAAAATTGCAGCTAAAAAGCCTGATGTCATTTATTTTGGTGGCATGTATAGTGAAGCAGGGCTATTATTAAAGCAACTTCGAGGAAAAGGAATAGATACACCGTTTTTAGGCGGAGATGGTTTGGACTCTTCTTCCTTAGTTCAAATTGCTGGAAATGCAGTCAAAAATACATATTATAGTGCAGTTTCTGGGGACGTAACGAAAACGGAAGAGGGAAACAAGTTCGCCGAAACATATAAACAAAAATTCAATAAACGTATTGAGGGCGCATCTGGATATGGATATGACGCAGCAGGTGCACTTTTAGAAGGAATCAAGAAGGCAATTAAAGAAAATGATAATAAGTTGCCAAGTAAGGAAAAAATTCGTGATGCCGTCCGCTCTGTTCAAGATTATCAGGGAATTGTAACGAAAGTTGGATTTGATGAGAAAGGTGATAATAAATTTGCTAAAATATTTATTTATCAATTTACCGAAACGAAATATCCTGGACAGATAGTAGAGGAAATTAGTCAATAGATAGTGGGAGAATGACGAGCTAGTCATTCTCTTTTTTATTTAATTTTGTGCAAATAAGAAAAGGATTTTAAGTAGATTTACAGAAATCCAACTATATTAAGTATTAATTCATTAGACAATTACGGTAAAAGCAATTCGTATGTATGATTGAATAGATGCATTCTAATTTCAATAGGGGGATAGCGATGGAGAATATGTTAACTGGAAAAGTAGCTCTTATTACAGGGGCTGCTAGTGGAATTGGCTATGAAACTGGGAAAACATTTGCCAAACAAGGGGCAAACGTTATTTTAACAGATGTGAATGAAGAAGCGTTAATAAAGGCGCAGCAACAATTTCATCAAGAAGGATTGGATTGTTTCGTCCTTTTATGTGATGTGACGAAGGAAGAACAAATTATTTCTACATTCGAACAAGTAATGGCTCGTTATGGGGCACTACATATTTTGGTTAATAATGCAGGCCTGCAGCATGTTGCTGATATTGAATCTTTTCCAACTGAGAAGTTTGAGTTATTAATTAAAGTAATGTTAACGGCTCCTTTTATTAGCATTAAGCATGCCTTTCCAATTATGAAACAGCAAAAGTATGGTCGAATTATCAATATGGCATCCATTAATGGTTTAGTTGGTTTTGCAGGGAAAGCGGCTTATAATTCGGCTAAACATGGGGTTATCGGCTTGACAAAAGTAGCGGCTTTAGAGGGGGCGGCTCATGGCATTACTGTAAATGCCATTTGTCCAGGCTATGTGGATACGCCATTGGTTCGCAATCAATTAGTTGATTTGGCAAAAACGAGAAATGTGCCACTTGAACGTGTACTAGAAGACGTTATTTATCCTCTCGTTCCGCAAAAAAGATTACTAACCGTTGAAGAAATTGCAAATTATATGGTGTTTCTTGCCAGTGACTATGCAAAGGGGATTACCGGTCAAGCAAATGTCATCGATGGGGGATATGTAGTCCAATAA
>JBJEFI010000132.1:0-5997 GCA_051873875.1 Bacillaceae bacterium | reverse complement strand
AGGAATATAGACAGAAGGGATATGGAAATGGAATCACCAAAGTAGCGTAAGAACCAAATCGACTTGACGTCTACAACTGCACAAAAATTGCACAGGATTTCTAGAAACAATGGAATTAAGAGACTCAGCTTGTATAAATAATCACTGGTACCCTGAACTAATGGACTATTTGGACTCTATTTATTCATAAATCATGTATAAGATTCAGAATAGTAAATTGACAGGGTGAGGGCGCTGGTAATAAATAGAGGAATAGACATCAAGTCCATACTTATATTTTTTCACGAAAATTTAAATAACCTTTTCTCTATATAAACTAAGAAAAGACACATTTATTCTTGGTATAATGATCACATAGCCTTTCTTTAATTTCCTTATCCCCGACAATTCCTAAGGGCTTAGTATATTTACTGCCTCTCTTAATTGACAATAAAAAGACCTCCATTTTTTTGATGGAGGTAGGGTTGGTAATAGTATGGTCAAGTGGTATAAATTATAACGACTTGATTAAAAGATATTACAACGAGAATAAGAATTTCCCATTAGATTTGGTAACATACGTACTAGTAAGTTTTTTTAATTGGTATACACTAAATCTTGATTAGAAGACACAAATTTCTAAGATTTAATGGTAGCTATCCTACAGTTTCTAAATCACATATTTCACACAAATTTATTCTATTGGTTCGCCGCGCCCTACGTTCTATTCCTCAAGGTTCTCCGTATAGAATACTTTTAATTACAGGACTTTGATCTCCAAATTCCTCATTTAATCTTTTGCTTACAAATGAATATAAATTATATATATATCTCTACGTCACCATTTCTATCAGCCGCTTCACCCACAAGACCTCGAATTAAATAGTCAGAAAATGCTCTGTGACCCGATGGATCCCATGCAAATTGGCTCTCAATACAAGCAGCAATAAACACCTTTCCTGATCCTTTAACTTCTAGTCCTCGACGTATTTCCTGTTGAATACTTCGAGTAATCGTTCCACTGTGACACGTATCAAAGAACGTTTATACTGTTTTATCTGATATCTGATCAATCAAATTTCTTACTTCTGACATTATTATCATTCAAATTTTCGGAGAATGCCAAAATAAAAATACATCCGTATCAGTAGCAAGATTAGTAATGGGACAAATTACAAATACTTTATAGTTATAGAAAACTGTTAATTTTAACTATTCCTTCCAAAACCTTTTTTATTTATTTTCTCAATCCTTATCATAAGTATGTAACCTAATGTAGCTCCTATAGTATTTAGTATTAAATCGTCTATATCAAAAGAACGATTAAAAATTAAGCCAATATAACTGAGCGTAAGTTGTAAAATTTCAATGGTTAAACTAAATAGAAATGCAATGTAAACTATTTTATACAAATTATTAATTTTGAATATATTTCGTAAATAAATACCAAGCGGAAATAACATTATTAAGTTATAAAAATATAGTTTTAGTGAATTCCAGAAAAACCATTCACCACTTGCGTACTCTCTAATTAAATCACTTACAAAATTAAAAGGTTTTACCTGGAAACTTGTCAGCCCTTCTTGTAGAGGGATAAAAATATATCCAATTGTAACATGTAACACAAGAATTAAATAAAAAATAAAACTATAGTATATTGCTCTATTGTATAAATTGTTAGCTTTATTTTTTTTAAAATCAATCAATAAATAAATCGCCAAGCCAAATATACCAACTAATAAGAAAAATGGAATTCTATAAATTTGCATATTTACCTCCATTATATTCTGAGTGCACTAAAATTTTTACAATCATCTTTATAGAACTTGGATAATTATACTTATTCACGTAATCTTAATAGAGATAGAATAGATCTATTGTTAATTATTAAAGACAATATTATTACTCCTATAAAGGTGAAAGCTAAAGTAATGGATAATGAATAAATATAGTATACAAAGTAAAAAGATGTTGGGTAAATATGGTTAAATATATTCATAAATAGAAAGAAAATAATCGTGCTACATATAACTGAAATGAAGAAATATATATAAATCTCAAATGAAATTAATTTAAAGATCATGTTTTTCCTCATACCTAAAGACATATAAATTCCCCATATCCGTTTTTTTATGAGATATTTACTTAATAAGATACTTACCATACTTACACTAGATAAAAATAAAGAAATAAAAAATGAGAATTCCCCTAAATAACCTACATACACTGAGATTCTTGTATCTTCTATTTTAGTCAACGATGTTTTTTGATATAAACTTCCTGGTATAGGAGCTACCATCTCATAAATTTTTTTCTCAATCTCTTTTTCCTCTTCCTCTTCAACATCTTCTTCTAAATAAACTGTTAAATCCTTATATCCAGTAAATATTCCACTTTCTATTGCAGTATCTTTATCTAAGAAAATAGTAATCTCATTATCATTATTTAAATATAGATCACTATATTTACTAACCTTAGATTTATTAACAACATCAAAAATTTCAAAATTCCATTCTTTAGTTTTCAACATTTCTTGACTTCGATACATTTTAACAAACTCTAATGCTTCCCCCACTAATCTGTTGTCATCTTTATTTTCTAAATTAGGAAAAGCCAAAATCACCTTTCCTTTAAACTGTTCAAAATTTCCATTGCTATAAACTTTATTGAATTCACTTTCATCTATTATTTGATATCCTATATTTGGAATAATTATATTATTTCGATATAAATGATTTAGCGATCCATTTTGATTTATCCAAGACTTTAAGGAATAAGTTATATTATCCTCATTGATAAGGGGATGGACATCTACCATAAATGGATTTTTTTCAATGCTATCAATCCCTTTAGTATGCTCTAGACTATCCACATCATCCAAAGAGAATGTTTGCCCTTCATTAACTAAAACACTAAGGTTTTTAATATTTTCGAAAGCAAAGATTTCCTGTGCGTCAATATAATAATCTTGCTCTGCATCCCAAATTCCTTCACTTTCTTTCTGTAAAAAAAACGAGAACACAACGGTTAAAATACAAATACACAAAGTAATTATTATTAATATTGTTTGTTTAGGAAGTTGCCCCATTTGAATTAGTAATTGTTTTATAAAAAATGACGAGGAATCTTTTGGTTTATATATTTTAGAATTAATTTGATAATCATTCATAAAATTATTAATTGAATTCCCCTTGAATTTCCTTACAGGCAAAGAAGAATTAGCAATTACAACAATAAGTAATAGGAATAACCATATAAAAATTTTAAGTATTATATTTGATATATCTGATGTTATAAATTCTCCTTCAAGAAAAGTATTCTTAATTATTAATCTATGAAAAACACTAAGTAAAGGAACTGAAAATACAACACTTAAGAAAAAAATTATTACACATTGTATAACATGAATCATATAAAGCCGTAAATCATTACATCCTAATGCTTTCATTTGAGCATCCTTTTTCAGTTGAGATAAATTGAAATAATAAAATAATCCAAAAAAACAAAAAGAGGATGCTGCAAAAATTATTATTAGGAAAGCATTAGTTAAATTTGTAATATTATCATATTGTTTTAATCCTTTAAATAATAAATTATCGTTAATAAAACCTTCATTATTATATGTATCAATTAAATTTACCATGCCAGATTCGTTTTTCTCATTATGAAACTTTATCAAAAGATTACTAGTTGTATTTTCAATACTCCCATAATTATTTGTTACAAAAATATTCGGATAATCATTTTTACCCTTTTCTACGTTATATGGTACTGTCCATTTTGCAGAGTAATCTTCTATAATTCCCACAAGTTCAACATTTACACGTTTTCCTTTTATTGGGAGTTTACGTTTATCACCAATTTCCCATGTAGGATCAATTTTTTCAAGATAAAATGCTTCTATAGCTACTTCATTTTCCTTAATGGGATATTTACCTTCTAATAGATTAATATGCCCAAGTTCAATTGCTAGGTTATCCATCCAACCTATAGTTGCAACTAAACCATTTTTAATCTCGAATGTATCTATTAGTTGGTACTCCCCACTATCAAATTTTTCCTTTTCAAGTAATCCTGTTGATGATTTTACATCCAATAATACGCCAGTATGCTCACCATAACTAGCATATGCCTTATCCTTTAAGGTTGATTTTATAGCTTCTGATGAGGTCATAAGTGAAACCATAACAGCGATTGTAATCCCAAGAGATACTACTATTATAAGTAGCCATTTAAACCTTGCCATTAACATCCTTAAAGAAAGTTTAATCATGCTGTGTCTCCATCTTCAAAACACCTTTATCCATTCTGAATAATTGATGAGGTTCTTTAACTAGATTTTTTTCATGAGTCACTATTACGAGTGACATGCCATATTTTTTATTTAATTTAAGTAGTAATTCCATTACTAAACTGCTAGTATGTTCATCTAAATTTCCAGTTGGTTCATCAGCATATAAAATTTTAGGACGAGTTATTAAAGCGCGTGCAATTGCTACTCTTTGTTGTTCTCCTCCAGACAAAAAATCAGGCCTTTTATTTAATTGGTCTGTAATACCAAGTTCTTGAGCCAATTCGTTTACACTTAATAATCCATTAGTATTATGTATAAAACTTTTGGGTAAGTTTATATTCTCTTCAACAGTAAGCTCAGGAACTAATTGAAATGATTGAAATACAAAACCGAATGAGTTCCCCCTTATATTCGATTGTTTTTTATCATTTAGATCATAAAATGATTCATTTTCAAAGAATACTTTACCCCCACTTGGTTTTTCTAGCCCACCTAAAATACTAAGAAGTGTAGATTTACCTGAACCACTTCTACCCTCAATTACATATATTTTCCCACGTTCTATATCAAAAGAAGTAGAATTAACTACTATACGATTATTATACTTTTTACTAATATTTTCTCCTCTTAAGATATTTCCCATCATAATTTTACCCCCGTAGTACCGAAAATTTACACTATTGCTATATAATATACAACACTAACATTTAAATTTCTACAATTTTTATGAATTTTATGTAATATTTTGAAATATTTAGTTGACATTTCCCTTTTGTTGCAAATATAATACATTTATTAATTAGAAAAGGGGAAATATTATGAAAAATAAAAGAAAAAAAATATTACTAATTACCACTATAGTTGGTGCACTTGCCCTACCAATGACAGCTAATGCCTATAGTAAAGCTTATTCCTTTGATATAGCAGCTGGACTTGATGGAAGTACAGTATTCTCTTTGGCCAACAAAAAAGCATCTACAACGGTAGAAGCAAATACATACGATTACAGTGGCTCCGTAAGTTCTAGTAAATCTAAATATAGTGTTGCTTTAAATGGAGGACTTTTAAACTATTATAGTACTGGAGATATTACCGCTAATGGCTATTCTTATACTAAAAGCTTCGGTACTGTAAGTAAAAAAGATTATAAACTACGTATTAGCAAAACTTCCACAACAGGTGATAAAGTTAAGGGTTCTGGTACTATCAAACAATAAAATTCTGTTAATAGAAGAGTATACCAATTTGGATGGTAAATCGAACTTTTATTCAAAAAACACCTATGTTACTTTCAGAAAGTAGTATATTCTAAATCAGATGATCTGGTAGTAAGCAAATGAGTTTGCAATAGATTTAATATTACGGATGACATAAACCCACTCTATTCTAAAGAGTTGGTCTCATTTTGTAAAAACATACTTTTCTTAAAGGTTTACCTTATCCTTATTTAATCCCAATTTTTTTGCAGTTATTTATGATACGGTTCTCCGTAATGAGTATTTTGGGATAGAGGAGAAGTCATAAAATTGGGTACTTAAAGCGCTAGATAACTACTATGATTTATCTGCTATAAATCTAAATGTTAAACCTAAAAAATAGTCCTTTTTAGCGTAATAACTAAAAATAGAGAGATACCCTACCTAAACTGGTACCCCTGTCAAGGACACATTAAAAAAGAGACTAAGCTACGAGAAGATGATTCCTAAATTGAACAGGGGTCATCT
>JBJEFI010000131.1:0-6226 GCA_051873875.1 Bacillaceae bacterium | reverse complement strand
AGCTGTCCATTTCGATGGACAGCTTTTTTATTTAATTTGTAGATATTGTTGTTCATGATGTAATAGCCATTCTTTTCGATTTAAACCACCAGCATAACCTACCAATTTACCACTAGCTCCAATCACACGATGACATGGAATGATAATACTAATTTTATTCTTTCCATTTGTACTACCTACTGCTCGCACTGCCTTTTCATTGCCTATTTTTATAGCAAGTTCTTTATAAGAAGACGTAACACCGTAAGGAATATTCTGCAATTCTGTCCATACTTTTTCTTGAAAAGGTGTTCCTTTAAAAAATAACGGTACATCAAAAGATTTTCGTTCTCCTTTAAAATACTCGTTTAACTGCTCAAGTGTCCGCTTTACAATTTCATTTTCACACGTTTGTTCCTTTTCTTCTACAAAATCAACAAGAGTCACAGCTTGTTCATTCGCCTCTACTTTTATTAATCCAATTGGTGATTCATAATAACCACTATAAATTGTTGTCATTGTTTGTCCTCCTTTTCTTTAGTTTAACAAAAAAGCTACTCAACCGAGTAGCTTCTTTCTTCTTTATCTTACTTATTTAAACCTTCTTTAACAAAGCCAGCGAATTGAATTGTTCTTGCTGCTTGATGTTTAACTGCTTCTTTTACATCTTCAATCATTTTTCCATCTTGCCCAACTGTTACAGATGTTCCGTATGGGTTACCACCTGCTGCGAAAAGAACTGGATTTGTATAACCAGGAGCCGCAACAATTGCACCCCAATGATACATAGAAGTATACAATTGTAAAATTGTTTGTTCTTGACCACCATGTGCATTTGAGGCAGATGCCATTGCACTAACAACTTTATTCGCTAATTTACCTTGGAACCAAAGTCCACCAGTTGTATCAAGGAAATTTTTTAATTGTGCTGGTACGTTACCAAAACGACTTGGTACACTAAAAATAATTGCATCTGCCCACTCTAAATCTGCAAGTGTTACTTCTGGCACATCCACAGTTGCATCCACATGTGCTTTCCATGCTGGATTTGATTCGATAGCTGCCATTGGTGCTGTTTCTGTTAATTTTAAAACTTTTACATTTGCGCCGTTTTCTTGAGCTGCTTCTTCTGCCCATTTGGCCATTGTGTAGTTTGTTCCTGTTGAACTATAGTAAATAACTGCTAAATTAATATTTGACATAATAATGTCCCCCTTTTATTTATCAGAACAGGTCTTTCCTGATTCTTATGGTAAATCAATTAACATAAATTTTGTTTGTTGTGATGCAGTAAGTTGTAAATTTGCTACATCTTTAATACGAGCAGAATCACGAGTATTTAATGTCTCTCCATTTACAACTAAGCTACCTTCAATAACAAATAAGAAAATACGTCTACCTTCTTGTTGTGTAAAAGTGATTTCTCTTCCTTCTTCTAAATTAGATAAATAAATCGTTAAATCTTGATGGATATGCGCAACTTCATCTGAGGTTGGATTTTTTGTTACAACAGGTAGTAATGCATTTTTCATTTTGCTAATGTCATAACTTGTTTGCTCATAAGATGGTGTAAGCCCATTTACTTCTGGGAAAAACCACATTTGTAACAAGTTTACTTCCTTCTCTCTAGATGGATTATACTCAGAATGATAAATACCGGTTCCGGCACTCATTCGTTGAATACCACCAAAGCCTGTTTTTGCCGTATGCCCTGCACTATCTTTATGCTCTAATTCGCCATCTAATACGATTGTTACAATTTCCATCTCTTTATGAGGATGCATGCCAAACCCTTTACTTGGTTGAACAATATCATCATTTAATACACGCATTACCCCAAAATGAATATTAGTTGGATCATGATATTCAGCAAAAGAAAAGCTAAAATTACTTTTTAACCAACCGTGGTTTGCTGTGTAACGTCTGTTGGCAGCATATACTTCCATACTCATTTTATTCACTCCTCTTAGTTTTAAGTATCTTTAATTTAAGATATTATAGTAAAAAAATAGAAGGGAAGATTAGCTTGTTTGCAAGCCAATCTTTTTTAAATATGCAATCATCACATTCTTTTCTTCTTCTGTTAGCATTGAAAAAATATCATCAATCACTTCTTGATGCTTTGGAAAAATTTCTTCGATAAACGCATGCCCTTCCTCTGTTAATGAAGCATACGTAACACGACGATCTTTTGGACATTGTTTTCGGACAAGTAATCCTCTCTTTTCCAACTTATCAACTACATACGTTAAGCTACCACTTGTTAAAAGAATTTTCTTTCCTAATTGCTGAATTGGTTGGTCACCTTTATGATAAATAAACTCTAATACACCAAATTCAGTAGGATTTAAGCCGTATTTTGCAATATCTTTCCTTATTATTTCTTCCACTGTATGGTGAGCACGCATCAGTACGATTAACAATTTATTCGATAAAGACAATTGTTCCATTCTCTCACCTTCCCTTTATCTTAAAATTAAATATCTTTAATTTAAGATAAATATACACGATATAAAACCAAAGGTCAACACTTTTGTCTTAAAAGATAAAGTGAAACTTCCATCAGTAGGAACACTGAGGCTTAGTTGAACGAATCGGTTTCTTACTGGCACTTATCTCCCAATCAAACTTCTTTGATTTTACTAATTTTTAGTGCCAGTTAAAACAGGGCAAATAGCACCCTTCAACAAGCTTAGCTTATTGAAACATACTATTTTTTATACATACTTAACTTATAATGTTCTTCTACCAAGTAATAAATATAAAATGGAGCCAAAAAATGGTACGAAAATGATGATAATTACCCAAAGAATTTTATTTCCTCCAGCTATCTCTATTTCATCTCGTCTAATTAAATCAACTAATGCCCAAATAAGTAATATTGTTGGGACAAAAACAAATAGTAATGGAAAAAACGATAAAAAGATACTCATTTTATTTCCTCTCCCCTCCACCTCTTATTATATATATTGTTTTCTTTTCTAAATTAATAGTTAAAAAATCTTATTTTATAACTATTTCCAACGAAAAAAAGCTTACTTACATGTTAGCAAACCCAAAAATTAAACTTAATATAAAGAAGCTTTTATTTTTTTCTACCAAGTAATAAGTATAAAATAGGACCGATAAATGCTACGAAAATAATGATGATTGCCAAAGAATTTTATTTCCTCCAGCTATCTCTAGTTCGTCTCGTCTAATTAAATCCACTAACGCCCAAATAAGCAATATTGCTGGAACAAAAATATATAATAACGGTATACCTACAAAAAATAGCTCTATTTTTCCACATCGTACCTTTAATATTTTCATTAATTATATCATTTTTATTATATGTATCTTCCTTTTTCTCCATAAAAAAATAGCAAATCAAATTGATTTGCTATTTTATAATACGTAGAAATAAACACATATAAAATGGGCTGCACTACCGAGTAGAATAAAGATATGAAAAATCTCATGAAAGCCTAAATGTTTAAATTCTAAAAATTTGGGCTTAACCGCATAAATAATACCACCAATTGTATAAAGTACACCACCTAATACTAAGTAGAAGAATCCTAATCCGCTCAAACTATTCCATAACGGTGTAAAGACAAATACTGCTAACCAACCCATAACAATGTAGATAGCGGTTGATAACCAACGTGGACAATTGAACCATACCATTTTAAATACTATTCCAATGACAGCTACACCCGTTACAACTGAGAATAAAATCCAACCACTTGTATCGTTTAATGCAATTAAACAAAAAGGTGTATACGATCCAGCGATTAAAATAAAAATCATTGAATGATCTAATCTTCTTAAAAAAGCAATAACCCGACTACTACCAATAACTGAATGGTATGTTGTCGATGCTACATACAGTAAAATCATACTTACTCCAAAAATCGTTACTGCTGTAATTGCTATTCCGCTTCCTACCGTTAATGCTGTTTTTATAATCATCGCAATTAAAGCAATAAAGGCTAGTATGGCACCAGCTAAATGTGTTAATGCATTAATTGGTTCTCTAATATACGCACTCATCATCTTTACCCCCTTACACTCTATTATGTAGTTTTAATAACTACTTATAATTATATAACTACATTGAATTTAAGTCAATAACACTATATAATTAATCCACCGACTAAATTAATAAAGGAGCTACATCTATGAACCTTGACGAAATGATTGAACAACTTCAATTAACAAACCATATTTCATTAGGAGATATTCCAAAAGTGGACTTATATATGGATCAAGTTATTCAGCTTTTTGAAAATACATATAATGAAACAACACGCACCGATGAAGAAAAAGTATTAACAAAAACGATGATTAATAACTATGCAAAGGGAAAGCTATTGCCTCCAATTAAAAACAAAAAATATTCTCATAATCACATTATGCTACTTAGCCTTATTTATAGTTTAAAAGGAGCTTTATCCATTAATGACATTAAAATTGTATTAGAAGCAGTAAACAGTAAAGTAACAGAAGATGAAACTTTTTCAATTGAAGATATCTACACTAGCATTTTAACGTTACACGAAAAAAACACCCATTCATTTAAAGAGGAACTACACAAAATATGTAGTCGTATTGACGAAGAAAAAGGAAATGAATATCCAGAGGAAATAGAACAACTTCTGCTTATTTCAACTCTTGTTCAAATGAGTAATCAATATCGAAGAGTGGCAGAGAAATTAGTAGATGAACTAACTACACAACAAAATAAAAAGAAGGCTATCTCTAAATAGATAGCCTTCTTTCTACAGTACATAACCAAGCCATGCAAATAGAATACAAATGACTGTGGATAAACTAACGTATAAAGCTGCTCCCTTATATTCCTTCATTTCAATTAATAAGATGCTCTCATAACCAAATGTAGAAAAAGTCGTAAATGCACCCATAAAACCAACACCCCAAAATAACCATAATGGTTCCTGCATATTACTATTAGCTAAATAACCGAGTAAAAAAGAACCGAGTATATTTATAAAAAACGTTCCAAGCGGAAAAAAGGTTTTATTATGCTTACTAATAAACATGCCAATCAAATAACGAGATAAGGCACCGAAGCCACCACCAATCGCAACACTAATCATATGCCTTTTCCCCTTTCATTCGACAAGCTAATAAATAACCAAGATAACTCATACATAAGCCTATTCCAATACTTAAAAATGTATACATTATACTCATCGCATATGCACCACTCGTTAAGAGCTTCACATTCTCTAATGAAAATGTAGAAAAAGTCGTAAATGAACCTGTAAATCCCGTTCCAATTAATAAAATGAGAATAGGATTTAACTTCGTTGCATAGATTAAAAGCCAAGTTAAAAAGAAACAGCCAAGTATATTTATAAAAAACGTTCCAAGTGGAAAGGCGCCTAGGCTATTCCATTCATTGCTTATATAATAACGACAAATTGCACCAATCATGCCGCCGAGAAATACTGCTAAAAATCGCATCACCAACACCTCGTACATGTATCATTTATTCAGTTGACTATCTGTGTATAACATCTATCTTGTTCAAACTGCCACTTCCCCTTTAAAAGGCCTAAGTAAAGATAAGTAACAGGAAGAACCTAATTATTTTAACTAACCAAAAGGAAAGTTTCCCTTTATTATACTATACAATAGAAAAAACATGCATTTCTCCATAAAATCTGTTAAGATAGGGAAACGAACAAATTTTCGCATCAGGAGGTTTTACGATGGAGGAAAAACGTAACGTTATTTTATATATTGCTACATCATTAGATGGATACATTGCACGAGAAGATGGTGATTTAGATTGGTTAGAATCTGCCCATACAGAAAATGATTGTGGCTATGGTGATTTAATAAAGCGAATTGATACTGTTTTAATGGGAAAAACAACCTATGAGCAAGTGTTAGGATTCGATATTCCATATCCATATAGTGAACAAAAAAGCTATATTTTTTCTCACTATACAACAGGTGAAGATGAGCATGCAACCTTTATCAATGAAGAGCCAATCCAATTTGTATCTACATTAAAACAACAACCAGGAAAAGATATTTGGTTAGTTGGTGGTGGAAAATTAGCAGCCTCCTTTTTTAAACATGGGTTAATTGATGAATTTATATTAGCCATTATCCCTACGATTATCGGTACAGGAATTTCTTTATATCAAGATAAAGAAATCGAAACGAGCTTTGCATTAACAAAGGTCGAACGTTCTGGCGATGTGGCATTGCTACACTATAAGAAAAAATA
>JBJEFI010000130.1:0-6249 GCA_051873875.1 Bacillaceae bacterium | reverse complement strand
GTTTTCGATTTTGATGTTAAATTGCTTCATTAATTGTGCCACTACTGACATGGCATTTGTTTTCGCTTGTTCATAGCGTGAACCACCACTTTTGTTATAGCAAATTTCAACGTGAATGCTTTGGCGATTTCCTGTACCATTTGCACCGTCACCAGCTGCCCAAGCATTTCGATTAAAAGGAATGGCTTGGATTGCTTCTTCATCATCAACGGCTATATGGAAACTAATTTGATTATCATTTGATTTCATATAGCTAATTTCATTAGCTGCCGGCGCATAATTATCCGTCTCATGGACAGTAATATAGGTTGCTTGCATGCCATAAGGACATTTCAAGTAATAACGATTACTTGCTATTAACGATTGTTTAATTTCTATTTTAGTCATCCTCCTTTTTTCTCGTCCTATATTTTATGTATGTACAGGTAATTTGTCTGGACAAATGCTATAAAATTATTACCCAAAAATGTCTATTCATTGCTATATATAAGGCGAAGGAGGTGATTGAAATGGCAACGAAGATTCCAAAGGCAGGGAAGTTAGTGCTGACATATGAGACAGGCTTTGATGCAGAGCGCAATCCAATTTATAAAGCAAAAAGTTATAAAGGATTGGCAGCAGATGTAACGCCAGATCAAGTAGAAGCAGTTGGAATGGCAATTGCTTCGTTACAGCAGCATACGTTATCAACAATTGCGCAGGATGTGACTTATCAAATTGAAGCGTAATGAAAATGAAAAATAAGAAAGGAGGGAATGAGGATGGCAACAACATTGCAGCTACGCTTTTTAAATGAAGCAGGAAAAACGGTCAGCTTTACAGTGGATAACCCGGTTGATCCAATTGTAGAAGAAGATGTAAATAGCGTGATGGATACGATTCTAAATCAGAATGCTTTTTCAACAGCTGGTGGAAAGCTAATGAGCAAGAAAGAAGCAGTCTTAATTGAACGCAACGTGTCAGAAATTACGATAGCATAAGAGTAGAGACTCGCTTTAGGGCGAGTCCTTTTTAGCGTCTAAATACCTGCGTTTTTTGCTAAATTGGTGTAAAATTTATGTAGAGAAACTATTGTTAATTGCTAATAATTTTCATAGTGTTTTCTTGTTTTTTCTATGTCTAAAGACGGATACAAGATTTTCCATTGCACATATATAATATAATTTCAAGGATATTTTTTGTGACGAAGGGGGACAAGTGTATGAAAAAGCCGTTTAAAGAGTACATTTTAGCTAGTAAGTTAGATATAAAAACATTATTAAACTATACATTTAAGCATGAAAAATTCATTAACTCAGAATGGGAAATTATTTCATTAGCACCAGCATTTATTGTTACGGAATTAAAGGATGCAGATTATAATAAAATTGTGCATGAGCAACGAGAATTAACTGCCGAAGACATGTACAATGAGTTTGTAAATGAAAAATATTTGTTTGTCACATTTACAGGCTTAGGCGCATTGAAGCCTCTTATTCCTTGCATGGATGAACATACGTATTATTTAGATGAAGCAACTAGCGGATTCACCTTAGAAGATACTTCTATTTTAGGATATGTATTTGCCTATGATACGGGTCAAGTTAAAATTCAATATGGTATTCATCGGGAAACATATATTGAAATTATTGAAGATGCCGGTATATTCCAAGAACCGATGAAAGATTATTTAAATCGATTTATAAAGTGAAACTTCAATCAATGGGAGTTTTTTATCTCCCATTGATTGTTAGTTGAACCAATTGGACTCTTACTAACACTTGATTTCCATTCTAATTTTTTACTTTTGTTACGTTTTGAATGGTGAGACTTAGTGTCAGTTAGAGTGGGATAAAATAAACCAAAAGCTACTTCCATACAGATTAGGAAGTAGCTTTTATTCGTTAGGTAATGTGTGAATCAGAGCGAATTCTCACCCTAATAAAGTTGTTTAAAAAATGAAGAGCTCTTATGCCAACGATGGGGTAGGTAGCTTAAGAAGAATTTGCAGTTAATATTAATTGATGCTGTATTCTTTATACATTATATAAGTTACACTTAAGATTGATAATTCTGAAAAAAATCGGGAGGCTAGGATGAAAACGTTCATATATATGGTGAGACATGGTGATTCACCGAAAGATGGAAATGAAAAAACAAGGGGATTAACTGAAAAAGGAAAATTAGATGCGCAACGAATAACGGATGTATTGCAAGAGGAAGGGATTGATGTTGTTATCTCAAGTCCGTATGTCCGTTCAATTCTAACAGTTCAACCGTTAGCTAAACAACTTAGACAAGAAGTTTTAGTATTTGAAAATCTTAAAGAGAGAGTTTTCATGGCTGGAGACAAGCGTATATCTGATGAGGATTTACTTCCACTATTAAACAAGTCTTTTTCTGATCAAAACATTTCTTTATCGGGAGGAGAATCAAATATTGATTGTCAAAAAAGAGCAGTAAAGGTTTTAAAAGAAATATTAAATACCTACAAAGGGAAGAAAATAGTAGTAGGTACTCACGGAGCAGTAATGACATTAATGATGGGATATTATAATAGAAATTACGATTTAAAATTTTTATTAAGTACATCAAAACCAGATATTTATAGAATGGAGTTCAATGAGCAGGAATTAGTAGGCGTGAAAAGATTGTGGGAAATCTAAGCAATCATTTCTTTTTAATTATGTTACAAATTGGACTGGTTAGTACATAAAAGAGCAATGATAAATGTTTTTTATAATAAAATTGAATGACTATGGAAAAACATGAAGTTCTTTCAAATTCGGATCTAGATACTATTATGGAAGTGGATAGATGGGCAAGGATTTATACTAGAGAACTATATAATGCTCTCTAAATCGTGAGATTAGATGAAAAGAAGCTATATTACAGCATCTTTTTTATCTTAATGCTCTGTTAAAACTTAATGTTGATATTTGTAATGTTTTTGGTATCAATGCATAATATAATTGTAAAATAAAGCGTGAAACACTATTCGTCTCTTTAAACGTGTGATTTAATTTGGGGATATTTGGGCTTTTTTATAAAGTCATTTAAACGATAATATTCTGATGATTATTCTGTAATGAGGTAAAACTTAAATATATGGAGGGGACATATAAATATATGAAAAAAATTTATTTGATTTTTGGAATTGTTTTGCCATTAATACTTACAGGATGTAATAATGAAATGAAGAAAGATGACCATAAAAAAGACAAATTAAAGGAAGTTCAAATCGAAAAGAAAGTCGAAACATTCCAAATATCCAATATGGTTAAAAAAGACGTATTCTATACTGAAAAAAGTAGCGTTCGTGGTGCAGAAGGATGGATTAATAATATCCAAACTATTTTGGAGGAATATTACAACGAAAATAATAAAATGTACTCTTATGTATTAACGTTAGACGAAACTCATTTAATACCAAAGGATTCTGGGTCCATTCCATATAAGACAATCAAAATATCAGTTGGAGCGATGCCTTCAAGTGAAACAGATTTCTTCCAAATGAATGCTTCAAGCCCCATCTACAAAGAGGCTTTAAATCCTGACTTTGGGAATAAACCTCTTTTCTTATTTAGTAGTAAAAATAGATTGTCTAAAGAGGAAATGAGGATTGAATTGGTCTTAGTTAATGCGAAACCATTTGATAATAATAAAGCTGAATCAAAGACTTTTCGTATGATAGAAAAAATTACACCAAAAAATGATGACGAAACGCAAACGGGTAATATGACTATTTTGACAGAATAGAACCATGAGAAGAATTGTCCTCATGGTTCTATTTTTATTAATTAATCTATAACTTTAATAGAGCTTATCCTAAAATAGGGATAACATTCTTGTAAAATGAAGTTTTTCTAGAATGTAAAATTAGTTACATTTGTGAATAAATGTTCTTACGCTAACAGCGGCTCTAGTTTAATAAGAGATAAATGATTTTATTATCATTATACAGCGAAAATAGAATAATAAGTGAACTATTTGCAGATATTTGACGGAACTGAAATTGGGGATGACGTGGGTTATGGACTAATTCGTTATTTAGAGGCAGAAGAGGTAAAGGAAATTGCGACTGCCCTTGAATCGGTTACGGTTGAAGAATTTATTTCTCGCTATGATGTGAAGGAGATGAATAAGGTAGACATTTATCCTTTAAAAGGAGAATGGTCAGAAGAAGACAAGGAATATCTTGTTGGAAACTTCGAATCGTTAGTAGATTTTTTTCGCTTAACAGTTAAGGAAAATGAAGCGATGATATTGATGTTTTCGTAAATAACTACTGGCATCTTACGAGATATCTATAAACTAACGGAACAGGATATAAGAGTTTTATTGCCGTTATTTTGAATTAATTCAAAGAGAAGATTTAACTATTTAAGATTTTAGGGCTTAACAAAAGCGTTTTATCAACTATTAATAAGAAAAAAAGTATCACCGATATAGTAGGTGATACTTTTTTATATTGTAGAGATAATTTTCGGTTTTGCACGTGAAGCGTATTGTTCCTTCTATTTTGAAGAATGTATTCTAAGTTAAATTTATATTAGTTTGAAAATTTGTAACTTTTAGACCTTTAATTTTGTTATATAATATTTATTGTAATACATACATTTGTTTAAGGAGGCTATATTTGATGGATAATAAAAAAAATAAGCAAACCGAAGAACAGAGTAGAAAGTTAACATCGGCTTTTGGTGCACCAATCGGTGATAACCAAAATACAATGACAGCAGGTCCTAGAGGTCCTGTTTTAATGCAAGATATTTGGTTTTTAGAAAAGCTGGCGCATTTTGATAGAGAGGTTATTCCTGAGCGACGTATGCATGCAAAAGGGTCAGGAGCATTCGGTACATTTACCGTAACGAAGGATATTACGAAATATACTAAAGCAGCTATTTTCTCGGAAGTTGGTAAGCAGACAGAAATGTTTGTACGCTTTTCAACAGTTGCTGGCGAACGTGGTGCAGCCGATGCAGAAAGAGATATTCGTGGATTTGCGATGAAGTTTTATACAGAGGAAGGAAACTGGGACCTTGTCGGTAACAACACACCTGTATTCTTCTTTAGAGATCCGAAGCAATTTCCGGATTTGAATCATGCAGTGAAAAGAGACCCTCGTACGAATATGCGAAGTGCCCAAAACAACTGGGATTTCTGGTCTTCTCTACCGGAAGCACTTCACCAAGTTACCATTACAATGAGTGATCGCGGTATTCCGAAGAGCTATCGTCATATGCATGGCTTTGGAAGTCATACATATAGTTTTATTAATAAAAACAATGAACGACACTGGGTGAAATTCCATTTCATAACGCAGCAAGGAATTGAAAATTTAACAGACCAAGAAGCTACAGAAATCATAGGTGTGGATCGTGAAAGTCATCAACGTGATTTATATGAAGCAATTGAACGTGGAGATTATCCAAAATGGAAAATGTACATTCAAATTATGACAGAAGAACAAGCTAGACAAATGCCGTATAATCCATTTGATTTAACAAAAGTATGGTATAAGAGTGAATTTCCTCTGATAGAAGTTGGTGAATTTGAATTAAACCGTAATCCAGATAACTATTTTGCGGATGTTGAACAAGCAGCCTTTGCTCCAACAACAATTGTTCCAGGTATCGGCTTCTCACCTGATAAAATGCTACAAGGACGTTTATTCTCTTATGGAGATACACAACGTTATCGTCTAGGTGTGAATCATTGGCAAATTCCTGTTAACTCTCCAAGAGGAGCAAAACATATTCATTCTTTCCATAGAGATGGAGCGATGAGAGTGGATGGCAATATGGGTAGCGCCAAATCATATGAACCAAACAGTTACGGCGAATGGCAGGAGCAACCTGAATATAAAGAGCCACCACTTCCAATTGTAGGCGATGGCTACGAATGGAATTTCCGTGAAGATGACGATGATTATTATACACAACCTGGTAAATTATTTAATATCATGACACCTGAGCAACAACAAGTTCTATTTGAAAATACAGCACGTAATATGCAAGGAACTACAAAAGAAGTACAACTAAGACACATTAACAATTGCTACAAAGCCGATCCAGCCTATGGGGAAGGTGTAGCAAAAGCGTTAGGTATTCCTTTAAATGAAATTCAAAAATAAAGTGAAACTTCCCATAGTGGGTTAGTTGAACGAAAAAAACGACCATTGTGAAGAAGTTTTCACTAAAGGTCGTTTTTTTATGTACGCTTTTGTTTGCGAAAATGGCTTCTAGCAAAACTTGATTTGAGTCAATG
>JBJEFI010000129.1:11664-31660 GCA_051873875.1 Bacillaceae bacterium | reverse complement strand
TAGCTTTTTATCTCTTTTTCTTATTTCATTATTTTATAAAAATCATGCTGTGTTATCTCTTCAGAAGTTTGTTTGTATTGCTCATATAAAGCATATACTCCAAATGCTACACACAAGATTTTAATAAAAAAGGGCGTAAGAATAACCCCATTAACAACAGCAAACCCTAACATAACTAAGATTCTTCGTCTGCTTTTGTTTCGTATGTAACTAACAATAATCAACCTTGTTGTTACACTAATAATTGGTAGCCAATTAAGATAGAAAAATGGTTTTGTTTTATCATTTACAGCTTCAACTGTACCAGTACTTTGTAGTACTGCTTTACTAAAAGACATTTGCACCTTGGCACTATAATGTATTTCCTTCATGATATTTGGATAATGGAAAATAGCTCTTAATAGAACTGCAATAAATATACCATATACAAAAAAGAAAAAGTGACTACTTTCTAAGTTTAAGAAAAGGAAAAAAGTAATCCCCATTCCTGCAATGAGCATGCCATAACGATACAATCCTTTAAAAAACCAATGCTGATTACTAATCTCGATTCGATAGACACTCAGCTTATATAAGATATTTATGCAAAGGATATGAAGCCATATTTCAATGCTAGCAATCAACGACATATCTAATTCTAATAAAAGAATAGGTAGTGTAAGAGAAAATGAGAAAAGAAAAAGAATGATGATTTTCACAAATTGATAAAGGGAAGAATCTTTCTTTAGTTGGTTAAACCCTTTCTTTTTATCTATTAAATAAATACAATCTGCTTCCTCAATAAACATAGAAAGTTCCCCTATAAGAAAAAAGAAAAGAACAATAGCGAAAAATAGCATCTGCTCAATGCCACTTATCCAAGTAACTTTTTGTTGCCATAGCAATACATATTGATAAACAAAAAGGGCAAGGATTGGAATACCAATATATACCCATATCATCCCATCAAAAAAAAGAGAGACAGTTCTCCAAGAATGAAGAAGATTGGCTTGAAGGCGATGAAAAAACAAATGCTTTAGCATCATTCACCACCTGCCACTTTTTCCATTATTTCTAATAAATCTAACTGTTCTACGTTAAATTTTTGTTGAATTTCCTCTTTGGTTCCACTCACTAACATGTTTCCATTATCAATCCAAACGAAACGACTACATAGTTTTTCTGCTGTATCAATAACATGTGTACAAAGTAATATTCTCGCCCCTCTTTGTTGCTCTCGTTGTAAATGTCGGATAAATTTTATCGTTGCCATTGCATCTAACCCTACAAAAGGTTCATCAACAATATACAACTCTGGTTGTTGAATAAGCGCAAATAAAATCATTGCCTTTTGCTTCATTCCTTTTGAGAAAGCAGAAATATAGTGAGTTTGGACATGGGCTAGAGAAAATTCTTCAAGTAACTTGTCCAATCTTTCTTGCACTTCTTCCCGTTTTATTCCCTTCATTTCAAAAATAAGATCAAAATGCTCAGAAAGAGTTAAGTACTCGTAATAAATTGGTTGTTCCGGAATATACGCATATGTTTCAGGCAAAAAGATTTCTCCTTCTACCCAAGGAATTGTTCCCATAATACTTTTTATCGTCGTACTTTTCCCTGCTCCATTTGTTCCGATTAAGCCAACCATTTCCCCCTCATCAATAGAAAATACAATATTTTCAATAATTGTAATCCCACTTTCGTACCCTGCTTTTCGTATTTTTATATTCATATCAACCCCAACCTTTTTCTATATATGTATAATCAACATTTTAACCTTTTAAAAAATGCCAGCCTGAATCAAGCTGGCATTTCGTGAAGAAGAATTGCTCCAAAATTGTTATGCGATGCACAAATAACTAGATTATTCGTTTCCGTTCGGTCGTTATGCGTTATACGTCACTTCGTAACAAGTAACCTATTATCCGGTTGCGTATCCCTAATATTCGAAAGTAGCTTTCTTCTTCACGCCTTGCCTAGAAGTCTCATCTAGACAAGGGATTAATAATAATCGCTTGCATCAAAAGGAATTATAACTGTAAAATTCTTCTCATCAATTGCCCCTGATATTCTTGTTGCTTTACGCTCTAACTCGATTGCTTGTAAACGATACTGTTCCGGTTGGAAATATAACTTTTGATATAATACGCTTTCTGAAAGATACATATTCACTACTTCTTCTTTCATGTTAGCAAAAGCCTTACATTCTTCCACTTCTGCTCGCAATTGTTTTGCATATTCAATTGCTTCTGTAATAGAATAGGTTTCATTTTCAAAAGTGATTGTATGTTCAACATTTGCTTTTTGCATTAAGTAATCTAATTTACGAAAATCTTTACGGACCTTCGCCAACTCTTGTTCAATTGTTGCAATATCCCGAACCAATGGTGGCAATGGTTCATTTTTTTCTACATTAGCCGTTGCAACATTTTGTCGTTCTTGAATTAGCTCTCTAATTCTTTTTGTTAACACATGACGAATCGATAAAGCAGTCCCTAATGTAATTGTCTTCATTGGTTGTCCCCCTGTATCCTTATCTTTTAATTTTACCATACCTTCCTTATTCTTAAGTAACAGTTCCATAAGATTTCTTATTATTTTCTATTTATTTGCCAGCGAATTCGAATACACAGCATGTCCTCATTTAAAGATGCTTCAATTTTATGTCCTAATTTTTCAACAAACACTTTTGTAATACTTAATCCAACGCCACTTGCTCCACCACTTCTTGACGTATCTCCACTATAAAAACGATCAAAGAGACGATTTACACTTTCTGAAGTGACAGTTGACGTATGATTTTTAAACTCTGTTATAATTTCCTGTTTGTTATCATATAAAGAAATTTCAATTGGCGCTTCTCCATGCTTAAGCATATTTGCAATAATGTTAGAAAAAATCCGATTGATTACTTGTTTATCCGTAATGACAACAGGAATATTTTCTTTTATATCAACAATTGGTTCAACACCTTTTGCAATAAATTCCTCATAATACATAACAAGATTTTCAGCTAAAGCTTCGTTTAATTTTACTGTTGTATATTGGAACGGATATTCATTTTCTTCAATTCTACTTAAATCATAAAATGCGTTAATTAATTCTTGTAGATTTTCAATTCTTCTTTTTATAATTTCAATATATTTTTGCGACTCTTGTCCAATTGATGATTCCTGCTCTACTAATTGTACATATCCTTTTATGGATGTTAATGGTGTTCGTAAATCATGAGAAACATTTGTAATGCTTTGTCGCAATTGTTTTTCTTGTTGCTCGAAATGCACACGTTGCTGCTGTAATTGATTGTACAAATGATTTACTTCATTTGCTAAACTCTCTATATCTTTATCTACGGATTTTACTCGCATTGAAATATATTGCCCATCGCTTTTTTTTATTTGTGCTATCAAATAACGTACTTCTTTTTTCAAATTGAAAAAAAGGGTGAGCAAAATGCCCAACCCACCTATTAAAAGAAAAATAATCCAAACCATTTTGCTTACCCCTATATATTATTTAATATCTTGTTTTCTAAAGATAATTGTACCACAAACTAACGCAATCACTGCTGTTATTATTGAAATAACAATACTTTTTACAATTAGTACTGTATCAATTCCTGGTGTTTGAACAACTGCTGCTTGATAAAATGGTGTCAATTTAAATAATCTATCGTACCAGTCATATTGCCCATACAATCCACTTAACAACATTGGTGCAAAGACTAATAATGCGATACCAAATCCAATTGTTGCTCCATTACTTTTTAGTATAGAAGCTAGCAATAATAGAAGCGCAACAAGGGCCATATTAACAATCATAAATGCCCCAAAGTTCCCTATCATTGCTAGAAAACTAGATAAGGTAAAATCTGCTCCCCAACCATAAATGAATGTGGCCAAAACCGTAGGAACAATTATCATCACAAGAGAAATGATAATACTTCCGACTGTTAATGAAACAAATTTTGATAAATAATAATATTCTCTTTTGTTCCCATATGCAATGCTATTTTTAATCGTACCTGAAGAATACTCTTTTGCTACTAAAGCTGCTACTAAAATCGCCATAAAAACCGGAAGCAAACCACTTCCAAAGGAAGAATAAAATAATTCACTTGCTGCCGGATTAAGTGGATCTTTCACTGCACTTAAAGAATAGCCGAATTGTGCAGAAATAATAGGAGATGAACTATCTGTCGGACCTGATAATTGCTCCATAATCATTTCACGTTGATCATCTGGAATTTTTTCAAATTGATCTTTAAGAATAAAGGTTGTTCCGACTAAGAAAACACCCATTAAAGCAGCAATGATACATAATACACGGAGCGTTCTCACTTTAAATAATTTATATATTTCTGCTTTTATTAATCTAAGCATGATGAGCACCTCCAACTACTTGAACGAAATATTCTTCAAGGTTTTGTCCTTTTAATACTATTTTATTTACTGTAAGATTATTTTTCGAAAGTAACTTATTCATTTCGCCTACATTTTCTAAATAATTATAGACGCGAATAACTTGGTTTGGATATACTTCATATTCAATGCTATCAAATTGTTGTTCTAATAAAATAATAGCATGCTCTGTATCATCTACTTCAATTTCAATATATTGACGACATTTCTCCTGTAGTTCTTTTGCTGATATTTGTTGAATTAGCTTTCCATTATCAATAATCCCATAATGGGTCGCTAATTCTGATAATTCACCCAAAATATGGCTAGAAATAATAATGGTAACTTCTTTTTCACGATTCATTTTCTTTAATAGCTCACGTATTTCTACAATGCTAATTGGATCTAACCCATTGATTGGCTCATCTAAAATAAGCAATCTCGGATTTCCTAATAAAGCATTGGCAATCCCTAAGCGTTGTTTCATACCTAAAGAGAAATTCTTTACTTTTTTCTTTTCAACATCATGCAATCCAACTAGCGCTAATACTTCATCAATGCATTCTTTTCCTGGAATATTGCGGACTAATCGTGAAAATTCTAGATTTTCTCTCGCTGTCATATTTTCATAAAAAGATGGACTTTCTACTAAACTTCCAACATGCTTGCGTGCTTCCTCTAATTCGGCTTTTGATGTTCCCCCTAATAAAGAGACTTCACCAGAAGTTGCATGAATAAGTCCTGTAACAATTCGAATAAAAGTCGTTTTTCCCGCTCCATTTTGACCAATGAAACCGTATATTTGGCCTTTTCGGATTGTCATATTTACATTATCTACAGCAAATTTATCTTTATACTTTTTCGAAAGCGAATGGGTTTGTAAAATAATATCACTCATTTGAATAACCTCCTGTTCTTTATAGTTTCATCATACGAAAGAGGTCATAAGTTTCTTTAAATAAAGTCTTAAGAAAGTCTTAAGTTTTATCTCGTTCAATCGTGCAAGATAAACATAAACTCCCATTGATGGGCGTTTGTATTTATTCTTTCAATTTAAATCCTATTCCCCAAACCGTTGCTATGTACTCATTTTCTCCATCTGCCTTGGCAAGTTTCGAACGTAGATGACTAATATGTACATTCACTGTATTATCGTCTCCGTAATTTTCACTATTCCATACACTAGAAAATAAATCTGCTTTCGTAAATACTTTATTTGGATACATCATAAATAACTCCAATAAAGCAAACTCTCGTACCGTTAAATTAATAAGTTGCCCATTCACAATCACTTCTCTCGCTTCTATATCAATGAGACAATTTTTATGCTTTAATTTTGTTTCTTGTATTTCCACTTTAGAAAATTGTTTATAGCGTCGTAATTGAGCCTCTACCCTTGCTACTACTTCATTTACATCAAAAGGTTTACTTATGAAATCATCTGCACCAAGCTTTAACGTATGAATCTTATCCTCTTGCGCTGTTTTAGCAGACAGTACAATAATTGGCATCGTTTTTAGTTTTCGTATTTCTTCAATTAATGTTTCTCCATGGATGCCTGGTAGCATTAAGTCCAACAATAACAAGTCGTATTCATAATGTTCCACACACATTTTTGCTTCTGTTCCAGAATATGCACTTCGAACACAGTATCCTTCTTTTTCTAAAATGCGACATAACAATTGATTAATATCCACATCATCTTCCACAATCAAAATCTTTACATTGTTCATCCATTGTCTCTAGTAAGAGTACGATTCCCTTACTAAATCGATCCCCCTTTTCCTTTATATGCTTTTTAACGGTTATCATTAATTGTTACAATTGTTGACTTAAAAAATCTTTCTTGAAATTCTACTAGTGCTTGTATTTGTTCTTTACTATATTTATTTAGTTGTTTACATACGACTAATTTATCTTCGATATCATCTTCTCTTTTTATTATGGCAACAACATAGCCATCGTACTTTTCTAAGGGATCAAATTCACCAATAATATATACATCAATTTCTTCTCCATCTCCAGAAATTGTATTAGGTATGTATCCATAATTCAGCGAATAGATAAAATCGTACTTTGGATGCATTGAACCTAATGGTCTGTCTATCACAGCATGAACCATTCTCCCTAAATAGTTTTCCATTGCCACTGCTCCTTATTTATAACTCCCATTTCAACTAAACAAAATGAAGGTTTTTTATTTCATTCATTATCTTTACTATAACAAAAAAAGCCAGGATTTTCCTTGGCTTTTTTTGTTACTTTGTTTCTTCATCATCTAACGTTAAAACATTTGATCCACTTAACATTTTCCGACCGATCTGTTGAACTTGAATACTTTCATTACCTTTTAAAGTATAATTTTCTACTAAAAGTCGATTTTCATCTATAAAAATAGTATTTTGTTCTTTTTCATTTATAACTACTACACTAGAAAGCGTAAAGTTTTCACCTTCAACTACAGTCGTTTCTTCTTGCTGCATTACATTGGAAACGACTATTTCCTCTAAGCCCATTACCATATTTGATGGTTCTAGCAATGATTTACCTGCATATGCATATTTATCTCCATACAACAAATCATACTGTAACAATTCATATTTCTCTTCATAGTCACTTTTTCCTTCATATCTATTATGAAGTTGGTTTACAATCCCACCTTGTAAAGAGGCACGATTTAACACTTCTGTTGATAATGTATAAGCATGTAAATCTTTTTTCTGTTTTGGTAGATTCATATTATCCCATATTACGTAAGGAACAATAAATCGATCATTTGTCGTTAAATTTTCTGCTTGTACTTGTGGTAACTTTGGTAGATGATCACTAAATAATACAACAATGGTTGGCTCTTGTCGTTGTTCGACCATATGAAGTAAATCACGAATAAACAAATCAGTTTCATATAACTGATTCACATAATATTCTAAGCTACTTGTATCTTGATTATTATTACCACCTTTTTCCTCATTTGTCACTGTGACATGTTTAAGAGGCAGTACATCATCAGATGGATAACCACCGTGATCTTGTACAGTAACAGTATAAATAAAATCTCGTTTCTCTGTTGCATTAAGTGCTTTTTCAACTTCTTTTGTTAATATGCCATCTTTTAACCAACCAGTAGGTGTTTTTTCATATCCATTCATATATTCCATTGAAATATACGTATCAAATCCCATGTTGCTATAAACTTTGTTTCGATCATAGAAGATACCTTCATTATTATGAATAGCCTGCGTTTGATAACCCTGTGAGTGCATTGTACGAGCTATTGATTCAACAGGTGTTTCTTTTAATACTGTATTATTTGGAATTTCCCAAGGTGTTAAGAACTTCATTGACAATCCTGTTAACACTTCAAACTCAGTTCGAACTGTTCCTGCTCCAACAGTTGGAACAACTAATTGTCCACTACTAAACTTATTTTCTATTTCTCTAAAAGTTGGAATAGGGTCTTTTGAATAAGAAACCCCTTTTATCCACATTGGATCTAAAAAAGATTCAAGCTGTACCATAATAATATTTGGTTTTTCAGAAGAACCTGATACTTGTTCTTTTTGCAATGATTTCATAAGTGATGCTATTGTTTCTTCATTATAGTTCTCTGGATTAGGCTGTTTAAAATAATTTACTGTCGTATCTACAAGCGAAAAAACAAAACCATTATTATCATAAAATGTACTTAAATCTGGATTAGGAGCTGCCATAATTTCCTTTTGTTGAAGTTGATTAAACAATAACATTCCAATTGCAAAAGCACTAATCCAAATGTAAAAAAATTTCTTTCTTCCACTATGATGAATGCCTCTGTCCCTCTTCCATAAGTATATTAAACTGCCAATAATTACAACTACCCCTATCAAAATAGCGATTGCACCTTGCCATGAAATATATTTAGCACTCACTTCTAATCCTTCTCGAATCATCACAAGGTCTGAAATCGTAAACGGATTATCCCTTAAAGTAAGAAGTGTTCTGCTCGTTAAGCTTAATACAATCCAAACGACCCAAATAACGGTAATAAAAAACTTTTTTCGTTTTACAAATAACACCATGCTTGTCGCTATTGCAATAATTGCCAAATTAACCAACATTCGCATTGGCATTTCTATTGCATATTTAAGCGTATCAATTAAAGAGGCTCGATGAATTGCTTCAACTACTAATGTTAGTAATATAGCATGGATAAAGTAAACAAAAAACATACCCTTTTTATGATTTATTTTCATATTCATACCCATTCCCTTAATCACAATTCCTTTTTGCTACATCTAATTTTATAGTCTATCCCCTTATTTTTCAACATTAAAAAATATTTAGAACTTTACAACATCATATTCTATTCTACTTTTTATAAAAATGTGCTGTCTATTTAGTAAACTTAGTAGCATCCCTTCTACGTACACCAAGAATGAATTGAGGTCCACCTCTAAAAAATCTATTTCCTATACAGTCAAAAAGGCTGACTTCTTTCTCTAGTCAGCCTTTTTTATTGTTTAACGTTTCTTATTTATTTTTCTCTGATTCTTCATTTGTTAAAGAAATTTCATGAATAGGTCCTCTACCTGGTGATGCTTTACCTGGTGTAACATCATATCCTTTTACACGGTTATTTACTCCTATTAATTCATATCGGAATAATGTTGGAATTAACGGTACTTCATCATGAACATATTGTTGCCACTCTTTATATACATCTACACGATATTTTTCCTCAAATGCTTCTGGTGAAATACCTTTTTGCAGTAATTCTTCATTTTTATCATCTACCCAACGAAGGTAGTTAAATGGTGCTGATTTTGACCAAATACCAGATTGGTCTGGATCAGAACCAGTTCCCCAAGAACCTGCATAAATATCAATTTTCGGATCATCCTTTTCTACGCGATCATAGAAAGAGTTAAATTCATGTAGACGACCATCTAATAATTGTACATCTAAGCCTACATCTTTCCAAGCTTGAATATAATATTTCGCTAATGGCTCAGCAATATCGCCCCCGCTTCTAGCAGCAAAATTAATTTTAAATTCTTTTCCATTTGGATCTTCACGTAAGCCATCACCATTTGTATCTTTATAACCTGCTTCATCTAATAATTTATTTGCTTTGTCTTTATCATACGTAAATCCTTTTACATCTTTCGCGTAGTATTTAGGAAAAGATGGTGGTAAAACTGTATTTGCTGGATAGCGTAGACCTTTATATAACTTCTCTCCAACTTGTTCTGTATTAAGAGCATATGCCATTGCTTCACGCAAGCGTTTATCGGCAAATTTAGGATTATCCATTACACTTGTACGTGTCTTTGCATCCCAATGGCCTAATTTAAAGCCAATGTAATCATATGCTAAATCAATTTCACCTAATACTTGAATATTTTTAAGTGATTTTGCTTTGTCATATTGGTCTGCTGATATACTTGCAATGTCAATATCCCCATTTTCTAGAGATGCTGTTGCAATTTGTGGGTTTACAACTTTTAACAATACGCCATCTAATTTTGGCTTGCCTGCCCAATACTCATTAAAAGCTTCAAATTCTACTGCTTCTCCTGGGGTAATTTTCTTAATTTTGAAAGGACCAAAGCCAATAGGTGCTTTACGAACTTGATCACTTTCTACTAATTTATCAACTGGTACATTTCCTAAATATTTCTTCGGTAATGGCGTTGTCCATAAACCTGTTAAAACAGATGGATTTGCTTCTTTAAATGTAATGGAAATTGTCTTATCATCTTCTACTTTTACACCAGAAATATTTTGCGCTTTGCCTGCATGATATTCTTCCATTCCAACAATTTTCGTCATTTGTGTATCATAACGAACGCCTTCGTATTTTGGATGTCCAATTACTAAGTAGGTATATTCTAAATCAGATGCTGTTACTGGATCTCCATTATGCCACTTTACATTATCTTTAATTTTAATTGTAATTGTTTTGTTATCAGAGCTTAACTCATATGTAGCTGCTCCATCCTGATCAAATACCCAGTTTTCATCTACAGATAATAAATCTTCATCAAACCATGTAAGAACTTGCCAGTCTGGATCCCCTTCATAAAATATTTTATTTAAAATACCTTCAAATGGTGTATCTGAAATAAGACCTACTTTCAGCGTACCCCCTTTTATGTCTTCCTTGTCATTCTTTACTTTAACAGCAAAAGCAGATGTATCTGCCTTCCCAGCCGGTTTAGATGCTGGTTTTGAATCCCCAGAACAAGCTGACAATAATAGGGCCGCTGTTGTTAATACACTAAATAATACGGTTGCTTTTCTCTTCATCCTCTTCCTCTCCTTTTCTTTATTATCCTCTTCTTTGTCTTGCATCAGCAGAGCGTTTTAACGCTTCACCGATGAAATTTATACTTAACATCAGCACGAGAATCATGACTGATGCAGGTACCCATACCCACCACTTATTTTGCAGAACATCTGGATTACTCGCATAACTTACCAATGTCCCCAAACTTGGCGTACTTTCTGGCAAACCAAACCCTAAATACGTAAGGCCAGTTTCAATTCCAATGTTTCCTGCTAAATTTAATGTAAATGTAACGATTACTAAGGAACTAATATTTGGGAGAACGTGTGATAAAATAATTTTCCAATTTGGTGTACCAAGTGCTTTTGCTGCTATTACATAATCCAACTGACTTTCTGATAACACTTTGGAACGAATCAATCTTGCGATTCCTGTCCATAAGAAGATGGTCATAATTCCAATAAATGTGTATATATTAAATTTTGGAATAACAGAAACAAATACAATGACAAACATTAAAAATGGGAGGATCAACATAAAGTCAATAATTCGCATAATAATACTATCTATAATTCCACCAAAATAGCCTGCTAATAAACCAATTGTCACCCCAATAAAAGCTGAAAATAATGTAATAAAAAAACCAATTGTAAACGAATTTCTTGTTCCAATAATCAGTTGCCCAAATACATCTCGCCCACCATAATCTGTTCCTAACAAATGTTCCCCTGATGGTTCTAGATAAATGGATAAAAAGTCTACTTTTACTACTTCATCCAAATTTAGAATGAGGGATGTACCATATACAGCAATGACAATACATACTAATAAAATAAGTGAACCCATCGCCAATTTATCCTTTTTGAATTCCTTCCAAACAACTGTAAATCCAGATGGGCTTTTTTCCATTTTTACATCTTTCTTTCCAATATTTGTATGAATCACAATTCCCACCCCAATTTTTATTTAATTCGAATTCTTGGATCAACGATGCTCAAAATAATATCTGAAAGAAGTGTTCCAAATAAGGTTGCAATACTTGTCATCAACACCAATGCATTTACAACTGAAAAATCACGTAAAGCAATAGACTTAATAAATAATTGTCCAATGCCAGGATAACTAAAAATGGATTCTAGAAAAATGGAGCCACCTATCAATCCCGTAATCTCATAACCTAAAAATGCCGCGATTGGCAAAAATGAATTTCGTAAAATATGGCGTGTATAAATACGAGATTCTGGTACCCCTTTTGC
Source organism: Bacillaceae bacterium (assembly GCA_051873875.1). Taxonomy (GTDB): domain Bacteria; phylum Bacillota; class Bacilli; order Bacillales; family Bacillaceae_G; genus JBJEFI01. Next base: position 19,757 of record JBJEFI010000129.1, on the reverse strand, counting down.
TTTTGCTGTTCGAACAAAGTCCTTCACCTTTGTATCAATGATTTCACTTCGCAAATATTGACTCACCCCAACGGTTGCAATTAATGCCCCTGATAGCGCTGGTAAAATGATGTGATTTAATTTGCTCATATAATAAGCAAATGTTCCATTTTCTACTAACGGATCTATACTTCCACCTGTTGGAAACAGGTTAAATGTAAATCCAAATAAAAATAACATAATCAATCCAAAAATAAAGGTTGGCGTCGCAAATCCGATATAGTTATATCCGACGATTAATCTATCTGCCCAGGTATCATTCCAGCGCCCACTAATAATCCCCATTGGAATCGCCAATAAATATGTAATAATTAATATTGCTAAGGCAAGCAATACTGTATTTCCAATTCGATCCCCAATTACTTCTTTTACAGGAACTTTATGGGTATACGATATACCAAAGTCTCCTTGTGCTGCATTTTTAATCCAACGTAAATATTGAATATGCATTGGATCATTTAATCCCATTTGTTCACGTAATTCTTCAATTCGATTAGCATCTGCATTCGGATCCAATTGCTTACCTGTCAACGCATCACCAGGCATCGCCTTTGCAAGTGCAAAAATGAGAAAGCTTAATAAAATTAATTGAGGAATCATAATCAATAATCTTCGTATGATAAATTTCCACATAACGGCTACTCCTTTCTATGGCAATGCTACCCTATGGGTGTCGGAATACAATTTCAAATCAAACGGTCTGCCATTTGCATCATAATAAATTGGGGATAAACTATCATACTCTTCTTTAATTTGTCTTCGTTCTTCAATTTTTTGTTCTCTCACTTCTGGCCGAATATCAGGAATTGCTGCTACTAACCTCTTTGTATAAATATGCTGTGGATTTGTTAAAATATCTTCTGTTTGCCCTTCTTCTACCATTCTTCCCCGAAACATAACACCTACTCGGTCACACAAATGGCGAATTACCCCTAAATCATGTCCAATAAACAAATAGGATAAATTAAATTCTTCTTGTAAATCTTGTAAAAAGTTTAATACTTGTGCTTGTACGGATACATCTAACGCTGAAACAGGCTCATCAGCCACTATTAATTTTGGATTTAATGTTAGTGCTCTTGCAATTCCAATTCGTTGCCGCTGTCCTCCAGAAAATTCATGCGGGTACTTATACATATTTTGTGACGAGATTCCTACTCGTTCTAAAAAGTACATTACCTTTCGTTTTTCTTCATCTGGTGATAATCGTTCATAATTTCGTAGCGGTTCTGCTACTAAATCTAGTACTCTCTTTTTTGGATTTAACGAAGAATAAGGATCTTGGAAAATCATTTGAATGTCTTTTCGATATTTCCTCATTTCTTGCCGATTAACTTTCAATAAATCTTTGTTATCAAATAATACAGAGCCACTTGTTGCTTTCTCTAACCGTAAAATAGCTTTTCCTGTTGTTGATTTACCACTTCCTGATTCCCCTACTAGTCCATAAGTTTCACCAGGTTGTAATTCAAAAGAAACGTCATCAACGGCTCGGACGTAATCTTGAACCGCACCAAAAATACCACCACGGATAGGGAAATATACTTTTAAACGATTAACTTTTAATAGTGTCATTAGATTGAACGCCTCCTTGTTCATCACGGAAATGAAAATGGTTATAACATGTACAACGAACATAGTGATTTGGTGTGATTTCACGCAATGTAGGATTGTTCTCATGAGCTTCACTAGAAATCCATGGTGTTCTTAAGCTGAATCGGCAGCCATTTCGAGGCAATTTATCCAATGAAGGTACAATCCCTTCAATGACATGTAATCGTTGATAATGGCTTTCCATTGTTGGAATAGAATTTAACAAAGAGCGTGTATATGGATGCAATGGATTTTTAAAAATTTCCTTTACATCTCCAATTTCTATGATTTGACCAGCGTACATAACCGCTACTCGATCTGCAACTTCTGCTACAACGCTCAAATCATGCGTAATTAAAACGATACCCATTTTTGTTTCCTTTTGGATGTCTTTCAATAAATCTAAAATTTGTGCTTGAATTGTTACATCTAATGCTGTTGTTGGCTCATCTGCGATAATGATTGAAGGATTACATGCAATTGCAATAGAAATCATTGCTCGCTGTCTCATTCCTCCGGACAATTCATGAGGATATTGCTTATATGTAATTTTAGGATTGGGAATACCTACTTGTGACAATAGTTGAAGTACGCGTTTTTTTTTGGCAGAGGCTGTTAAAGAGGTGTGATAATTTAAATTTTCTTCAATTTGCTTGCCTATTGTCATTAAAGGATTTAGTGCCGTTAGTGGTTCTTGAAAAATCATTCCTATTTCTTTCCCACGTATTTTGTTCATTTTGGCAGGAGATTGTTGTACTAAATTGCTTCCCTTGTGTATGATTTCTCCAGTTGTCTTTGTTCGTTTCTCATTGTGCAAACCTAATATTGATAGTGCTAATGCACTTTTCCCACAGCCTGATTCTCCTACGATGGCTAAGATTTCATTCTCACATACATCAAAAGATACGTCATCTACTGCAGGATAAAATTGGTCATTAATTAAAAATGATGTAGATAATTGATTTATCTGTAACAACAACTTATTCATGCCAACACCCTTTTTTAGAATTTTTAACCATTATAGTATACTTGTAATACACCTGCAACATAATATACAAAATATTCTGAAAATAGACAATATCCGACATTTATTTTGATATATAAAGAAACAACTTTTGATAAACGAAGAGCTATTTTCTAACCATTTATTTATCCCGCTCTACCTGACACTATGACTTTCCCTTCAAAAATGCTCTGATAATTGACGTAATTTTCTATTGTTATGATGACAAACGAGATGACATTCTACTAAACTATACGATAAATGAAATTTAAAACTATCTTTACTTTAAATGACAAAATTCAAATTACATATACATTTCTACCTATAATTATTAAGTATTTCTACTGATTGGTTTTCTCTTACTGGTTGAAAAACAAAAACTCACACTCCCTTTATTCCTTCTACACTATTCCTATACTGATATCATAAAAAAGAGCTAGATTTATTATTTCTTATTCTTGTTTCATGTTGATAAAGGAATTTAAAATAAAGCGCCGAATATAGATAAATGAATACACATTTTATTCCATTCAACTTATTATCAATGCGAAAGAAAAGAAAGCTTCCATCTTTTTATAGTTTCGTAACTATACGAAGGTTACTTTCGAAAGGTATGGTAAAAAATGAACCATTTACGCGACTTTCTAACAAAAACATACGGACGAGACAGTCGAAAAATTAGACTTTCCAGTTTTTTAGTAACAATGGGTGTTGTGTTTGCAATCGTACAGGGCCTAGGGATGATGATGGATATTCCTGCACTTCAATTTGGAATATCCCGTACAGATCAACAAGTGACGATTGGTTCGATTATTCCCATTATGATTAGTGTTGTCGTGGCAGGGATTGTTGAAGGAATTGTTGGTTATTATATGGGTAACAAAAAATAGGCACTCGATGAATTGTTATTTCAACGAACGCCTATTTTTTAGTATAATAACAACCTTTTAAGCTGCCTTTTTATTAACCTCTTGTTGTTGACGTCTATTTGGAAATCCAATTCCAATTGCAACAAGACCACAAATACCCATTAAAATTGGATAATGTAAATATGGGATAATTTCAATTGGTGACATTGCTGCTAAGCCTGCCGCTGTTAGTAATTGTGCCCCGTAAGGAATAATACCTTGAATCGCTGTTGAGAAAATATCTAGAATACTAGCCGTACGACTTGGCGTTACATTATATTCTTCGCTAATTTCTTTCGCAATTGGACCAGCCATCACAATTGCAATCGTATTATTAGCTGTACAACTATCCACAACAGCCGCTAATCCTGCAATTCCAAATTCTGCACCTTTTTTCGAATTTACCTTTCTCGAAATTACATGTAGTAGGAAGTCCATTCCACCATTATACTTAATTAAACTTAATACTCCACCAACTAAAATCGATAACAGGGAAATTTCTGCCATTCCAAGCATCCCTTGAGAGATGGCATTTGTAATACTAGTAAGATCAACGCTACTTGTCATTAATCCAATTACACTAGCAAGTACAGTACTTCCACTTAATAAAATAAATACATTTGTCCCAAGTAAAGCACCGATAATAATCGCAACATACGGTAATACTTTTAACATATTAAAACCATAGTTTTCAGACATTGTTACTGTTTGACCCATGCTAATTACTGCTAAAATAATAACCGTTACAACTGCTGCCGGTAATACAATAAAGAAGTTTTCTTTAAATTTATCTTTCAATCCACAACCTTGTGTACGAACTGCCGCAATTGTCGTGTCTGAAATCATAGATAAATTATCACCAAACATACCACCACCAACAACAGCACCTAAAATAAACGCCGGCGAAAGTCCTGTTGACTCAGCAATCCCAATACCAATTGGCGCCAATGCTGCAATTGTCCCTACAGATGTCCCCATTGAAAATGAAATGAAACAAGCAATAATAAATAATCCAGGTACAATTAATTGAGATGGTAAAATAGATAAACTAAAGTTTACCGTAGATTCTACACTACCAATTTCCTTGGCAATGCCTGAAAATGCACCAGCTAAAAGAAAAATCATTACCATTTGAATAATCGTGCTATCCCCTGCACCTTTACAAAAAGCTTCTACTTTTGCTTGAAAACTTTCTTTTCGATTCATCATGAATGCTATCATTGTTGCAATTAAAAAAGCAACAAGTACTGGCATTTTGTAGAAGTCACCAGTTGCTACACCAACTCCTACAAATAATAATAAAAAGACGAAAATAGGCAACAATGCCCATGGATTTCCTTTTTTCATAATCATTCTCCTTCTGTTCTAAATCAAGAGTAAAAGAAAAAAAGCCTGAGTGAATACCCAGACTTGATCTATCGTATCACTCATCTTTCAGCATCGCTGTAGGATTTAGCACCGCTATGCATTCGCATCGGTTGCCGGGTTTCAAAGGGCCTAGTCCCTCCACCACTCTTGATAAGAATTATTTAAATATAATTTTTCTAAACAAATTAAAACACATCACTACTTTATCGTCAAGTATTAATTCTTTTATCTTCCACAAATAGTCTTTTAATTGGTTTTGACTTGTCTCATTAAAATAAAAAAGACACTCATTACTGAATGTCTTTTCTTCAAATACAATACTGCCATTAGCTAAGCATTAGAATGTATTATTGTATTAAGCTAATCTATTATTTCTACCTAATAAAAACTGTAAAATAACATGTACAGCCATTTTACTCGTCATATCTCGAAAATCAACTGTTGGATCAATCTCTACAATATCCACCCCTTTAACCATTTCTTCTCTTCCTAAATAATATATTGCTTCTAATAAAGTCGTACTATCCATTCCACCTGGTCCAATAGCTGGACAGCCTGGTGCAAATGCCATATCAAGTACATCCATATCCACGCTTATATAAAGTACATCACAACTTTGCTTTAAAATTGCAATACTTTGTTCTAAAATTGGTAGTATTCCTTTCGTTTTCACATCTTTCATTGTATATAGATGAATCCCCTGCTCCTTCGCATACTGATGATAGGAGGCACTATTAGAAAAATCACGAAGACCAATTTGAACAAGTTGATTACCGTTGATAATACCTTCTTCTAGCAAACTACGAAATGGTGTTCCATTGCTACGGCCTCCGTCTTTTGTATTCCGCAAATCATGATGGGCATCAAATTGAACAATGCCTACTTTCCCACGCTCTTCTTGAAAAGCTTGAATAGAAGGAAAACTAACCCCATGGTCGCCACCAAGTAAAATTGGCACCATTTGTTGATGATGATGAAGTAATGCTTTTACCGTTTCATAAATTCGTATTCTTGATTGTTCATCACTCGTAACGTGCATTTGAATATCGCCAAAATCAACAACTCTTTTATTAATATCTGCCTCTTCCTCAATACTATACGTACTATAACTACTAAACATTTTACGGATAGTTGTTGGCGACAAATGCGCACCTGAATGACTAATGGATGTTTTGGATAAAGGGAGTCCAATTAAACCATAAGTAACAACCTGTTCTTCATCCCACGGTTGTAGCAATTCGTTTGCCTTTCGTACTTCTGAATCGACAAATATTCCTTCACCTACTTTTTTTAAATATGGAAGGGTCATTGCAACACACCATCTTTTACCACTAATACCCCATTTTTATAAACTGCATCCACATGATTTTTACCATATCGGTATGGTACATAAGCATAATTTGGAGCATCCCATACAACAATATCTGCCATTCTACCAATTCTTAACATTCCTGCAACATCACCATTGTTAATACTATGGGCCGCATTAATTGTAACCCCATTCCAAATTTCTTCTGGTGTCATTTTTAATTTTAATAATGCCATTGTCATGATTAATTGAATGTTTTCAGTTGGATTGCTTCCAGGATTATAATCAGTCGCTAACGCAACGGCTGCACCTTGATTAATCATTTCTCTTGCATTGGCATAACTTTCTTTATTTAAATAAAAGGTCGTTCCCGGTAATAGTACAGGAATTGTTTCCCCTTTTCCTAACATTTCTATTCCCATTGAAGAAGCTCCTACTAAATGGTCAGCAGATGTACATCCTACTTCGACTGCTAACTCTGTACCACCTAAGGAAACAATTTCATCGGCATGAATTTTCAATTGAAAGCCCATCTCTTTTGCCTTTAACAAAAAGTCTCGTGATTGTTCAACAGAAAATACACCTTCCTCACAGAAAATATCAACAAATTGCGCTAACTCTTCTTTCTTAATAATTGGTAATAATTGAAGCATTTCTTCTAAAAACAAATCTTCTTTTCCTTTATAAGTAGGTGGAAGGGCATGTGCCCCTAAAAAAGTAGAAACAACTGTTATTGGATGAAATTCATTTACTTTCTTCACAACTCGAAGCTGCTTTAATTCAGTTTCTTCTTCTAATCCATATCCACTTTTAGCTTCAACTGTCGTTACACCGTAGGTTAACATCGTATTTAAAACGTTTATACTTTTTTCTATTAAGTCTTCTTCTGTCGCTTCTTTCGTTTTTTCCACTGTAGATAAAATGCCACCACCCTGTGCCAAAATATCTAAATAAGGAACACCTTGTAACTTCAAGGCAATTTCATGTTCCCTAGAACCTCCATGAACTAAATGTGTATGTGGATCAACTAATCCTGGTGAAACAATTTTTCCTTTGCAGTCAATGATTTCAATTGCATCTATATGAGTTGTATCTTCGCTTTTTCCAATAAAAACAATTACCCCATCTTTAAAGGCAATCGCCCCGCCTTCAATAAGTGGCAATGTATGCATTTGTTCACCACGTGCCGGTCCAGTACCATGATCACATGTAAGAAGTTGATTTATATTTTTTAATAATCTATCTACTTTCATTTTTCCCCCTCCATCATCGGAATGTGAACGCCTTTTATTTTTGCTGTTTCAATTGCTTTTTCATAGCCTGCATCAACATGACGAACAACACCCATACCTGGATCACTTGTTAACACTCGCTCTAGTCGACGTGCCGCTTCATCTGTTCCATCTGCCACAATAACCATTCCTGCATGTAAGGAATACCCCATACCAACGCCACCACCATGATGAACACTTACCCAACTAGCGCCATTTACACTATTAATTAATGCATTTAAAATTGGCCAATCACTAACAGCATCACTGCCATCTTTCATTCCTTCTGTTTCACGATTTGGAGATGCGACAGACCCACAATCAAGATGATCACGGCCAATTACAATTGGTGCTTTCAGCTCGCCCTTTGCCACCATTTCATTAATAATCCGCCCAAACTTAGCTCGTTCTCCATATCCTAACCAACAAATTCGAGCAGGAAGTCCTTGAAATTCCACTTTTTCTTGAGCCATTTTAATCCAATGGCATAAGGCTTTATTATCAGCAAACTCTCGTAAAATAACTTCGTCTGTTTTATAAATATCTTCTGGGTCACCAGATAAAGCCACCCAACGAAATGGCCCTTTACCTTCACAAAATTG
>JBJEFI010000129.1:0-11564 GCA_051873875.1 Bacillaceae bacterium | reverse complement strand
TCACAATAACGCGTTTCAATTCGACGATCAATTCGCCATTCATCTACTTCAATGGCAATAACAACTCCTTCATTCATCGTCACTGCTAACGGTTGAGCTCCACCCATTCCACCAAGACCAGCCGTCAAAGTTAATGTTCCTTTCAAGGTTCCACCAAAGTACTGACGAGCTGCCTCGGCAAAGGTTTCATATGTGCCTTGTAAAATACCTTGTGTTCCAATATAAATCCAACTACCTGCTGTCATTTGTCCATACATCATTAAGCCTTTCTTTTCTAACTCTCTAAAGTGTTCCCACGTTGCCCATTTTGGAACAAGATTAGAGTTAGCCAATAAGACACGTGGTGCATCAGCGTGTGATTTAAAAACGGCTATAGGTTTTCCTGATTGAATTAACAATGTCTCGTCTTCATTTAACACTTTTAATTCTTCAATAATCTTTTCGAAGGAAGGCCAATTTCGAGCTGCTTTCCCAATTCCTCCATATACAACTAATTCATCTGGATTTTCAGCGACATTTGGATCTAAGTTATTCATTAACATACGCAACGCTGCTTCTTGTACCCATCCCTTTGTATTTAATGTTGTTCCTGTTGGTGCTTTAATTACACGTTTTACATCTACCATCTTTTACTCTCCTCCTTATTATTTTTCATTTTTAAATAATCGTTTAATGCTGTAATATCCTTAGAAAAAACACGATCTTCTATAATTGCTGGTGCTACTTGCCGACATAAAGTTAAAAATTCTTTCGTTGTCGTTGCCATTTTTCCAATACCACGATATTGAACTGCCTCCATTGCACAAAATAATTCAATTGCTAATACATGTCGGACGTTTTGGATAATTTGATAGGCATGACGAGCCCCAATAGTCCCCATGCTAACATGGTCTTCTTGATTGGCTGATGAAGGAATAGAATCCACACTAGCTGGATGTGCCAATGTTTTATTTTCTGAAACGAGAGAAGCTGCACTATATTGTAAAATCATAGCACCAGACTGCAACCCTGGTTGAGGACTTAGAAAGGCTGGTAAATCACTTAATTGTGGATTAACCATTCGTTCAATCCGACGCTCACTCATATTGGCTAACTCTGCCATGCCAATCTTTAAGAAATCCATTGCAAAGGCAATTGGTTGACCATGAAAATTCCCCCCTGATAATGCCACATCATCTTCAAAAATAAGTGGATTATCTGTTACACCATTCATTTCAATCTCTAACTTCTCTTTCACATACCTCAGCACTTGCCAAGTTGCCCCATATATTTGTGGAATACAACGAATGGAGTAAGCATCTTGTACTCGTAACTCTCCTTGTTTCGTCACTAACTTACTATCAGCTAATATTCCTCGAATTCTCCCAGCTACTTCTATTTGTTCTTGATGTCCTCTTGCTAGATGAATTCGTTCATCAAAGGCATCAATTATTCCTTGTAACCCCTCTACTGTCATAGCAGCAATGATTTCCCCTTGATAGGCTAGTTTTTCTGCTTCCAAATAGGCAACTACCCCCATCGCTGTCATCGCTTGTGTTCCATTAATTAGTGCCAATCCTTCTTTTGCCTGTAAACAAATCGGTTCTATGCCTTCTGCCTGTAATGCTTCTAAGCTACTTACTCGTTTTCCTTTATAGAACACTTCTCCTTCGCCAATTAAAACAAGAGCCAGATGCGATAATGGCGCTAAATCGCCACTTGCACCTAGTGAACCTTGTTGAGGAATTACAGGATGAATTTCTTTATTAACTAACTCTACTAATCTCTTAATGATAATTGGACGCACACCTGAGTATCCTTTTAATAAATTATTTGCACGAAGTACCACCATTGCTCTTGATACTTCCTCAGAAAATACCTCTCCGACCCCACAAGCATGGGAACGAATCAAATGATGTTGCAATGTTGATACATCCTCTCGATTAATAAAAACATCACTAAATCTACCAAAACCCGTTGTAATTCCGTAGATAATTTGACCCTCGTCTACCATTTTTTCAACACGTTTTCTAGATTGTTTCACTCTCTCCATACACGCATCTAACGTACAAATCTTTTCTCGATTAAACACAATCTCGCTCATTTGTTCAATCGTAAGTGTCTCACCTGTTAAAATAATCATTTTCATCCTCCCTTCTTAGAGAAAAAGAGATAACTAAATCGTGAACTTATCTCCCTTCCCCCCACATTAGCCCTTATAAATCTAAAAAAACAAAAAGGGACTGCATTGCTTTTATTCGCAATACAGCCCCCTATTATCTACTATTCCTATGGGCATTATATATGGTTTATTCCTAATCCAATCGCTTCATGTTCTAAGGTTTTTATTGGTGCACCAATCGTTCCATAAAGAGCGACTGCAATCCATTCTCCTTCGCTTACTTTTTCATACGGTCTTCCACGAACAACTGAAAACCTTAACCCAACTGTTCGTAGTACAGAGTCCAACATCACTTGTCCTCGTGTTACACCTTGAAGCGCTTCCATGATGGCATGATACAAACTATGTACCTCACGATAAATATTTCCGTCAATAACCCCTGTACTTTTCGCAGCCGTTTCAATTGCCGCCACAATTTTCTTGCTATCCATTGTTCCTACTCGACCTGTGCAAAATGTAAACTCATCTTTTTTGATTACGTTTTCATTATCTAGTACTAAAAGAACTGCAAACTTACCAATTTGGTTTTGACTTACTTTTATCATATGCATACCACACTTTTCTCATAACTAATGACTACTTTCAATCTACCTTATTTTTTCATCTATCGTCAAGATGTAATCTTCTTTTCTTGCAGAAAGTTAAGAACTTTCTTTATACTATTAATAGAAAATGAGAATACAAGGATGTGAGCATCATGATTACTGGTTGGACAGGCTGGTTTATTGTTATTTGGACAGTGATATTATGTGGATTAATGAGTATTGGCGGCTTCTTTATGTTTCGTAAATTCTTAAAAAAATTACCTAAGTCAGATGGAATGAGTATCCTTGATTGGGAAGATTATTACATTCAACAAACACTTCCATTATGGACACAAGATATGAAAAATTTTCTTGAAGAACTTGTTAATCCAGTACCTGAATTATTTCGTGACGTAGCCCGAAATAAAATTGCTGGCAAAATTGGCGAATTAGCATTACAGAAAAAGGCAACAGAAATTACAATGGAATTAGTAATTGAAGGATATATTGTTGCAACACCAAAACGCGATCATAAATTTTTGCGCAAGCATTTAGAACAGAAACAAATCGATACAAAACCGTACGAACATTTCTTTAATGCTTAAGCTACCATCCTTAAAAATAAAAAAGGAAGAAATATACTCATATATTCCTTCCTTTTTTCATTTCATCCTTTATTAAACCGTTCCTTCTATATTTCCTGTAAATAATTTACCTTGTAATTTCTTAAATTGTATATACATTGCAATCCGCCATGGCACTAACATGGCAAAGGCTACTAAAAAGAACATGCCACTTAATTCTCCTAAATCAACGGAAGATGATAAAACAAATTTTAAGCTAGTTCGTACAATAAACAAACCGATAATCGCAAAGAAAAATGCTTTTGAACGCTTTAAATAAATTTGATCTTCTTTAATTTCAAAGGCAGATGTTCTTATTAAAAAGATGGAAAAAATCATTCCTAAAACAATACTTTCAACAATTTCCGATGGCGCTAGTCGAAATTCAGGTACAATATACATTAAAGCACCCGTACTCATAAAAAATGGTGGTAAAATAATTTTCTTTATCGTAGCTGGTTTTTTTGATGATTTTGTTCGTACAACTATCATCCCAACTGCCATTAATAAGGCTACTACCATTGCTATTTTTTCCACGTGCATCAATCCCTTTTCATTATGTTCCTATACTATATTCTTTCTTTATCTTTCGTTCAATTTATTTGCTTAAAAACCTTTGAATCCTCCAAACAATTGAGTAAAGTAAATCGTAATCTTTGTCATCCAGTCAAAAAATAACATAATCCCCATTGCAATCATAAGGTAACCGCCAACATTCATAATCACTTTGCTATTTCGCTTAATCCACGTTAACTTTCCAATAAAGAAAGACAGAATTAAAAATGGTACAGCAAATCCTAAAATGTACGCTATCATGTAAAGAAGCGAAGATGCTGGGTTAGTAGCTGCTAATGCAATAACTGACATTAAAATTGGACCTGTACACGGTGTCCAACCAGCAGCAAAAGCAAGCCCAATTAACACAGAACCAAAATAACCAGATGGGCGTGTTTTAAAAGCAAATTTTCGATCCTTCATTAAAAACTTCGGCTGAAAAATACCTACGATGACTAACCCAAATAAAACTAGTAAAATTGCACCAATTTGGCGAATGAAATCATTATATTCAGAAAAAAAGTCACCAATAAATGATGTACTAAATCCAAGTGCTAAAAAAACAATTGAAAATCCAATTAAAAAGAAAATTGTATGTAAAAAACTACGTTTTTGTAACAATACATTTTCTTCCTTTACATCCCCTAGACTCATTCCCGTTATGTAAGATAAAAAGGCTGGATATAACGGCAAGCAACAAGGCGAGATAAAAGAAAGAAAACCTGCAAATAAGGCAAGAAATAGATTAACATCTCCCAAATTTATTCAACCCCTTCAATGTATATCCTTAGCATACAAAGGTATCACAAAAAAGGCAAAAAAAACGTCTGCAAAAGTAAAACTCCTTCTTTTCTGCACAATTCCATTTCTAATTTAAAGAAAAAACAAGTACAGAAACATTAATAACTCAACGTTTCTGCACTTGTTTTATTATTTTGTAGCAAATACATATTATAATATCTTCCCATTTGTTGAAGAAGTTCTTGATGCGTTCCCCTCTCAACGATTTGACCATCATGCAAAACAAAAATACAGTCTGCATCTTGAATGGTTGACAGACGATGAGCAATAATTAAAGTTGTTCTTCCTTTTCGCATTGCTGATAATGCTGTTTGGATATGCTCTTCTGTTTCTGTATCAACAGTTGCTGTTGCTTCATCTAATACTAAAATTTTTGGTTCTTTTACCATTGTTCGTGCAAAGGTAATAAGTTGCTTTTGTCCACTTGATAAAGTTGCACCACGTTCTTTCATCTCAGCATCATACCCACCATCTAATTGTTGGATAAACTCGTGTGCCTGAACAAATTTAGCCGCCTCTATCATTTTTTCATCACTAATGCCTTTCTCATACATGACAATATTATCTCGAATTGTTCCTGTAAATACGAAAGGATCTTGTAACACTAATCCCATTTTTTGACGTATCTCTGCTTCATCATAGGTCATCATTTCTGTTTCGTCTAACAAAATCGTTCCTGAAGCTGGTTCGTAAAAGCGCAATAACAAATTCATAATCGTGCTTTTTCCACTACCTGTATGTCCTACAAATGCAACGGTTTGCCCTTGCTCGACACGAAAAGAAATATTTTTCAAAATTGGTCTTACGCCGTCATAAGAAAAAGAAACATCTTTAAACTCAATCGTACCTACTTCAATATGAGGATGATCCTTGCCAACTTTACTTGGCGATAATTCTTGCTCATCCATCATTTCAAAAACGCGATTAGATGCCACTAAAGCTTGTTGATAAAGAGCTAACTTCTGCATCATTTCGTTTATTGGTTCAAAAAAACGGTCTAATAAATTTACAAAGGCAAATAATACACCAACTTCAACGGCTGTATTTGTATCCCACCCAAAATACGTAATCACGATAATAATCGCAAAAATATAGACTAAATCAATTGCTGGACGTAATAATAAAGAATCTAACTTTAAATTTTTCATCCCCGCTTCATAATGCTTTTCATTAATTTCTTCAAACTCTTCTCTCATTCGTTTTTGTTGGCGAAAAAGTTGAATAATGGTCATTCCTTGTACGGATTCATTAATTCTGGCATTTAAAGCACTCAATTGACTTCGCATACGATGATAGTAAATTTTACTTTTCTGACGATATATATACATAATCCAATAAATAATCGGTACAATTACTAAACATGCTAACGCTAAGCGATAATCTAAGATAAACATCGTACCGAATAATCCAATTAAAAAGACACCATTCTGAAGAAATGTAGACAATACGCTAACATAAAATTCTTTAATTGCTTCTGTGTCATTTGTTATTCTTGATACAATAGAACCGATTGGTGTTCGGTCAAAATATTTCATAGATAGCTTTTGTACACTTTCATATACATGGACACGAATTTCTTGCACAATCTGAAACGCTAAGCTTTGAAAGGATAGTGCTCTAAAATACGTTAAAATTACTTTCAAAATGTGAAGCACCATATACAAACTAAATAAAAAAATAATGGTTTCTTGAGGAAAGGATTGTTTTACTAAATATTCATCAATAAAATACTTAATAATTAATGGACCTGCCATTTCAGCAGCAGTCGCACCAAATAACAATAAAAAAGCTATCGTCACCAACTTCTTATGTGGAAGTGCATACCGTAATAACCGCTTTAAATCACGACGTTCATCCAATTGATTCCCCTCCCCCCACGCTGTCTTCTAATTGCTGACGCTCATACATTTCTTTATACCAACCATCCATACTCATTAACGATTGATGATTACCATATTGGATAACCTCTCCTTGGTCAAGGACAACAATGTGATCAGCATGAACAATTGAACTTAGACGATGTGCTGTAATAATCGTTGTTTTTCCAACTCGTTCTTCTTTTAAGGCAGATACAATTTTTTCTTCTGTTTTCGCATCTACTGCAGATAAACAATCATCCAAAATTAAAATATCGGGCTTCATTAATAATGCCCTTGCAATAGAAATACGTTGTTTTTGCCCTCCGGATAAAGAAACACCACGCTCACCAACAATTGTGTCGTATCCATTTGTAAATTGTAAAATATCTTCATGGATACAAGCTGTTTGTGCAGCTGCAACAATATCCACAAAAGTTGCATCTTTGTTTCCAAAGGCAATATTCTCCCCTACTGTCGTTGAAAATAAAAAATGCTCCTGTGGAACATAGCCAATTTTCTTTCGAAGTGCTTCTAGTGATAAGGCACGAATATTATGGTTCGCAATGGCAATTTCCCCTTCATAGCCATCATATTCACGAAGAAGCAATCGCAATAGCGTTGTTTTTCCAGCACCTGTTCGCCCTACAATCGCCAATGTTTCTCCATCTTTTATCTCTACATCTATTTTCCTTAAAGCAAAAGATGTATTTTCTCTATACGTAAATTTGTTTATTTTAATAGCAATACTATTTCCTTCTACTGTTTCTAATCCATTTTCTGCGCTTTCAATAGAAGAATCTTCAGCCATTATTTTCATGATTCGATTATACGATGCACGACCACGTTCCATAATATTAAACAAAAATCCAAAAGCAAGCATTGGCCATACAAGTAACCCTAAATAGGTTGTAAATGTCACTAAATCCCCTACGGTCATTTCTTTATTTACAACAAAATAAGAACCAAATGAAACCGCTAATATAAATGACAACCCTACGACAAAAGCAATTGTTGGATCAAACAATGAATCTATTTTAGCTACTGCCATATTTTTTTGCACAACATCCTTTGATTGAAGACGAAAAGACTCAATATCCTCTTTTTCTTGCCCAAAAGCCTTTATTACTTTTATCCCACTCATACTTTCTTGTACTTTATCGTTTAATTGGGAAAAAGCTTCTTGGGCGATTAAAAATCGTTTGTGTAATAATTTTCCATATATTTTTGTTGAAATAGCCATTAAGGGCATTGGTAATAAACTAATAATCGTTAGTTTCCAACTAATTGTGGCAAACATAGTAATTAAGACAAAACTACCAATTGATAAAGCATCCACTAGCGTTAAAACACCTGACCCTGCCGTTTGTTGAACTGCTTGAATATCGTTAGTGGCGTGAGCCATTAAATCTCCGGTACGATATTTATGATAAAATTTCGTATCCATTTTCGTAAAATGCTTATACATTCTACTTCTTAATATTCTTCCTAACTTTACAGATGCACCAAAAATCATATTTCGCCAAATATATCGACAAACATATAATGTAAGTGCTATTCCAATTAGAGCAACGATAATCATTCCTAATTGTTGCTTTGATAAACCACCCGTTGTTAACTCATCAACTACGTATCCAATAATTTTTGGAGGTAACAATTCTAAAAAGGCGACACAAAGCAAAAAGAAGACACCTATTGTATACGCTTTTCGTTCCTGTTTAAAAAACCACTTCAATTCTTTTAATACACCCATATCCTCACCCCAATCTATTTACGATTTTAACAAATATTTTAACTATTTTCGAATATAAAATTTAGAAACAAAAAAGACACTCTTAACGAGTGTCTCTTATGTAAACTTATTTTTTAGTTTTCGTATCCATAGCCTTCATCATTTGATTAATCTTCTTTTGTGAAGGTGTATGCCCCATTTGCATCATCATCATACGAATCATTTGCTCATTTACTGGTGGGTTTTGTTTTAAATAATTTTCCATGTATTTACGAGCAATGAAGAAACCAATTGCTGCACCAGCAAGTAGCGCTGCGATTACTAGTAATACAATTCCATAAGTAGGCATAATGCTAACTCCTCCTTGTTGTTGTCTACGAATTAGTGTACTAAATAATCCTTAGAAAGACAAGGCTTTCAAACGCTTTTTTCTTCATTTAAGTAGTTTTTTTGACGTAACCAGCCATAACGTCTGTTTTCCACATCCACTGCTAGAAAAGAGCCACATAATAAATTTAACTTATCTACTACTTGTCCAATCATATCGAACATGACAGTTTCCGCCCAGAAAGAACCATCAGACTTCACTGTAATGACTTTAGCTTCTACTTTTACTTCTATTTTGCTATAGCCATGATTGTAATTTAAATAATGTTTGCCCTTTTCATATATATAGTTTGGTAAAAAAGATAAGCGTTGCTCAATTTGTTTATCCATAAATAATGTTGGAATTTTATTTGTAAGAACACGGAGATGTTTTTCAATCATATATTTTTCAAGTGATGAAGCTGTTTTATACTCAAAAAATGTTTTAAACAGATTGTGCTCATGTCCAATATAATCCTCTACTATTTCTTCATCTATCAAATAAATATCATATTTTCTCATCTCATACCCTCCGTTTAGCAACTTTTAATTTATTATATATGAATTACTTTAAATAGCTTGTCACATTTCGGAGGAATTTTTTTCTTTTTTTGTCGAAGAATTTATTTATTCCACTTATGACAAAAAAATTTTTCGACATGGTGAGTTAATTTTATCTATAAAAAAAGAAGACTTAACTAAATTAGTCAAGTCTTCCATTTGTCGTTACTTATTAAAATAGTGCTTTTACTTTTGCAACTACGTTTTCTACAGAGAATCCGAATTTTTCCATTACAGCTTCGCCAGGACCTGAAGCACCGAATGTATCAATACCTAATACATCTCCTTCAAAGCCTACATATTTATGCCAGCCTAATGAAGAGCCCATTTCAATTGCAAGACGTTTTGTAATTGTTTTCGGTAATACACTTTCTTTGTACTCTTTTGATTGAGCTTCAAAGCGATCCCATGATGGCATACTTACAACAGATACAGCAATGCCTTCTTGTTGTAATGCTTCTTGGGCTTCAACAGCTAAAGATACTTCAGAACCTGCCGCTAAAAGAATTGCTTGTGCTTCGCCGTTAGCTGGAGAAACAACATATCCACCTTTTTGTACGCCTTCATAACTTGAACCTGGAAGTACAGGTAAGTTTTGACGAGAAAGTACTAATAATGATGGCTTATCTTTTGTTTCTAATGCTAAGCGCCATGCAGCTGAACTTTCTGTCGCATCAGCTGGACGAATAACACTTACATTTGGCATTGCACGGAATGAAGCTAAATGTTCGATTGGCTCATGAGTTGGTCCATCTTCTCCAACTGCAATTGAGTCATGTGTGAATACATATGTTACTGGTAAGTTCATTAATGCTGATAAACGAACAGCAGGACGAATGTAATCAGAGAATACAAAGAACGTACCACCGTATACATTTAAACCTCCATGAAGCGCCATCCCATTTAATGCTGCACCCATTGCAAATTCACGAACGCCGAACCAAATGTTTCTGCCTTCATAAGATTCAGATGTAAAGTCACCTTGGTTATTCATATATGTTTTATTTGAACCAGCTAAGTCAGCAGAACCACCAAAGAATGATGGAACAGCTTTGGCGATTGCATTAATCGCTTCTCCTGAAGAGTTACGCGTAGCAACAGATTTACCAACTTCATATGTTGGTAAATTATTTTCCCAACCTTCTGGTAATTCGCCATTCATTGCTTTTTCTAATTGAGCTGCTAATTCTGGATATGCCCCTTTGTATGCTTCAAAGGCTTTGTTCCACTCTGCTTCTTTTTCTTTTCCTGCTTCTTTTACAGTTGTTGCGAAGTGATCATATACTTCAGCAGGAACATGGAATGGTTCATGTGGCCATGCGTAGTTTTCTTTTGTTAATACAACTTCATCTTTTCCTAATGGTGCACCGTGAGAATCTGCTTTACCAGATTTATTTGGAGAACCAAAACCGATTGTTGTTTTTACTTCAATCATTGTTGGGCGAGTTGTATCTTTTCTTGCTTCTTCAATTGCTTTTGCAACTTCTTCATGGTTTAAACCATCTTCTACTAAAAGATATTGCCAACCGTATGATTCATAACGTTTTTTCACGCTTTCTGAGAAAGAACGACCTAAATCACCGTCTAAAGAAATATCATTTGAATCGTATAACACAATTAAGCGACCAAGATTTAAGTGACCAGCTAATGAACATGCTTCTGCAGAAACACCTTCCATTAAGTCTCCATCACCACAAATTGTATACGTAAAATGATCAATAACATTATGACCTTCACGGTTATATGTAGCAGCTAAATGACGCTCCGCCATTGCCATCCCAACAGCCATTGAAATTCCTTGACCTAATGGACCAGTTGTTGCTTCTACGCCATCTGTATGACCATACTCTGGATGACCAGGCGTACGGCTATCTAATTGACGGAAGTTTTTTAAATCTTCCATTGTTACATCATAACCTGATAGATGTAATAAGCTGTATAATAACATTGAACCATGACCTGCAGATAAAACAAAACGGTCACGGTTAAACCATTTTGGATTACTTGGATTTTGGTTCATGAATTTTGTAAATAATGCATATGCCATTGGTGCCGCGCCCATTGGCATACCAGGATGACCTGAGTTTGCTTTTTCAATTGCATCAATTGATAATGTACGAATTGTATTAATTGCTAACGTTTCTACTGAATGATTCATTATACATTCATCCCTTCATCGGTAACTTTTATCCACCTACTACTATATATCGTAATAGTAATTTGTACAACACATTTATACTAAAAAAATGAATTAGTATGTACTTTTTATGACAAAAAAGATCACAAAAGTGAGTAACAAATGTATACAATCTATTTTTACCATAAAATAAAACTTCCATCAGTAACAATTTTACATCATTTCCCATCAAATACTAAATGAAATGA
>JBJEFI010000128.1:0-6497 GCA_051873875.1 Bacillaceae bacterium | reverse complement strand
TTGCTTCATTTATTAATGTCAAATCTGTAGGCAATAAAGGATCTCCTCTAAGTACCTCTTTTAAATGACTTGAAAAAGCCAGTATGCAAAAAAGAAATGAGGAAAGAACAGAAGCGATAAAGTATCCTTTATAATTTAGCAGCATAAATGATGCAAATAATAAAAATAAAAATACGAAAAAGTACATACTGTTTGTAGGATAGTACTTCACCCAGGTTAAAAATGAAGTCATCCCGCCACGATAAGTGCTTTCGATAACAACGAATGACACTAAAGCTGTTAATAGGGGGATGAAAACCTGATTGCGTATATTGTTGCTAATTTTATTCAAATTTTCATCACACACTCTCCAAGATAGTTGCTAAAAGTATAGCAGAAAAACTTTAGGTAATATAGTAATTTGCTATATGTTCATATTTTTTAACTGTAGTGAATATTCTTTCTTTTTCGGAGGTGAAATTATATAAAGAGAAAAGGGAAAGAGAGTGTTGCTTAAAGAAAACCCCCAATCTGTGGGATTGGGGTTTCGGTCATGTCTATTTGATTAACACGGATCATTGAGACTGTTTAGTTGCAGATTTCAAATCATTTAATAAATAGGCAAAAATAAAAGCTACATATATACTTACTGCAGGAGCAGTGAAAACATGTCCAGCTAAAAATGCAATTCCTAAAATCAACATAACGGAAGATAAAAGAAGAGCGTATTTTGGTGTGAAAATCATTCCTAAATTATGAATCAAATAACGTAAAATAATTACACCTGTATATAAAAATGGCAGAAAATACAAAACCGATCCTAAAATTCCAAATGAATAGAATATGTCAAAATAGTCCATTTCTATCATTTTAGGTTCTTGTGTGAAATTTCCTCCATAACCCATACCAAATAACTTTTGGCTGAGAGGAGCTTGGCTATAGAATTCTTTATAACTTTCTAGAAAAAGCTCTCTACTACTTAAAATAAGGTTTTCTAATTGGTCGTTGTTGATTGTAGTATCGGTATGACTATCCTTATTTGGCTGAGTTTCTGTTTGACTAGTACTTTCGTCAGCTTGATTGAACTCAATCCCTAACAATGACAAGTGAGCAAAAGTGTTTTTATAAATCGGTGTAAAAGGTGTTGAAATAACTAAAGATATTAACAAAAATAAAGATATACCGAAATTTAACTGTAGGTTCTTTTTGATTGATTTATTTTTCTTCAAAAAGATTGCTATTAAAAGAATTATGATAGTTACGAGAAGCACAACAATCAATGAAAGGAATCCAACTTTAGTGCCGAACATGACTAATGAAATACCAATTAAAACAAAAGGAATCCATGTATAGATTGTTTTTGTGCTAGATGTCTTTGAAATAGCATAATAACTGAGAATTGGTAATATGATTGCGCAAATCGCACCAATCTCATTACCGGCATAGAACCAACCTACGTACCCTACTTTTGTCCAGTCGTAACTTGATAAACTTGTCTTAGTAAGGATAGAAACAATCATGACAAATCCGATTGTTATTGAGCTTATTACAAATACATTTAAAAATAACTTTTTATATTCCACATTATTTTTTCTGAAATATTCAAAAACAAGGAGTAAACTTATAAAAGTTATTACAGCATAAATAGTTTTTACAATATACTTTACTTCACTGAATAAATAAAAATGCGGCTTGTAAAAATAACCAACAATAAGATTAGCTACTACGAATATACCCATAGTAATTAAGTAATACAAAGACTTTTTCGCTAACGTAGATTGCTTGACTTGAGATAAAATAAAAACAGTACTGAGTATCATATATGCAACTCTTATAAACAATCCAAAGGTTGCTCCTGTATTTAGAATCTCTATGGAAAAAGTGGTCAAAATATCTATAATAGGTTGAATTGCTATAAAAAGTACTAATAAGTAAATAAACTTTTCCTTATTCATTGTAAACAACTAGATATCCTCCAATATTATTATGTCTTAACATTTATCATACATTAGGATACAATATATTTGATATTGGGTAAATAATTTTAGCGGAATTTATTATTATAATATGCATTATTTCTAGGAGTGTAATTCTTTTATGATAAATCGTGTCAAGAAAATCGCCAATCATTTTCGTGAGGGAGGCATAACACCTACGCTGTCGAAAATAATTAGACGCAGTTTAACGAAATATGGATACAAGAGAAGTTCTAAAAACAATTTATTAAGGATGCAAAATTTATACAAGACATTATCTGAAGATGTAAATTGGTCAGAGATAAAGGGAATAGCTATTGTTACATCTGCTCTGGAATTTGACGAAGTTTATAATCAAAGAACAATAAATTTGGCAAAATATTTAAGTGAAAAGAGTTTCTTGGTATTATATGTTGTTTGGCAATGGGAGCCGAAAGAGATTTTAGAGAAGTCTTATCAAAATGTCTTCCCTAATGTTTATCAAATGCCATTATATGACTTTTACAATACCCTTGAAAATCTTGATTTGTTTGAGCAAAAAAACAAACATTTTTACATTACCTTTCCAGCAGGTCTCTTTAAAGATATAGAAGGAAAATTAGCGAATAAAAACTATAAGATTATTTATGACATCATGGATGAGTGGGAAGAATTCCAAAAAGTGGGCCACGCACCTTGGTATAAAAGGAGCTTAGAACAACAAATTGTAAAAGATTCAAATTATATTTTTGCGGTGTCTGAACCGTTGAAAGGAAAATTTGCATCTTTAAATGAAAACATACATGTGGTGGGAAATGGCTATACTCCAAAGTTATCCGGTGAAGATAAGCGGTTTATAGCAAATAAAATGGAAGAAACAGATAGTAAAATCCATGTTGGATACTTCGGCCATTTAACTGAGTCTTGGTTTGATTGGGATTACGTTTTTGCATTAGCAGCCAATCCGAAGATGAATATCCATCTTGTAGGACATGGTGTATCGAGTTTTTATATGCAAAAAATCGAAAAACATGATAATATCCACTTCTATGGGAAAGTTCACCCGAGTGAATTGTATAAGTTTGTAAGTAAGTGGCATGTCGGTATCATTCCGTTTAAACAAAGTAAACTATCCGAAGCTGTTGATCCGATTAAAATATATGAGTATTTATATTTCGGTTTGCCAACTGTTTCTACTGGCATTCCTCATTTGAGCAAATACCCATTTGTTAAGCATTGTGATTCGACAGATGAATTAGTTGTAGCAGTACAATCGTTTTATAAACAAGTCATCAATCAAGGTCTTGACTATAGAGAATTGGATGAATTTCTAAAAGAAACTACTTGGGATGAAAGGTTTAACTTAATGTTGAAAATAATCGATTGAGCTTCAAGTGGTTAAATCGCATTTGCTCCATAAAAAAGATGAAGTAGATGTTTAGGTGAAGGGAAGAAAGTAAAGAAATGGCAACGTTGAAAAAGGCTGGTTTAATCACATTAATATTATCTTTAATTTTAAAATTTGCTGGTTTTGTCAGAGAAGCAGTACTTGCAGATAAATTTGGGGCTTCAGCATTGACGGATGGATACTTAATTGCTTTCTCCTTGATAACTCTTATAGTTGTAATGACATCAGAAGGATTTAACAGTGTCTTCCTTCCTTTATTTACACGCTCTAAACAGGAAAATGAGAATGAAAGCTATAAGACAGCCAGTGCGTTATTGAATAATGGAATTGTGATACTCGTTTCTTGTTCTATCCTTATATACTTTGCAATTCCTATATTTTTACCTTTGTTCTTTAGTGATGTAAATGCACAAACGCTAGAAACCTCAATTGAAGTTATGCAGTTTTTTGTCGTTTTTTTAGCGCTTATTAGTGTCAACGGCATGTTTGAATCCTATCTTCAAAGCTTCCGTAGTTTTATTCCAACACAAATATCAAGGCTTTTGGCAACATTAATGAGTGCTGTCTTCGGGTTGTTATTCGCTGAAGAACTTGGTATATACAGTTTGGCATATGGTTTTGTTTTTGGGGTTTTGGTAGGAACTATTATTCAAATAATTAGTTTGAAGCGTTACGGTTATAAATACTATTTCACTTTCAAAAGTGATAAGGTATTTTTAAGAAGTTTTGTTGTTTTATTTTTTCCTGCAATTTTAAGTTCCATTGTGGGTCAAATAAATGTTTTGGTTGATAAGGTTTTTGCTTCTGGGACAATTGAAGGAGCCGTTACCTATCTTAATAATTCTTCCTTGATAGTTAGTATTCCACAGGGCATTTATGCAACAACAATAGTAGCTATTTTGTTTACATTGCTTTCGGAACAAGGGAATGATCAAAAGAAATTCCAGGAAACGCTGCATCGAGGTATAAAAATTACTATTATCACTCTAATGCCAATGACCTTGGGTGTTATCATTTTGGGAAATGCGTTAATATCAGTTATATATCAGAGAGGCTTATTTAATGCTGTGGATACAGCGATGACTTATCATGCTCTCTTAGTGTATTCGCCATTAATCTTAGTACAAGGAATACAATATATAATCTTAAAAGCAATGTATGTCCAAAGAAAAACTAAAAAGATATTTAGTTTGAGCGTATATACTATCATTTTAAATATTGCTTTTAATTATATTTTCATTAAGTTTTTTGGGTACTTGGGTACTGCGCTGTCAACTTCGATGTTAGCTTTTTTCTTTTTAATTGCCACATCAATTGCTTTATATAAAGATTTAGATAAAGGTCAGTGGAGAAGGAGTCTCTTCGTTATCATCAAAGTTTTACCGGCATCTATTATTATGGGTATTGCAGTAATTGTAGTAAAGGAATTTGTTTTTTATGGATTTCCTCCAATACTAATTTTGATTATAGCTTCAATAATTGGCGTAATCGTATTTTCGGTAACATTATTGGTGACTTATCGAGATGGTTTTATGGAAATTATTAATCTGTTGCCTAAGAAGGTGGTTTCGAAATTCATTTCCTGATAGGTTATTTTGATAAAGCGCTTGTATGGTCATCTCTCCATCCTTTGGATTTTCAAAGAATGGAGAGGTGATTTTTTGTTATGAATTCAATATGAATATGTTTAATGCCTCTTTTTCCATATCAAGAGATATTGGTGTTTTTATCATATATTTTTAAATTTTTATTGAGTTGTTAAAAATCAGAGTTCTAACAAAATGAAAAGTATATAATAAAGGTATTAAATTCTAGTTGCATACCAAGTTATGAATTAGTAGAAGAAACTCCTATTGTTACTGAGGATTCTTTACAAGAGTTTGTTGAAGAGCCTACTCTTGATATAGGCATTGATAATGTAGAAATGAATCAAGAGATAGCTGTTCTTGCAGAGGAAGCATTATCAATAGAAGAAAAGAAGTTTTTCGTTTTACTAATCCTTATTTTGAAGTTGTTGATATTGGTGTAGCTATCTATGATAATTTCAGCGGGAGTTTAGTACAGGTCGGCTCTCTAGTCAAAGGTCAAACCTATCCGAATTGTAAGTGACTATGGGAATTGGCGTCAAATTAAGTACGGAAGTGGCTATGGATATGTATGGAAAGAGGCAACTAAATTGTCTGATGGTGCGTCTATTAAAAATTTGAACGGAAGCCAAAGCAATTCAGGCTCTAGTTTTGTAGTCCTTAGCAATTTAGCAGTCTATGATAATACATCTGGTAATTTAGTTCCATTTGCTGTACTGTGCAGCGGAGTTAAATATCCGTATATCTCATCAAACGGTCCTGATTAGTTGAAAGTTGATGTTGGTGGCAGAATAGGTTATGTTTACGGTGCAGCCGTACAATTAGATAACAGCTATTCATATACTTCTTATGACATAAACTTACAAGAAATGGTTGAACTCCAGTTTTCCCTGGGAGCGCAAACTGACAAAAAATATGATACATATGTTCGATATGACGCAATCACATTTACAAGTTCAAATTCAGGTACGATTAGTGGTACTTGGAAAGTTCGTGGAGGATCTGGTGTAAGCTACTAGAAGCTAGGCACAATCGGCAGTGGAGAAAAAGTTAATGTCCTAGGGAAAGCAAAGGATATATACGGAAATACTTGGTATAAAATTAACTGTAATCATTACATTTTGATATTGCTTGATATAAGTAATTTACAGAAAGAGGTAGAAGGGAATATGTTTTCTCTGCCTCTTTTTTATTTCGATAAAATTTATGTAGTAAAGTAAAAAATATCTAATTTCGCATTGACAATCCATTCGATTGGACTAAAATGAATTATGAATTGTCGAAATATACAATCATATATTAGCTATACTTCGACAAAAATTTCAGGGAGGGGAAGAATGAATAAAGCTATGGGCAAATGGATGGGGGTGCTTCTTTCAGTATTAATTTTGGTATCTATAATTCCTATAAATCTTGTATCTGCTGCTCAGTCAGATATTCGAATTAATGAAAATTCGAGATTTGCAGAGACTAAATTAGTTAGTACTGTCTATAACCTTTCGAATAAAGAAAAAGGTAGTATATTAGAAGGGGTAATACTTGAAATCATTGGTCAAAGTGAGGATCAAG
>JBJEFI010000127.1:3682-6557 GCA_051873875.1 Bacillaceae bacterium | reverse complement strand
TTTAGGAGTTTGTCTACTTTTGAAGAAGTGCTTGCTTCACAACAAAACAAGTCTAATCTAATCGCACCAACAAAAGATGAAGCTGATTATTTATATGTCATACAAAACAGCAACGACATTCTATCCGTTTCTCAACAAATTGTTACTCTTGCTCAAAATTCATCTCATCCTTCAAACCATAGCGAAATCAAAGAAATTTAACTAGAAAAGTGGTGAAAAAATGAAAAAATCTTATTTAATACTATGTATATTTGCTATTTTTATCCTCTCAAGTTGTTCTAAAGAAGAACCTATTGCGGAAAGTGGTATCTCAATATCGCAAAAACAAACAAGTATTGGTCCTGTTGAAGAAAATATGAATGATATGGATAAACAAAGTTTCAAATATAAGCTGACCTTAACCAATCATGAGGAAAATGACCTAAAAATAATTTCACTTGAACCAATCTTATCAGAAGAATTTAAAAAGACTGTTTTAAGTGATGAATTAACCTTAACGATTAATAAAACTATTTCAAAAAATACTAGTTTGGAGGTTTCTGGAGAAATAATATTCAATTCAAAAGGGCTTAATAAAGAACAACTTTCTGATATGCAAACATTTATTAAGGAAATTAAAATTAATGAAGAACGAATAATTAAATAATTATTTTAAGACATTACAAAATAACCCAGCAAAAATTTGCTGGGTTCCATTTCACTAGTAATCTTACAATACTTTCTCTAAAAATGTTTGAGCACGTTCTGTTTTCGGCGCACTGAAAAATTGTGCTGGTGTTGTATCTTCAAGGATAACCCCTTCATCTATAAATAAAAGACGATCCCCTACTTCTTTGGCAAAGCCCATTTCATGAGTAACAATAACCATTGTCATCCCTGTATGTGCCAAGCCCTTCATTACTTCTAATACTTCCTTCACCATTTCTGGGTCTAATGCAGATGTTGGTTCATCAAATAACATCATTTTTGGCTCCATTGCCAAGGCACGAGCGATGGCCACACGTTGCTTTTGTCCACCAGAAAGACTAGATGGATAGGCATCTGCTTTATCTGTTAACCCAACCTTTTGCAATAAATCCATGGCAATTTTTTTCGCTGCTTCCTTGCTTAGATTCTTGACGTTGATTGGCGCATATGTGATATTCTCCAAAACAGTCATATGTGGAAACAAGTGAAAATGTTGAAACACCATGCCGATTTCCTGACGAATGGTCGTGGCATTTTTCTGTGTAATTGTTTCTCCATTGATGGAAATATCTCCACTTGTTGGCATTTCTAGCATATTTAAGCATCGTAAAAAGGTAGACTTTCCAGAACCAGATGGACCAATGACCGTTACAACAGAACCTTCTTCAATTGTCAGTGAAATGTTTTTTAGTACGTGATTTTTTCCAAAGGACTTGGATAAGTTATTTACTTTGATCATTGTTTAACTTCCTTTCTAGCAGTTTACCTACATACGCAAGGATTAGTGTCATAATATAATAAATCAATCCAGCAAATAACAACGGCTCTAAGTAACGATATGTATCGCCACCGACAATATAAGCTCTTCTCATCACATCTTGTAAACCAATAACCGTTACAATTGCTGATTCCTTCGTTAACGTAATGATTTCATTCATCAATGCTGGCAAAATGTTACGATATGCTTGTGGTAAAATAATATCCTTCATTCTTTTACCATAGGGAACACCAAGTGCGGATGCTGCCTCGACTTGTCCTTTATCAACAGCATTAATACCGGCACGAATAATTTCCGATACATAAGCAGTTGAATTTAAGCTAAAGGCAATGACCGCAGCCCAATAGCCACTAATCTCAATGTCAAATAATTGTGGGATCCCATAATAAATAATAATTAATTGCAAAACAAGTGGTGTTCCACGAAAAATCGATGTATAAAAATCTGCTAACAAAACAAGTACTTTGCTACGACTAATTTTTAATAATGCTAATAATGTCCCAAGCACTAACCCACCAATAAGGCTTAATGCGACAATACGAAGGGTAATCCCAATCCCTTCTAATATGAATGGAAAGGATGGAATTACACTTTCAAAGTTTAGAATATCATTCATCTGCCTCTCCCCTAGTTGAACCATTTAATGATTAATTTCTCTAATTCACCGTTTTCTTTCATTTCCTTAATAACATCGTTCATTTTCTTTGTTAACTCACTATCTTTTGGTAAAGCAACAGCTGATCCTTCGCTTTCACCAGCTTTAATAGCAAAGCTATTCATTTCTTTCATTTTTTCTAAGTAACCTTTTGCTACTGTATCTTCAATAATAATCGCATCAAAACGACCAGCTTTTAACTCTTGTACCATTTCAGGAATACGGTCACGACTTTCAATCTTTTTAAAAGGTGTTGCTTCATTTAATTCTTCTGCTTTATCCTCTTGAATAGAACCAGTTTGGACCCCAACGACTTTTCCTTTTAAATCTTCCACTGTTTTGATTCCACTTTTTTCAGTTGTCATGACTAAGTTCACCGCTTCATAATAAATATCTGTGAAATCGGCATTTTTTAGGCGATCCGGGTTTGGTGTCATCGATGACATAACGAAATCCACTTTCCCTGCATTCATTGCTGTTAATAAACTAGCAAACTCCATATCTTTTACTTTAATTTCATAGCCTAGCTTGTCCCCAATTGCATTTGCTAAATCAATATCAAAGCCAATGATTTCATCGCCATTCTTTGTATCGATATATTCAAATGGTGCATAGTCTGCGGACGTTCCCATTGTTAATACTTTTTTCTCTTCTTTTCCTGATGCACTCTTATCTGTGCCACATGCTCCTAATAATCCTACTGTCATGACTGCTGCCATTCCTACTGCTACTAACTTTTTCATTTGTTTGTCCCC
>JBJEFI010000127.1:0-3582 GCA_051873875.1 Bacillaceae bacterium | reverse complement strand
AAAGCAAACACTACACCTTACCTCTTTCAATTTGTTACACTAGAAGAAAGAAGGTGACATACATATGAAACTATTTAGATGGATTTTACTTTGTAGCTTATCCTTTATTTTACTCGGAACAATCTTAGCACCTCTTCTTTATGACAAAATGAGTGACACTTCTGAGCTACTCATTACAGAAGTGATGGTCGACCAAAAAAATAGGGATTACGATTATATCGAATTATACAATCATACAACTCAAATCATTGATTTAGCTGATTATGTCATTCACTCCGATAACCTTATGAATAAAAAAGCACTATCGGCACAATGGCGAGTGGAGCAACCCTTTTTACTACAGCCAAATCAAGTCGTTGTTATTTGGTTAACGCCAAATGGGAAAAGCACACATAAAGTAGCCGATTTCAACAGTTATTACCGGACGAATTTGACGGAAGGAAAGTCCATTATCAAAGCAAAAAATAATGGCCTGATTACAACGAAACCACGCCGTCTTTCCATTACAACAAACGTAGGAGATCCAGTTAGTACGGTAACATATGAGGAGGACAGCAACGGAGAAGCATTCACCTATTCTCATATTTCTTTTGGCTTATATAATAGTTGGAAAATGAAAATGGAAAAACCAACACCTGGAACATATGCCAACGCTCCTGTGCTTATTACTAAAAAACAAGATAAACATAAACCAACCTATAAAAACATAACAAAGCTTACAAGCACACCAGAAATAACGCCTATTCCAATTAAGCTAAAGGCATCGGATAAGGAAGGCATTCGCTCCATTAAAGTGATTTATAAAAACAACAACCAACCAAAAGAAAAAATCACTTATCTACAAAAAAGCGATAAAAACGATGTGTATACAGCACTGCTTTATCCGCCAGATTATATTGGGAGTTCTGTTTTATCCTATTATTTTGAAATAAGCGATGGAACCCACATTGTTACAAGTGATGAGTACCGTATTAAGATTGAGGCGTCTCATCCAAATGAAGCCATTCGTCTTCATGCTCCTCCTATCGCTTCAGGAATGACGACGATTAAAGGTGGCGGCAAAGACCAACATACAAAACTATTTATAAACAATAAGGAAATGAAAAATACAAATCTTTCTATCGAACATGATGCCTATGTTGCTTTTGAAATTAGTCATACAAATCAATATTTCAAAAATGCAGTTACTATTGGCAACGAAGTCCTTGATTACATGGACGATACAATCAAATCCTATGTAACAAAGACCATTCACGTTCCGTCATCGCTTATTAATCAAGGTGAAGATTTAGAAATTGACATTCGTTCTGGCAATAAGTTTTCACCTTTTCAAGATATTGATCAAGGGGTACGCGATGGCTTTTATGTAAAAAATGTTCGCCTTATTTTATCGGATGGAACAACATTGTATGACCAAACTCTTAAGAATAAACAAATTCACTTAGGCAGTAAAAAAACTTTTGCAACCTTTACATTTTCTATTCCAGCGGAAGCCTTTGATGCAGCAACATATGAATGGGATACAAGAAAGCAAAAAGATGGCACCTATGAACTAAAAGCTGTCAATGGCAACAATGTAAAAACACAATCCATTACCATTGACAACACACCACCAATACTAATAACGGCCATGAAAGAAAAAACATATAAAGGACAATTTACAATTGATGCACAAGCAACCGATGCAGTTAGCGGCAAGGTGGATGTACAGGCGACATTAGATGATAAGGCAATTCCACTTCCTTATCAAACCGCTTCAACCACGTTGCCACCAGGAAATCACTTACTTATTTTAAAAAGTACAGATGAAGCTGGAAATGAAGTGGAGAAAAGTATTTCTTTTCAAACGACGGCTGAAAACCCATTACAGCCAGATTTGATTAATCCAAAGACAACTAAAAAAGTACGAGAGCTTCATCCTGAATTATCTGTTAGCGTGGATGATCCGACGAAAGATAAGTTAGACGTTACCTTTTTCAAAGGCGCTCGCTACACACCAGCAGATAAAAAACATATGCGCATTTTCACTGGTTCAGCCGATACAGAACCACCAAAAACGATGATGGCAAAAGGAGAACGTCCTGTCACCACAGGGGAAAGAAAAGCAATGACAACTTTAGATGAAAATACGTTCAAAACGAAACATTCAACGAAATTTCCCTATCATCGCTTTGAAGTTCATGTAGATGAACAGTTAACGAAACAGGATCAAGTAAAATTAAAATGGAATGGTTCTTCTCTAGAAGGACGAAAAGTTACAATGTATGTATGGAACGTCAAAAACAGAATGTGGGATGAGGTTACGTATCAAATTGCTGATGAAAAACCATTTTCACTAGAGGCCTTCATTTCACCAATTAATTATATAGAAGATAATGTTATCCAAGTAATGGTCCAAGATGAAATTTTTCCGTTTTTGGAAAAGGATTATGAATACAGCTTCGTTTGGATGTCTGACACTCAATACTATTCTGAGCACTATCCAGATATTCAACGTTATATGGTGGAATGGGTCGTATCAAATCGTGACCAATACAACATTCAATACGTTTTTCATACAGGCGATTTAGTCGATGAAGCTTATGATACAACCCAATGGGAAAATGCCGATAAAACATTTAAGCTATTTGATAATTACAAAATGCCCTATGGTGTATTAGCTGGCAACCATGACGTAGACCATAAAACCGGAGACTACAGTGCCTTTAAAAAATGGTTCGGTACAGACCGATTCCAATCCCAACCTACTTATGGTGGCTCATACAAAAATAACCAAGGACATTACGACCTCGTTTCTGCTGCTGGTAATGATTATGTCATGTTATATATGGGCTGGAACATTGGAGAAGAAGAAATAGAATGGTTAAATAAAATTATCACCATGTATGCAGACCGAAAAGTTATTTTAAATGTTCATGAATACCTGCTAACATCTGGTTCAAGAAGCTTAATTGGCGAACAGCTTTTTAATGAAGTTGTTGTTCCAAACAAAAACGTCATTGCTGTCTTATGTGGACATTACTATGACAGTGAAACATTAATTGATGAAATTGACGATGACAATGATGGCATCCCAGACAGACGTGTCTATCAGATGATGGCTAACTATCAAGGCATTACTAAAGGCGGCAATGGCTATTTACGCCTTTTACTAGTTGACCAAGATACGAATACAATTGATGTAAAAACATATTCACCTTACGTAAATGATTGGAACTATTATGATCCAAAGCAATATCCAAATAAAGATGAATTTACAATGAAGCTAAACTTATGGCCAGCCAAAAAAGTCGTCGAAACAGACTACTTCGAAGTAAGTGTCTATACAAATGACGTCATCGGTCATGTTAACGACCTTGCTGCTGGTGACATTGCAACTGTGACTTGGCCAAACCTCCGCTCTTATCAGCAATATAGCTGGTACGCCCTTGTTCAAGACCAATTCGAAGGTAAAAACTACTCCGAAATTTGGACATTTAAAACAGGTGCTCTTCCTGAAATGAGAGGTGGACCGCAAGTACCATAACTAAAAAAGCACTTCCTTTGATTTATTTTTTCAAAAGAAGTGCTTTTTAGTTTCTT
>JBJEFI010000126.1:0-6568 GCA_051873875.1 Bacillaceae bacterium | reverse complement strand
ACATTAGTGTCCTCCTGCTCATAAGAGTAGCCATTCATGCTGTAAGGAAATTTAAATAATAAAAAAAGGGAGTTGATTTCATCAATCACTCCCTTCTCTCTTTTATAGTTTCCTATCTGTTTTTTTCAAACGTTCTCCTATACACGAACTGTTTTCGTTGTTAAAACACTTAATGCATCTCGAACTTTTTTCGCAAAATCAAGTGGTTTATCAATCAATTCAAAGTGCATATACATAAGGCGTGGTTCATCAAATAACCAATGATTATGAAGGGCCGTAACAATTATTCCATGTTTGCGTAACTTACTAATAAAATTTTCTATTTCATCCTGCAGAATAACGGTTTCACCACTACAAAGGGCAAGCCCATCTTTTGTCATCGATTCAAAAGCAAACATTTGTGGGATTAATAAAAATGATCTACCATTTTTTCCGAGAACGGTAGGGTGAATATTTGTACGAGACTTCATAACAATACATTGTCCATTTTCAAATGTGTGCGTTGTTCCTCCAAGAATCTTATTGAATTCATCACAAAGATTCGCACCTGGCATATATATATCACTTTTTTCTGATAAAGAATCACCAGAAACTGTTCGTGTAGTTAATACTTTCATTGCATCTCGAACTTTTCTAGCAAACCTAAGTGGCTTATCAATCGATTCAAAATGCATATACATAAGACGTGGTCTATCAAATAACCAATGATTATGAACAGCAGTTACAATAATATTATGCTCGCGGAGTTTACTCATGAAAGAATTAATTTCTTCTTGTAAAATAACTGTTTCACCAAGGCATAATCCTCTTCCATTATCATCCATACTTTCAAAGGAAAAAGCTTGAGGGATAAACATAAAAGAATTTGCTTTCCTTCCTAATACAACTGGATGAATATTTGTTCGTGATCGAGTTGCTGTACAAACATCATTAATTATAGCTGGTGTAGCATCTAAAACCTTTGCAAACTCCTGACAGAGGCGAGATGGTTTCGTATCCATATTCTCACGAAGACCTCCTTCTAACTACATTTTATTTTCATCACTCTACATTGTATGATTGCCTATCTATTTGGTAAGGGTATTTGCCTATGTAAAGTTGCTATTGCAAATCATGAATAAAAATGATCAATTTAGTAAAGTGAAACTTCCATCAGTGGGAGTTTTCTTTCATCCCCTGTTTAACCTTCTCTGTTTTCACTAAATTTTGAAGGGAGAAATTTGATGTCTGCTAAAACAAAACGAAAAAGCTAAAACCAATTAAAGGATTTCGCTTTAACTAAGTTTTAGCTTTTTTCTATACCATTTACTAAAAATAACAGCTTTACTTTATCTTCAATTCCTTTATATACGCCAATGCTTCATCACTATCACTTGTATCTCCAACAAGCAAGACAGCTTCATGCACTTGATTAAAATGTGTTACCTTATCGAAAATCTTTTCAATCTTTTGGGCTCGTTTTGTGTTCATTTTTCCCCTCTTATACATTCCCGTACGTACTCTATTTCTTTAATTATACGCTATAAAACTATCTTGCTGCTGTATCTTTAAACGGCATATATCCAAAATTTATGAAAAGTAAGGGCTTCTTATAACGCTTGTTGCAATAAGAAAAAGCAGTCCCTACAAGAGACTGCTTTTAAAGTAAGACACCTATTCTTAAGAAATAACTATCTTTCATTATATATCTTCATTATTTTACAGCTCTAATAGCTGATTGTTGTTTATCCATTAAATATTTATCAACAAATAATTTGTTGGAAACGGAAATACATACAGATTGAACAAGCTCCATTTCAACTGTTCTCTCTTTTCCTTCAATCGGCTTGCTAATATCTCGTACACCAAAAAAATATTTTAATGACTTCTCTAATTCTGCGCAGAAATAATCATAGGCTTGTTCAATCGGATATGTGTCTATTTGCGCTTTAATAAGCTGACAAATATCTGTTAAGCTATAAACGTGTTTTAATAAGCATACGACAATAAGATAAGCAAGATGCTTCTCATTATATAGTCGATTTTCAGGAGGAGAAACAACTTTTTGTTTCACATAATTATTAAGCATTGTCGGCGTTAATATTTTTTCCGTCGAATTTAAATTTAATGGCTTCATCGTTTCTTCAATGTACAAAATAACTTGATCTTTATACAAAGAAATGGTCGGTAATTCTCTATATCTTGGACAACGAAAATCTAAAATATTTTTTATCTCATTTTCATGATTATACATCTTCATCGTCCTTTCTATTTTTCAATTTACATTATACTATCATGCTTTTTGATTACTTGAATAGCAACACAGTCCGGTCCACCTTGAGTAGTAAACGCAGGAGTAAGCAATTTAATCTCCACTTCTGTATTTTCCATATTTTTCATTATAACCCCTTTTGCTTCTGTTGCCAATCCTTCATTACATGCATGTGTAATATAAACTTTATATTGTTCATTAACGCCATCTGCAATTAACTTATCACAAATTGCTTGAATTGCTTTTTTAAATGTTCGTTTCGTCGTAAATTTGATTAGCCTTGTACTATCTTCTGAAAGAGACATAACAGGAACAAGCTTTAAGAATGATCCAACACGTCCTACTAAAGGAGATAGTCTTCCACCTCTAACTAAGTATTCGAAATCATGAGGAATTAAGAAAGATTGCGAGGTTTCCATTAACGCTTCAATCTCTTCAATAATTTCTGATTTCGTTTTGTTCGCTTCGGCTAATTTTACCGCTACATCTACTAAATAACGTTGAGGCCCACAAAGTGTTTTGGAGTTAATTACTGTAATTGATTCTCCATGTTCAACCATTCCTTTTGCCATACACGCTGAGTTATATGTTCCAGAAAGTCCGTCTGCTAATGTAATATTAATAATTTCATCCTCTGGATACTGATTATACATTTCAACTACCTCACCAATAGCTGGCTGAGATGAAATTGGAACATGCCCCTGACGAATAATTTCAACAAATTCCTCTGTTTGAATATCTTCGAGTTCTCTATAGCTCTTATTATTAATTGTTACTGTTAACGGTGTTATATCTACATTCTTTTTCTTTGCTTCATCCATTGAATAAAGTGTCGATGAATCTGATACGATTTTTATCATGGTCCCCTCCAAAGTTCAATCCTCTAAGTTATATAGTTTTTAATACTACATAACTTAGACTAACACTTTAAGTCACCTTTGTCAATTATGATGATAGTTTAGTAACAAGAAAATACATAAATAGTAATCTATCTTTTAATAAAGCATGTAAGCGTTGTTACATCGCCTATTACTTCCAAATAAAGTAAAACCTTTTCTTTTAAAACAACAAAAAACACGATAAACCATTATCGTGTAAAATATGTTCTTTCAATAAGAAAATACTTATTCAACATCATTTTTTTTTCGAATAAACAACACAACAAATACCATAAATAGTACTGCCAGTGCTATATATGCCACATTTGAATAGATATCCATATAACCTACAATTGTTTCCCATGAACCACCAACTGCAGCACCTACATTAATAAGAACAACATTCCAAGTTAATGTTCCTAGAGTTGTTAATGCTAGAAATGTTCCAAATTTCATATGTGCCATTCCAGCCGGTAAGGAGATTAAACTTCTAATTAAAGGGATAAACCGACAGAAAAATACTGTCCACGCCCCATATTTTAAAAACCAACCATTCGCTTTATGAACATCCTGTTTGGATAATCGAAGAATATGTCCCCACTTCTCAACAATTTTTTCTATTCTGTCTATGTCAATAATCCTACCGATACCATAAAGAACAACTGCTCCTGCCACTGATCCAATTGTGGAAGCTACAACAATACCAAAAACACTTAGGGAGGTATAAGTAGTCATAAACCCTCCAAATGTTAAGATAACCTCTGATGGAATCGGAGGAAATAGATTTTCTAGAGTAATTAATAAAAAAATACCTATGTATCCAAATTGCCCCATTATATCCGAAATCCAACTTACCATGTTTTATATTCTCCTTCTGTTAATTATGATAAAAAACTCAAATGGCCCTATAAGTTTTCTGGAAATCAACACATCAAAAATACTGTACAAGAAAAAGATTCTAAAAAACAAACACCTATTTAACAAATCTTTCTTTATGATATCAGCCTCGATGCTACCTTGTTCCATCAATTTTGTACATAACATTCTAAATATGTAGATAATTCCAATCATAAATTCTCCATTTGATTATATCAAGTATGTTAACTTTAAATATCATATTCGAGTTCGATAAATTGAATGAAATTCTCTGGTCAAGGTGATTACTTTTTGTAATAATACCTTTATATATTCTATATGTTCATCCCTTATAGAAACTAATTAACAAATAAGCAGTGCTCACAAGGCAACTGCTTTATTTGTTTAATAGCCAATTCACAACAGTTCTTACGTGTGTGAAGTGCTTAGCAACATCTATTTAGATAAGTATTTCTCTTGTTATAATTAAAAAGTTTTCTACTTTCATGTAATAACGCCCAGTTTTTAATTAATGAATATCACGCTTTTTGAAATTACCGCCCTTAACTTCTGCTACGTCATATACCGTAACAAATGCCCCTGGATCAATATCCTTAATAATTTCTTTCATTTTGCTTTCTTCTAGACGGTTAATGACACAAGTGATTTCTTTGAATTGTTCCTTTGAATAGCCACCGTACACTTCTGAATATGTTGCACTTCGACCTAATCGATCACGAATTGTCTCTATCATTAATTCAGGTTGCTGTGTGATAATTTTAAAGGTTTTAGAACCGCTTAAACCTTCTTCAACAATGTGAATCACTTTAGAAGCAATAAAGTAAGCAATTGCCGAAAGAATTGCTCCTTGAAGACCAAATACTGTTGATACAATTATAAAGACAAACATGTTTAAGAATAGTATTAAATCACTTGTCCCGAAAGGTAATTTTCGTGAAAGTAGTACAGCTAACATATCAATTCCATCTAATGCACCACCATTACGTAATGCTAATCCCATACCAAAACCGATGATGATACCACCAACAACGGTAACTAACAATGTATCGCCTTCAATAATAGTTGGTACATGATGCATAAGGCTCGTGCCAACTGCTAGTGAAACAATTCCAGTAATCGAATAGATAGCAAAACTTTTCCCGATTTGTTTATAACCTAGCCAAACAAAAGGGACATTAAGGATTGCAATCAGAAGTCCTAATGGCAATCCAAATAGTTTTGAACCAACGATACTAAGACCTGTCACACCACCATCTGATACCCTGTTTGGGATTAATACTGCTTCTAGTCCATAGGCTGTTATAAAAGCCCCAATAATAATTATTAACATTCGTGAAACTATCTTCAGTTTAGTTGATTTCTGTTTTATCGTATTGTTCATCTCATTTCTCCATTTTCAAACTAATTTTTCCTTTTTCATTAAATAACTTTTATTATTTTGTTTTCTAAACACTCCTACATCTATCTCTTAATAAATCCGACTATATGTTACGTTCCTACACAAGTAATAAATATAGGCTACTAACTCGATTCCTTAACAGTTCTAAAATTCCGAACTCTTATAACAAACCTATTCTTTTAAAAGGTTATCCATTTGTTTAATCTAATTCTACTTCAACCTTCCTAGGCGATTATATTTGTGTATTTCTTTATAAAATTAGAAGCATTTTTTAATCCCTAAAAAAAAGTATAGCTTATACCTCTAAAAAATTAAATAAAAAGGTAATCATTTTTCTCTCGAAAAGTTTATCGCTGTTCTTCTCTCCCTTGTCCTAATGGATATTTTTTATTGTCATTTTTCCTCTACCGCCCTTACACGTTCCATTAAAATTCTAACACAATTTGATTCCTCCCCTTAAAATAGCAGTTTTGAACTTATATTTTTAAATCATATAAAAAAGGCATCGCCCTATCAAAAGGGAGGTGCTCACCAAGAAAACCACTTATACTTTCTTCTTTGAATAGCTTTAAAGTCACCAACTAAAGAAAATACTAACTTAGTTAAATCACCAACTTCAAATTCATTACCGTTTTGTCCAAACGACTTTTTCAAAGCGACATATTATAACGATAGATTAAAGGAAAGGAGGTTGATAGATGTGGCTGATAAAAACTTTAAGGACTCCTGCCCAGGTAGACATGAGGAAACATTAACTTTCTCAAATTGTACTCCAGTTACAGGTTCAGATAATCCTGCTAATCCGAATACAATTTTATTTATAGATGATGAGATTAGAGCTGTAGTTGCTTTTTCCCTTGAAAATACGGGGAATAACAATATCCTTTTAACTGTAATATTCAGTGATAACGATCCTACTTTCGTTAATATAGTTGAAGATGGTTCTTCGTTTGCAAGTGTTTTTGATAATGTTGAAGCAATCACAATTCAAAATAATGCCGGTTCACCAATAACTGGTACTTTCAAATATCAAATCACTTATACTTTCGACGTATAAGTAAAGAAAATGCCCGACTGTTGGACAACTGTCCTTCAGCCGGTTTTTCTTAATTAAAAATCAAACTTTTTGCCACTACTATATCTTTTTATCGAAAAAAATGAATG
>JBJEFI010000125.1:0-6627 GCA_051873875.1 Bacillaceae bacterium | reverse complement strand
TAGATAAATTACTCCCTTTTCAATTGCTTAGAAGATTTACAGGTAAGCAAGAAAATCTTTCGTAAATGATTCGTTCCTTTTTAGAAAAATATGATATACTAACAATAACAAATTGAAGGAGGCATCAATATTCACATTATGTACATCCAATAACACTTTTTCAGCTAATTTTATAGCCAAAAGTGCTTTGCCTGTGGGCAGAGGGATGGGATACGTGTGTCTATTTTTGATGCAACGGATAAACAAATAGATGTAAGCTACGTAAAAATAGGCGTAGTTTCTTTATGCATACCAGCCTTTAAACCACAGGGAGCACTCTGTGGTTTTTTATTTTATTTACTTTTTGAAGGGATTGGTATGTATGTTACTTGCGAAAATAGATAAAGGCTGTATTGAATATAATGGACAACAAATAGTGGAGAATATTTCATTTGAAGTAACGGAAGGACAACGTATTGCCTTAATTGGGCAAAATGGGGTTGGCAAAACATCTCTTATTCAAGTGTTATTAGGGAATCTTACACTTGCAAAGGGGACTTTTTCTTTACACGTTCCAAAGGAAAGCATTGGGGTACTTCAACAAGATTTAACGATGTTTCATGCATGTACTGTTAGAGAAGTAGTTGAACAACAAAATGAACAATTATTTTCCTTAAAGAAAAAGTTGGCTCATGCACTTGAACGTTGGGAGGAAGAAGGAGCAAAGACGGAAATTATCGATGCCTATAACAACATTTTGCAGCAATACATTGAAAAGAATGG
This sequence comes from Bacillaceae bacterium, assembly GCA_051873875.1. Lineage (GTDB taxonomy): Bacteria > Bacillota > Bacilli > Bacillales > Bacillaceae_G > JBJEFI01. The sequence continues at coordinate 5,865 of JBJEFI010000125.1, read as the reverse complement.
CTATGAATGGGAAGAACATGTAGAACGGAATTTAAAACAAATGGGGATTTCAGAACAATTGTGGGATACATGTTTTGATACCTTAAGTGGGGGACAAAAAACAAGAGCAGGTTTAGCAAGAGTACTAATGGGCAATCCACGTTTTCTAATATTAGATGAGCCAACAAACCATATCGATATGGAAACCGTTCAATGGTTAACGAAATGGTTAAAAAGTTTTGTAGGTACGGTCTTGTTTATTTCTCACGATAGGGCTTTTATTGATGATGTGGCAACGACGACGATTGAGTTAACACCAAAAGGAACGAACGTGTATCACGGGGGCTATACTTTCTATAAATGTCAAAAAGAACATGAACGAAAAACAGAGCAATCCTTATATGAAAAACAAGAAAAAGAAAAGAAAAAGCTGCGAGAAATGATTGCGATTTATAAAAATTGGTATCAACAAGCAAATGCAGCGGCAAGTGTTCGTGACCCTTTTGCCCAGAGAAGAGCGGCAAAGGGAGCGGTGAAATATAAAGCGAAGGAACAAGCGCTAAAGCGATTGGAAAAGGAAAGCATTGATCGACCAGTGGAGGCGAAGACAATTTCTACAGCCTTTGATGGAGAAGCATTTTTCGCACGCCGATTCGTACAGGTGGATCACGTTTCTTTTTCCTATGATCAGGAGCATTTTCTGTTTAAAGATGTTCAGTTTACGATTGAACGAGGCGAACGAATTGGTCTCGTTGGAAAAAATGGATCAGGAAAAACAACGCTGTTAAAAATCGTCACAAAGTTATTACAGCCAACAAAAGGAACCGTTTCTCATCATCCTCAATTGAAAATTAGTTATTTTATGCAGGAGCTAGATAATTTAAAGAAAGATAGAACTATTTTAGAAGAAGTGATGAGTCTTTCGGCGATTACCCAAAGTGAAGCACGAACGATACTAGCTTGTTTCTTATTCCGAAAAGAGGATGTGTATAAGAAAATATCCACGTTAAGTATGGGTGAAAAATGTCGTGTTGCTTTTGTAAAATTATATTTTTCTGATGCTGATTTACTCGTCTTAGATGAACCAACAAATTATTTAGATATTGAAACACGAGAGAAAATTGAAGAAGCGTTAGATAATTATAAAGGAGCTATTTTAGTCGTTTCCCATGATGTTTATTTACTACGACGTCTATGCAATAAAGTATTGTTCATTGAAGATGGCAAGGTAAATACGTATTTAGGAACATATCAAGAATGGGAAAACAAAGATCAGGAAGAAACAATAACAGATGATAATGAACAACGTTATTTATTAGAGCTAGAGCTATTGCATCTGTTAGGGCAAGAAGAACAAGATATCGAAAAAATTGAAGCAATTCAACAACAGTTAAAACGATAATGAAAAAAGCTAAATCTACCAAATAGTAGGTTTAGCTTTCTTTCGTTTCGATGTATTTTTTCATTTCATAGTGGGGAATACCTGCATCATAAAACATATCAGAAGTGACAACATAGCCAAGCTTTTTATAAAAGGCAACGGCACTTTCTTGGGCATTTAGTTTAAACGTTGTTATTCCTTGGTTTTCTCCGTATGCTTCAAAAGCATCCATAATCACTTTTCCAAGTCCTTGTTTTCGATACTCTTTTAAAATACAAATGCGTTCTAGTTTGCCAATCTCACCTTCTAAAATACGAATGCGCCCTGCTCCAACAGCTTTGTTCGTATCATATAAGGCTAGATGGATAGCTTCTGGTTCTAATTCATCAATTTCAAGCTCTTCCGCAATTTGTTGTTCATTAATGAAAACAGCACGACGAACATTATAAGCATCTTTTAATTTTTCATCTGTAAAGGGGAATATCTCATATGTAATCACTGTTAGTTCCTCATTTCTCTTTTATTTCTTTTAAATAAGCTGTTACATTTTCATCCATTTGCATAGGATACTCATAATGTAACTTTTCTGCAACCTCAAGTCCAATCTGGCGAATAAAAGTTCCACAATTAAAAAGACAGTTCCACATTTCTTCGTAGTTTGTTCCTGGATATAAGGCTATAAATTGTTCATATGTTTCTATTGATAAATAGCGTTTTAACCACTTGCCAGCTTTTCCTATATTTACTTGCCATTCATGTTCAAGACCAATCTTCCAGCTTATTAATGTTATTATTTCTTGCATCAAAATAACGTCAAACATATATTTAGCGTAAGGTAATTCATCTCGCCATATTCCTTTGGCAATATTCATTTGAATCCACCATAGTTCATTTATGCATTCATCAAATTGTTTTTGTGATGGTTTTTGAACGTAATGGCAACAATCAGTAGGAGCAGGGAGAGAAGGGCAACAGTTATCTTTATCTAATAGAATCTTACTTAACGTATCTTCTTGTATACAAGCATTCATTTTATCAATATTTACAAATCGTAAATCAATCCGTAACCCATCTTTAAATTGTATTAAAAAGATATAGGAATCTTCATTGATTTCATTTTGTTGGAGCATGACTAAGTCACCAAAACGCTTTATCCAACCTTGATTTTTTTTATAATATTCCTTTTCAAATTGTGTTACAAAGAAAACAACATCATAGTCTTGCATCTCATCTTTTGGTGCATGAATATTTAAGCGAGAACCATTGAGCATCACTGCTCTTACATTATTTTCTTCTTTGGCAAAGGTTAAGATGTCGTTTATGATTTGTTCTTCTTTTTTCATAATTTACCTCCTTTCTAATTAGAAAGCATTCATACATCATATTGTACGTTTAATTGATGGGAGTGAAAAGAAAATAAAATGGGTGCTGGTGACCTTTGTATAGCGTTGACATGATAGCTGGAATGTTTTAGAATTACTTGTAATTGAATTTTATAAAAAACGATGATAAGGACTAGTAGTGAAAAGAACGAGCACAGAGAGTTGACGGTTGGTGGAAGTCAAACTAAGTTATTTCATGAACTCACCTTGTAGTTGCAATTGTGAAAAGCAAATGCTGATTAAGGATTGCCGTATCCCCTACGTTACAGGATTAAGCGAGTATGTCTTTGTGCATACTAATGTGGGTGGTACCGCGGGAATGTTAAATAATAACCTCTCGTCCCTATTCTTGGGATGAGGGGTTTTTTGTTGTCTATCCCGGCCTAATGAACATTAAGAAGTTCTTAAGGACCCGTTTGGTTCAACTGATCATTTGTAGAAGAAAGAAAACGTCTACTGCTGGTAAGTTTTACTTTATCCCTGTCAACACTAAAGGAGAAATCATTGTTATATAGAGGAAAGAAGGAGGAAATAAAAATGGCTTATAATCATCAAGAAATTGAGAAAAAGTGGCAGCAATATTGGGAAGCAAATAAAACATTTAAAACAACTGAAGATGCTGACAAACCAAAATTTTATGCATTAGATATGTTTCCATATCCATCAGGTGCAGGATTACACGTAGGACATCCAGAAGGGTATACGGCAACAGATATTTTATCTCGTATGAAACGTGCTCAAGGGTACAATGTATTACATCCAATGGGGTGGGATGCATTTGGATTACCAGCTGAGCAATATGCGTTAGATACAGGTAATGACCCAGCTGAATTTACAGAGTTAAACATCAACACGTTCCGTAACCAAATTAAATCGTTAGGTTTCTCTTATGATTGGGATCGTGAAGTAAATACAACACATCCAGATTATTACAAATGGACACAATGGATTTTCATTAAGTTATATGAAAAAGGATTAGCATTCGTTGATGAAGTACCTGTAAACTGGTGTCCAGCACTTGGCACAGTTTTAGCAAACGAAGAAGTAATCGATGGTCTTTCTGAGCGTGGGGGTCACCCAGTTGAACGTCGCCCAATGAAACAATGGGTATTAAAAATTACGGAATACGCAGATCGTTTATTAGAAGACCTTGAAGAATTAGACTGGCCAGAAAGCGTAAAAGATATGCAACGTAACTGGATTGGTCGTTCAGAAGGGGCGGAAGTAACGTTCAAAATTGACGGTCATGATGAATCATTTGTTGTATTCACAACTCGTCCTGATACACTTTTCGGAGCTACTTACACAGTATTAGCACCAGAGCATGCATTAGTTGAAAAAATTACAACAGCTGATCAAAAAGAAGCGGTTGAAGCATATGTAAACTCTGTGAAAACAAAGAGTGATTTAGAGCGTACAGAATTAGCGAAAGAAAAAACAGGTGTATTCACTGGTGCATATGCAGTGAACCCAGTAAATGGTGAGAAATTACCAATTTGGATTGCTGACTATGTATTAGCATCTTACGGTAGCGGTGCAATTATGGCTGTTCCTGCTCATGATGAGCGTGACTATGAATTTGCGAAAAAATTCGAATTACCGATTGTTGAAGTATTACAAGGTGGAAACATCGAAGAAGCTGCTTATACAGAAGACGGTCCACACGTAAACTCAGCATTTTTAAATGGCTTAAACAAAGAAGAAGCAATGACAAAAATGATTGACTGGTTAGAAGCAACACATGCTGGTCAACGTAAAGTAACATATCGTTTACGTGATTGGTTATTCTCTCGCCAACGTTATTGGGGTGAGCCAATTCCAATGATTCATTGGGAAGATGGCACAATGACAGCCGTTCCAGAAGATCAATTACCAGTTGTCTTACCAAAAATGGATAACATTCGTCCATCTGGTACAGGTGAATCACCACTTGCCAATGCAGAAGAGTGGTTAAACGTAGTAGACCCAGTAACAGGTAAGAAAGGTCGTCGTGAAACAAATACAATGCCACAATGGGGCGGAAGCTGCTGGTATTATTTACGTTATATCGATCCGCATAACAATGAAGCATTAGCTGACCCAGAAAAATTAAAACAATGGTTACCAATCGATATTTATATCGGTGGAGCAGAGCATGCCGTACTTCATTTATTATATGCACGCTTTTGGCATAAATTCTTATATGATATCGGCGTAGTCCCAACAAAAGAGCCATTCCAAAAATTATTTAACCAAGGGATGATTTTAGGTTCTAATAATGAGAAAATGTCGAAATCAAAAGGAAATGTAGTAAATCCAGATGATATCGTAAATTCACATGGTGCAGATACATTACGTGTATACGAAATGTTTATGGGACCATTAGACGCTTCCATTGCTTGGAGTGAAGATGGATTAGATGGAGCACGTCGTTTCTTAGACCGTGTACATCGTTTATTCTTAGGAGATAACGACATTATTAATCCAAAAATTAAAGAGGGCGCAGACAATGCAGAACTTGAAAAAATCTATCACCAAACAGTGAAAAAAGTAACAGAAGACATTGAAGGAATTCGCTTTAACACAGCAATTTCTCAATTAATGGTATTCGTTAATGCAGCATACAAAACAGATGTATTACCGAAGTATTGTATGGAAGGATTCGTACAATTATTAGCACCATTTGCACCACACTTAGGTGAAGAATTATGGGCACGTCTAGGTCATGAAGAAAGTATTTCTTATGTAGCATGGCCAGTTGCTGACGAATCTAAGTTAGTAGAAGACGAAATTAACTTAGTTGTTCAAGTAAATGGTAAAGTACGTGCGAAATTAAAAGCACCAAAAGATTCTTCGAAAGAAGCATTAGAAGAAATTGCATTTGCTAACGCAAACGTAAAAGAACATACAGAAGGAAAAACAATTCGCAAAGTAATTGTTGTTCCAAACAAATTAGTAAACATTGTTGTAGGATAATGAAGGAAAGCTAGACTATTTTTAATGGTCTAGCTTTTTTTATTGGCTAAAAGTTGAGATTTCTTTTGCAAATCGCATATATCTACATCTAACCTTATATTCACCATTGTTGTTTTTCTAATGAAGTACCCAAACGAATTTATAAAAAAAGCATATAGTAATAGAAAA
>JBJEFI010000124.1:0-6664 GCA_051873875.1 Bacillaceae bacterium | reverse complement strand
CGAAAGATTTAACTGAACGTAAAGATGTCTTAGAAGGCTCAGAAGAGTATGAAAAGGCAATAGAGACAATGAGGATCATCAATGAATACTCGGTACTTATGCATGTTGAAATGTTTAAGAAATACGGAATGGACTACCATAAGAAATTTAAATAAGGAGTGGTTAAAATGAAGGAATCTATTAAAAGTAATTCAATTACATATAACCCTGAAAACGTACTTAAACACATTAAGATCATGGAAAAGATTGATCTAAACAAGGTTTATGGAACAACTATGAAATTTATATAATAAATTAATAAATAATCCTTGCATTATCCTTCCAACCACCTTATAATCAAATTAAGAGGTAAGAAATACCAGATAAGGAGGTTGGGAGGAAATGATTTAAAGAATCATAAGTTGATAAATTAATAATTAAAACATCTCAAGGGCGACCTAGCGTCCTAAAATCGAGGTTATAAAGTCAATCGCAAGCAGTTATACATATATGATCGAGAGTGTGTGCGACACTATAAAGACTTTACGTGAGTTTAAACACCAACAGAACGCTCGATAAGGTACTTCGTATGAAGATTCCTAATTTACATTAGGTGAAACTCTAACCATAAAGTCCGGTTAGGCAACGAATTGTTACATTTTTGCAGTAGCAATTTACATGTATATGTAAGTTGTAGGCATATAATAGAAAAAGACTTTTAAAACATGTATCATAGTAATCTACATTTGTATATAAGTTGTAGGAATCAGTACTTAAATCATAGATACTCATGGTAAAAGTAGCAATCTACATGTATTAAAACTTGAGATAAATATCAGGTGCGAACTTAATGTGAACATGTCGAACAAAGGAGATAAAATAATGAAAGTAACTCAAACGATGAAATATAAGATAGAGTTTGGTAAAGATTTATATAAATTATTAGATGATATTAGTTATGCTATATGGAAAGTTAAGATTAAAGCAACTACTATGGCATATGATTGGCAACAATTCAGTTTTGGATATAATGAGCGGTATGGGGATTATCCAAAAGATAAAGAAGTAATGGGTAAAGGGCATATGGCAGATGCTAACTCTGAAACTAAGAAACTAGCAACCTTCATAAATAGCACAATTGTTGATGCAGCTACACAAAATGCATGTAAAAAAGTTAAAGAATTATCAATAGACATAGCAAAGGGTAATAAATCAATTCCAACATATAGAAGAGATGGTTCGTTCCCAATGAGAGCACAAGCAATTAAAAATTTATCAAAAATCAACTCATCAAAATACACAGTTAAACTATCTCTTCTTTCCCGAGAAGGAGCAAAAGAACGTAACACTAAAGGACAACAATTAGTTATACTTAAAACTGGTAAAGGTGCTTATGAGATACTTGATCGGATTTTAGATGGAACTTATAAAATGTGTGACAGTGAAATTGTTAAGCGTAAAAATAAATATTATCTAATGTTGACTTATCAATTTGAAAAAGAATTAGGTAATAAATTAATAGAAAATAAGATAATGGGTATAGATATGGGAGTAGCGAAACCTGTATACATAGCATTCAACGATTCTCTGAAACGTGCCAGTATTGACGGAGATGAAATCACCCATTTTAGAAAAAGTGTTCAGACTAGAAGAAACAGTATGCTACGACAAGGTAAGTATTGCGGAGAAGGTAGAAGGGGTCATGGTAGAGCAACGAGGATAAAGCCAATTGAGAAGCTACAAGGGAAAGTAGAAAACTTTAAGAACACTACCAATCACAAGTATGCTAAATACGTAGTTGATACTGCTATAAAGAATAAATGTGGCACAATACAAATGGAAGACTTATCAGGAATTGCTTCAGATGAAAAGAAAGGTACATTCTTAGGTGACTGGACATATTATGATTTACAACAAAAGATAGAATATAAGGCTAAGAGGGAAGGTATTAAAGTTGTAAAGGTTAATCCTGCATTTACATCAGCAAGATGTAGTAAATGTGGTTACATACATAAAGGGGTAGACAAGAAGTTGTGGAGGCCAACACAGGAACAATTTATCTGTCAGAATTGTGGATTTAAAGCTAATGCAGATTATAACGCAGCTAAGAATATATCAATACCAGGAATAGACGATGAGATTAAAAGACAACTAGACGCACAGGAAAAACATAAGAAACATGTTAAGAAATATATTATTTGATAAATTAAAAATTAAGGAGAATAAAAGAATGAGGAATTGTGTTTATAGATTTTTTAATAAAGAAGATGAAGTCATATACGTAGGACGAACTTCACAAGGAGTAGAAAAACGAATCAAAGAGCATTTTAGCTCACAGGGTCACTTAGATCCAGTGTGTTATAAAGATGTTCAAAAGGTTGACTACTGCAGCTTCCAAACAATAGCGGAAACTAAGATATATGAATTGTACCTGATTAATTTATATAAGCCCAAGTATAATACAGCAGACAAAGAACATAAAACTCTTAAATTAAAGATAAATGTCAGCAAGTTAAAATGGGAAGATTATGATTTTACTACAAAAGAGGAAAAAGAAAAGGACGATAATGAAAAACTTATTCAGAGGTTGAGGGAAGAGCTAAAAAAGGAAAAAGAAAAGAGGAGAAGTGCTGAAAATGAAAATAAAAAATTATCTGATATGAATGTTTACCTGGAAAAACTTTTAAATGAAGTGAATGAGCAAAAAAATATCGAATATGATGCTATAAAAACCAAAAAAATAAACATGGGCATTAATAATCGTGATGTGGAGAGGATTATAGCAAAACCAGAATTTAGCCATTTAATATTTGCTAGTGAGTATAAATATAATGGTGAAGTAACAGAGAGAGTCGAAATTAAAAATATAGATGGTAAGGCAACTTATCTTTTTACTAAGTCTGGTATTTGTTTTCCTGCAACCTATCTGAATCTAGTGTCAATGGATGTAGTTAATAAGCAATTAATATTGAGTAAAATGGATGCTTACAGCCCTATAAATGCTAGTGATAAAGAGATTAGTGAAATAGAAGAATACATAGAGAAAGAAACTATGAAATACGTATCATAGCTATATGTTAAATTAATAAATAATTACATATAATAAAAGTGATATTTTATGAGGAGGTGAAGAACGATTGGTAAAATGCATAGAAAAATATTTATGTGAAATATGTGGATTGAGTTATTACACATATGAGTACGCTTTGAAATGTGAGGAAAAAGGAAAAGAAGGATTGCTGGTAAATGTTGGAGATATCGTCACATATGTAGATGACTATTATAATAGCGAAATTGACTTGGCGATTGTGGAGACTGAAGAAGGTCATGAATCAATGTATACACTGGGATACTTGAATGCAGATGATAAGGATTCCCCAATTAGTGTAGTAACTAGATTACAAGGTAATCATGTGTTTAAAAATATGTGTAGAATAAAACGTTGATTTTAATAAATAAATAAATAATTTGAGGAGGTGATTTATATGTAGTCGCTAATGTTTAAATGTAAATTTGCCGATGGATAAAACAAACTAAAAAATAATTAGGAGAGTGTGTGTGAAATGACTAATAACAATGAAATGAGTTTTAATGAATTTAAAGTAGAAGCGTTGAAAAGATTACAAAAACAATTCTTAGGTACAACTAATACAAAAGATACTGTATTAACAAGAAAGAATATTTTAGAAATGATTAAAGACTTGAATGAAATAGAGATAAATCACCAAAGTTTTACAAATAAGAAAGATGATTTACACCTAATCGAATTTAAATCAAAAGAGACTGGAGATACATATCTTATAAAACTGCTACGTGAGGTTAAAGTCGCCAATGATAATCCCGAAGTAGAATATGAAGTAGTTAGAAAAGGATATCTGCCTCTAAAAGATGGCGAAGACAAGTATATGAGAGCTATCGAAGAAATTAAGAATACATTAATATAATAAATTAATAAATAATTAGAGGTAAGTGTTCACTCCTTACCTCTTTCTTTTAAAGGAGTGGTATGTATAGCGAGTACCGGAAAAGAATTCGAAAAGGCAATTGAACAGTCTACAAAGGAACAAGGGTTATGGTATTTCAGAGTAAGGGATGTCATGTTGCCACCTGATTTACGAACAAGAGTTAAACTACCACAGAATAAATATGATTGCTTGATATATACTAAAGGACATTTATTTCCAATAGAAATGAAATCCACAAAATCTAAGTCTATCAGCTTTTCAGAAAGCATCATCAAACAGAATCAAATTGATAACTTAGTAGAAGCTAATAAGTATGAAGGCGTAATACCTGGTTTTTTATTTAACTTTAGATTAGAAGATAAACACAGAACATTTTTTGTACATATAGAGGATTTTGAAAAAATACGATACATTTCACAAAATGAACTAGATCATACATATAAAGGACGAATTAATAAATCAAGTATTTCTTTTAGTGTCTGCGAAGAGGTAGGTATCGAGGTTAGTGGGATTTTAAAGAAAAAGAACTACAGGTGGTATGTTAATAAATTAATACAAAATTTAATTGATAAATACGAACAAGAATTTAACCTTGATGAATGGGTTAGTCGAGATACATCACATACTCAGGAAGCTAAAGAAGTAAGAAGAAAACTAAAAGAGTATCGAGATAGTAAAAAGTATGGGGAATAGGACAAGTCGGATTGTACATAGGTTGTGGATGAGGAGAAATATACAGCGAGGTGAACGGAGGATGGTTGATCCTGAATTAGTAAAAGGGAAGGAAAAAGAGGTAATTAAATATAAATATAAAGGATATAACATAACAGGAACTTTTTATGGTGATTTAGATATCAATAAATACGTTGATTCAATAATTAAAATATCGGAAAAACCAGAAATGCAAAAATATCTTTAAAAGCCTTCTTTGGAGGGCTTTTCTTGTATATAATAAATTTATACAATATTTTACTAAGGAGTATCACACGTTATGGTAAATACAAAAACAAAAATAGAATCAATTAAAGATGTAGCATTACTACTCAGAAAGTCTCGTGGTTTAGAGGAAGATTTAGAAAAGCATAAACAAGACCTTATTGAACTGTGTATCAACAACAACTGGAGATATACAATTTATGAGGAATTGGGAACATCCACGGAAATAGAATATCGTCCTGAAATGCAAAAGTTGCTCGATGATATTAATGATGATTTATATGATGGCGTTCTTGTCGTGGATAAGGATCGTCTCAGTCGTGAATCAACTGGACAAGCCCTCATTAACAAAACGTTGATGGATAATGATTGTTTAATTATTACACCAAATAAAATTTACGATTTAAATAATGAAAGCGACATTTTGATGAGTGAGGTAGAAGATTTATTTGCCAGGATTGAATACAGGGCTATTAGCAAACGTTTTAGAAGAGGTAAGCGTAGAGGTGCTAAAATGGGAAATTGGGTGAATGGTACTCCTCCGTTTCCTTATAGATATAATGCGGAAACTAAGGGTTTAGATGTAGACGAGGAAAAAACTAAATGGTATAGATTTATGATTGATCAATTTTTTGCGGGCAAACCGTTTTATGAGATTGCTTGGGAATTAAACCGAATGGGGATTAAAACTCAAAAGGGTGGAAATTGGCATGAAAATGGAGTTAGAAGAATTTTGCTTTCAGAAGTTCACTTGGGGAGAATTATCTATAACAAATCAGAGGGAAGTGGACATAAAAATAAGAAAGCTAAAAAGTTAATATTCAAACCAAGAGAAGAATGGTTTATAAAGGAGAATTGTCATAAAGCATTAAAAACTCAAGACGAGCATGATAAAATTTTAGCAACGTTATCATCAAGAAGGAAAGTACCGAAAACATCTGTACAAATAAAACTTCCTTTAGCTGGATTATTAAAGTGTGGAAAGTGTAATAAATCATTATCTGTAGGTAGAAGAAAATATAAAAATGAGTTTAAATTTATCGTTAGGACATGCCATAGTACTGATTTCATTGGTAATAAATGTGGAAATAGCGCAGGAGACGCATGGATAATAATGGACTTTCTATCTAAACGACTGAAGAATAAAATAGATGAGATAGAAAAAAACATAAAAGAAGGCGAAAGATTTATAGTTGATACTAGTAATTATCAGATAAAAATAGATGCTGCACAAAATCAAATTAATAAAAAAGAGAAAGCAATCGAGAGGGCTTATTTTGCATATGAAGAAGGTGAGCAGTCATTTGAAAAGTACAAAGAACGTGCTGATATTTTAAGAAGAGAGATAAAAAAATTAGAGGATCAAATCAAGTCTTATGAGTTATTCGTGAATGAAAGTAACTCGATTGACGATAAAGAAAAGTTGGAAAAATATAAAAAAGTATATACTCTTCTTTCCAATTTGGATAATGTTAATGATGAAGATAAATGTAAAAATTTAAATGAAAACTTGAAAGATGTTATTTATGAAATACAATGGGTAAAACAGGGTAATGATATATCTATAGATGTTATTTTCCAATAAGAAAGGATGAGTATCATGAAAGAATATCTTACTCAAGATCGTCACTCCAAAAAGTATAACTGGCTGGTTAAGTCTAAATCTCCTTATCTTCAACAACATAAAACTAACCCTGTAAATTGGATGGAATGGAGTCCTGAAGCATTTCAAAAAGCTAAGAGGGAAGGTAAGCCGGTATTCTTGTCAGTTGGCTATTCCTAGC
>JBJEFI010000123.1:0-6791 GCA_051873875.1 Bacillaceae bacterium | reverse complement strand
GCAGAACCAGGTACCACTTTACATGCTATTCTATCTGTTTTTGATGTGTTTTCAATTTGGATTTGGATATTACAAGTAATTGGTTTACAAATTGTTGCTGGATTAAGTAAGAACAAGGCAATTGGATTAGTTATTTTCTTTATTGCTGTTCAAATCATTGCAGGAGTAGCTATGGCTCAAATTCCAATTCCAGTGTAAGAAAGGTAGGAATTTCCTACCTTTTTTTATTTAGATTGTCTAAAAATAATTGGAACTTTTATTATTATTTGATAACATTAATATGTGAAATATTGAACAAACTAATTGGAGGGAATCGGTTATGATGTACTATTTACCAAGTAAAAACTTAATTGGGCGTGATTGTCTAAATCAATTAGGGACTGAAGTTGCTTTTTTGGGATTTAAAAAAGCCCTAATTGTTACGGATAAAGTGCTAAGTACAAACGGTATTGTAAAAAAAGTAACAGATCAATTAGATGCAGTAAATATTACGTATGTAGTGTATGATGAAGTAACACCAAATCCAACTTGTGCTCAAGTGGATAAAGGGTTAGCGGTATTACAAGCAGAGCAATGTGATTTTATACTTTCAATCGGAGGCGGTTCACCACAAGATTGTGCAAGTGCAATTTCTATTCTTGCTACAAACGGTGGGAATGTTCGAGACTACGAAGGACTTCATAAATCAACAAAAATTGGATTCCCAACAGTAGCGGTCAATACAACAGCAGGTACTTCTGCTGAATTAACAATTAATTATGTTATTACAGATGAAGACCGTGGCGTAAAAATGGTTTGTGTCGATAAAAATAGCTTAGCGATTCTTTCTGTCAATGACCCAATGCTTATGTTAGACAAGCCAGCTAGTTTGACGGCAGCAACGGGGATGGATGCATTGACACATGCCATCGAAACGATTGTTACACCTGGTTCAAATCAGCTTACAAATGCAACAGCACTTGAAGCAGTTCGTATTATTTTTGATTCTCTTCCAACGGCAGTGAAAGATGGGCATAATGTTGAGGCTCGTGAACAAATGGTGTATGCTTGTTTCTTAGCTGGTATGGCTTTCTCTAACGCTGGTTTAGGGTATGTTCATGCAATGGCTCACCAACTTGGTGGAATTTATGATCTTCCACATGGTGTATGTAATGCCATGCTTCTACCAATCGTGGAACGTGAAAATGCAAAATATGCACCAGATAAATTCCGATTAATTGCTGAAAAATTAGGATATGTAACAGCAGGGAAATCTGATGAAGAATGTAGTCAATTCGTATTAGATAAAATTGTGATGTTATCTGAAGAAGTAGGTATTCCAAAATCATTAAAAGAACTTGGCGTAGAAAATCCAGATTTAGATTTACTAGCAAGTCATTCCTTATTAGATGCTTGTGCACCTGGTAATCCATTTATGCCAACAAAAGAACAAACAATCGAGATGTTTAAAGAAATCCTTTAATTTTAAAATGGTATCAATTCTTTTTATAGACGAAAAGAAGTCCTTTTAAGGGCTTCTTTTATTATGGTAAAAAAGAGTAAAGATTTATAATTTATTGTTTATTTGACAAGGAAATGACAGGAGATACGTATCATATATGGAGAAGAGAACGGCTTATAATTCTAGTGATGATTGCGTAAAGAACAGGTAACAAAGCAAAGTAGCAGTAGTATAAACATTTGTCTAAATTAAATCGAAACGATGTTAATTCCTTTTCGTCCTTGCTTTCTTTACGTTATTCATAGTAAAATTATAGTAGGTTTTTTCGTGGTTTTTTTCAGGAGGTGGAGTTTAGGATGACAATTTTTTTAACGATATTATTAGTAATTTCAGCAATTATGATGATTGTTTTAGTATTGTTACAGTCTAGTAAAAGTGCAGGTTTAGGTGCGATTGCTGGTGGAGCAGAACAATTATTTGGAAAACAAAAAGCACGTGGTATTGATTTAGTATTACACCGTATTACAGTTGGTACTTCTGTTGTATTTTTTGTAACTGCAGTTTTATTAGCTTTCTTTATGAAATAAGGTTATAAATAGGGTTGGGCCATGGAGGCTTAATCCTTTTTTATTTTACCTCCTAAAAAAGCAACTTTGTTAGTATAATATTATGGGTGTGCTATACTAGAAATTAAAGGAAATCTTTTTAAAAAAGATGTCCTTACATAAATAATGACAATTTGTTATCTTTTGAAGGGAAAGCTTTCATATCAGTGAAGATTGAATTAAATAGAGATGGGTTATCGTTTTAACGTGTATAGTTCTAAAACAAGGGGGAAGAAAAATGAAATTTTCGCAGCCAAAGCCGTTTACGTTCGAGGGAGGAGAACGGGCTGTACTTTTATTACATGGATTTACTGGGCATACTGGAGATGTACGCTTATTAGGAAGATATTTAGAGCGCAGAGGGTATACATGTCATGCGCCTCAATATAAAGGACATGGTGTTCCTCCTGAGCAATTGGTACATACAGGCCCAAGTGATTGGTGGAAAGATGTTGTAGATGGGTATAATCATTTGAGAGAATTAGGGCATGAGAAGATTGCCGTAGTTGGTTTATCATTAGGTGGCTTATTTTCTTTGAAAATCAGTTATACCTATCCAGTTGTTGGGGTTGTACCAATGTGTGCACCAATGTTTACGAAAAGTGAAGAAGTAATGTATCATGGTGTTCTACGTTATGCACGTGCATGTAAAGTGCAAGAAGGGAAATCACCAGAACAAATTAATGAAGAAATGCTGCGCTTTAAAGAAACACCGATGAATACGTTAAAATCATTACGTGACTTTATGAAAGATATTCATCATAATACAGATATGGTATATGCACCTTTGTTTGTCGTTCAAGCTCGTCATGATGAAATGATTGATCCAGCTAGTGCCAATATTATTTTCGATGAAGCCCAATCATCGATTAAAAAATTAAAGTTTTATGAAGAATCAGGGCATGTTATTACAATTGATAAAGAACGAGATATACTAAATGAAGATATTTATCAATTTTTAGAAAGTCTAGAGTGGTAGTCTTTCTTAAAATTGTACAAGATAAAAGATAATAAGGCGCTAGTGTCTAGAGATGCTGGCGTTTTCTATCATAGAAAAGAGATGGTAAAATGGACCAAATGAAAGAGAATAAGGAAAAGATATTATCCTATATGCGTGATGAAGCATATAAACCGTTAACAATGAAAGAATTAGAACAGGCTTTTGGCATTACGGAAGCGGCAGAATATAAAGATTTTGTCAAAGCAATTGTTGCTCTTGAACAAGATGGATTGATTATTCAAGGGAGTAACAATCGTTTCGGATTGCCAGAAAAAATGAATATTGTAAAAGGAAAAGTAACAGGACATGAAAGAGGATTTGCCTTTGTCGTTCCAGGTGAAGGGGAACCAGATATTTTCATTCCACCAAATGAATTAAATGGTGCATTACATGGAGATATAGTACTTGCTCGAATTACATCTGTTTCTTCAGGTGCGCGAAAAGAAGGAACCATTGTCAAAATTATTGAACGTGGCACAAAGGAAATGGTCGGTACATACTCTCCATCGAAGCATTTTGGCTTTGTTGTTCCAGATAACAAGCGTTTTATTAGCGATATTTTTATTCCGAAAAACGCATCAATGGGTGCGATTGAGGGGCATAAAGTTATCGTGAAAATTACTCAATATCCAGAAGGTCGTCGTAGTGCAGAAGGAGAAGTTATTCAAATTCTAGGGCATAAAAATGATCCTGGTGTGGATATTTTATCGGTTATTCATAAATTTGGATTGCCACAAGCGTTCCCTGTTGAAGTAATGGAACAAGCTTATGCAGTTCCTGATGAAATTTCTGAAGAAGATATTGGTAATCGTCGTGATTTACGTGATGAGACGATTGTTACAATCGACGGTGCTGATGCAAAAGACTTAGATGATGCGGTTACGGTAACGAAACTTGAAAATGGTAACTATAAATTGGGTGTTCACATTGCTGATGTTAGTTATTATGTGAAGGAAGGTTCACCAATCGATAGAGAAGCAGCGGACCGTGGTACAAGTATTTACTTAGTAGACCGTGTTATTCCGATGATTCCACATCGTCTATCTAATGGGATTTGTTCACTAAATCCAAAGGTAAATCGCTTTACGTTATCGTGTGAAATGGAAATTAATGAACATGGTGAAGTTGTAAGCCATGAAATTTTTGAAAGTATCATTAAAACGACAGAACGAATGACATATAGCGATGTGAAGAAAATTATCGAAGATCGTGATGAGGAATTGCTAGAGCGTTATGAAGCCCTTGTGCCAATGTTTGATGAAATGGCAAACTTAGCGAGTATTCTTCGAAAAAAACGTATGGAGCGTGGCGCAATTGACTTTGACTTTAAAGAAGCAAAGGTAGTTGTTGATGAAGATGGTCATCCACAAGATGTCGTTATGCGTGAACGTTCTGTTGCCGAACGATTAATTGAAGAATTTATGCTTGCAGCCAATGAAACAGTAGCGGAACATTTCCATTGGTTAAATGTGCCGTTTATGTATCGTATTCATGAAGATCCAAAAGAAGAAAAATTAGAGCGTTTCTTTGAATTCATTACGAACTTCGGTTATACAGTAAAAGGGAAAGCGAATGACATTCATCCTCGTGCACTTCAACAAATTTTGGATATGGTTGCTGGTCAACCAGAAGAAATGGTTATTTCAACTGTATTGCTACGTTCTATGCGTCAGGCAAAATATTTAGATGAAAGTGTTGGACACTTTGGATTATCAACAGATTTCTATACACACTTTACATCTCCAATTCGTCGTTACCCAGATTTAATCGTTCATCGTTTAATTCGCACATACTTAATTGAAGGCAAAATAGATGAACAAACGAAAGCAAAGTGGAATGAGCTTTTACCAGCCATTGCTGAACATTCATCTAATATGGAACGTCGTGCTGTTGATGCGGAACGTGAAACAGATGACATGAAGAAAGCTGAATATATGTTAGACAAAATTGGTGAAACGTATGACGGTATTATTAGTTCTGTAACGAACTTCGGTATGTTCGTTGAGCTTCCGAATACAATTGAAGGCTTAATTCACGTTCAAAATCTAACAGATGACTATTATCGCTATGATGAAGCTCATTATGCAATGATTGGGGAACGAACAGGGAAAGTATTCCGTATTGGTGATGAAATTACCGTTCGTGTCCTTAATGTAAATAAAGATGAACGCGCTATTGATTTTGAAGTAGTGGGCATGAAGGGAACTCGTCGTAGCAAACGACAAGATAGACCAGTTGTCGTCGATGGTGGTGGCAATCGTAAAAAACGTCGTGGTGATGAACGTAAACGCAAACGTACTACGGAATCAAGTGCAGATAGAAGTAAAACGAAAAGTGAAGGCGATCGTAAAAAGAAAACTCGTACTGTCGGGAAAGACCGTCCACGTACTGGTAGTGGTAAGAAAAAAGGCGGCTTTTACGAAGGAATCGCTAAGAAGAAGAAAAAGAAAAAATAAAAGGGAGAGAAATCTTCCTTTTTCTAAAAAGGATAAGAAAATATAAAATTTTTGAGGCTTATATAATTGTCTAACCTCTAGCTGTTCTCCTCGAGACGTTTTGCATCATCTCTAAAAGTCAAAGACAGGAATTTTAGCGTTGATGCTCCAACTCTTGTTGGAGGACTACTACCAATCGTTATTACGATTAGTAATAACGATTGCGGTTTTTCTTACAGAATATTGCCCACGCTCCATTCCTTTATGCTAAAATAATGATACAAATGGAAAGTAGGTGAAAATATGCCAAAAGGTGAAGGAAAAGTAATTGCTCAAAATAAAAAGGCTAACCACGATTACTTTATTGAAGATACGTATGAGTGTGGAATGGTGTTACAAGGAACAGAAATCAAGTCCCTTCGTAATGGACGTGCCAACTTAAAGGACTCCTATGCTATCATTAAAAATGGTGAAGTGTTTATTATGGGACTACATATTAGTCCATATGAGCAAGGGAACCGATTTAATCATGACCCACTTCGTTCTCGTAAATTATTATTGCATAAGGAACAAATCCAAAAATTAATTGGAAGAACGAAAGAGGAAGGGTATACGTTAGTACCATTAAAGATTTATTTAAAAAATGGTTTTGCCAAAATGCTACTTGGAGTAGCCAAAGGGAAGAAGAATTACGATAAACGTCACGACTTAAAAGCGAAAGAAGCAAAACGTGAAATTGAACGTGCATTCCGCGATCGTCAAAAGATGTAGGAAAGTACACTAGAATTTTACAATTGCAAAAGCATTACTTTGTGATATAATAAGTCATGTCGACGGTAATACTCGTCGATGAAGTGAATGTAGGATATACACTTATGTAACCTAGTTCCGATTGCATCTTATATGCGTATCGGTCTCCATTTTATATACGGGGACGTTACGGATTCGACAGGGGTAGTTTGAGCTTAAGTTGCGAGTCGAGGGGTCGGCCTCGTTAAAACGCAAAAGCCAATAACTGGCAAAAACAATAATTTCGCTTTAGCTGCTTAATGCTAAAGGCCTTTCTGCTCTATCGCCCATGTAGCGTTAGAAAGGTTCACTAATCAGTGGGATACGCCGGAGCTCGCCGTCTGAGGGCAAAGGAAGAGATTAACCAGACTAGCGTCACGGACGTCTGTCAATTGGCTGAAGTGATTGCGAAACTCTAATAAATTGACTACGCTCGTAGAAGCTTAAGTGCCAATATCTTTGGACGCGGGTTCGACTCCCGCCGTCTCCACCAAATACATAGTTTTGGTGGTTTTTTTATG
>JBJEFI010000122.1:0-33385 GCA_051873875.1 Bacillaceae bacterium | reverse complement strand
TATAATCGCGTGTTTTTCTAGATATCCTACGGCTGTAATTTCTTACAATTTTTCTTACTTCGTTACGAAAGATTGTAAGAACTATCTTCGTTTTTTCTTTTTATGCTTCGTATTTTTTTAATACGATTGTTGCGTTATGTCCACCAAAACCTAATGAGTTACTAATTGCAACTCGTACTGTTTTTTGTCTTGCCTCATTTGGAACATAATCTAAATCACACTCTGGGTCTGGAGTTGTATAATTAATTGTTGGTGGTACGATGTCATTTTGAACCGCTAGCGCTGTAAAGATTGCCTCAACTCCACCTGCTGCCCCTAATAAATGTCCTGTCATCGATTTTGTAGAACTTATCATTACTTGAAAAGCATGCTCTCCAAATACTTCTTTAATTGCCGCTGTTTCAAATTTATCATTTAAATCTGTACTAGTCCCATGGGCATTAATATAATCAACATCTGCTGGTGTCACACCTGCATCTTGTAATGCTTTTTTCATGGCACGAGCGCCACCTTCACCATTCGGTGCTGGAGCCGTCATATGATAAGCATCACCAGTTGCACCATATCCAACAATTTCAGCATAAATATGGGCACCACGTGCTTTTGCATGTTCTAATTCTTCTAACACGATGATACCTGCTCCTTCACCCATAATAAATCCATCACGTTCTTTGTCAAAAGGTCGACAAGCCGTTTTTGGATCTGGGTTTAGTGATAACGCACGAGCAGAAGCGAAACCTGCCACACCAATATTAGAAATTGGTGATTCTGTCCCCCCTGTAATCATTACATCTGCATCACCACGTTGAATAACCTTAAATGCATCACCAATTGAATTTGTTCCTGATGCACATGCCGTTACCGTACATGCATTTATTCCTTTTGCACCTAACATAATTGAAACCATTCCAGCTGCCATATCAGGAATCATCATTGGCACTAAAAATGGACTAACACGACGTGCGCCTTTTTCCATTAATACAACATGTTGTTCTTCAAATGTTTTTAATCCACCGATACCAGAACCAATCCAAACACCTACATTTTCTGCATTACTTTCGTCAATTGTTAAACCACTATCTTCAAGTGCCATTTTTGATGCAGCAACTGCATATTGAACGAATAAATCCATACGACGTGCTTCTTTTTTATCCATATATTTTTCTGCTTGGAAATCTTTTATTTCAGCAGCCACTTTTACTGGATATAAAGAAGCATCTACCTTTGTTAATTCGCCAATACCTGATACACCATTTTTTACATTTTCCCACATTTCACTAGCTGTGTTTCCTACTGATGAAATACCGCCAATACCTGTTATAACAACTCTTTTTTTAGTCATTTATTTGTCCACACCCTTTTACCTTTACTTGCCCCAACGAAGCAAAATCGCTCCCCATGTTAGGCCACCACCAAAACCAACTAATACAATATTTTGTCCATCATAAATTCTACCATTCTTGTATTCTTCATTTAATGCCATAATAATAGAAGCAGAAGATGTATTACCATATTTTTTAATAACGACACTCATTTTATCTGCAGGTAACCTTAATCGCTCACGTGCCGATTCCATAATGCGAATATTTGCTTGATGTGGCACTAGGAAATCAACATCTTCTTTTGTAAGTCCTGCTTTTTCTACAACATTTAAACAAGATTCACCCATTTGACGAACAGCGAATTTAAATACTTCCCTTCCATTCATTGTAATCGTTGGATTACCATATAAATGAGTAGCACCTCTTCCATCTGCTCCTAGTTCAAATGATAAAATCCCTTTTCCTTCCGAAACCTTTCCTAATACAACTGCACTTGCGCCATCTCCAAATAAAACAGCTGTATTTCGATCTTCCCAATCAATTAGTTTTGATAGCTTTTCTGCACCAATAACTAACACATTTTTATACGTACCAGCTTTAATAAATTGTTCCGCTGTAACCATTGCATACATAATTCCAGCACATGCCGCACTAACATCCATTGCAGCCGCCTTTGTCGCTCCAAGCTTCTCTTGAATAAGGCATGCAACAGATGGGAAAGAATAATCTGGCGTTACTGTTGCCACAAGAATTAAATCAATATCTTCAGGCTGTAAATTTGCTTGTTCTAAAGCTTCTTTAGCAGCTGCTAATCCCATATGTGATGTATCCATATCATCACTTGCAAAACGTCTTTCTTCTATTCCTGTTCGTGTACGAATCCATTCATCTGATGTATCTAAACGTTTTTCTAAATCTGTATTTGTTACGACAATTTGTGGAACATACGAACCAATTCCAATTATGCCAACGTTCACAATCTCACCCCGCTAGTTAACACTTATTTTTAGTACCTGATACTAATTTTAATGTAAAAAAAATTTTTTGTCCATAGCTATCTTAAACTTTCGCACTTATCCGCGATAGAGCCAATTAAATTTTTGCATATGTTCTTCTACTTTTTTCTTCCCTATATCAAAAGGAATACTCGGCTTTAACGTCGTATTGATTTCCATTTTCTCTATTACGGCATGACAAATAGAAAGAATATACGTAATAATATCATCCACATAAATAGCTGTTTCTTTGTCTATCCCAGCTAATCCCTTTTGCCGCCATGGACCATATACATTTTCAATTAATATCTTTTCACCAACCATATCCATTTTTACATTTTCTTTTGAAAAAATCATCACCATTGGGATTCCAAATTGTTCACATTTTTTGAAGGAGGATAACATTGTCATCTGTTCATAAAAACAACCAATGCATAATTGCGTCTTTTTTTCTTGTTCGTAACTAGATGCTAGTTCAAAATTACTGTTTCTTCCTATTGAAAATAACATTTCTTCTTTTCGTTCAGAATCAATTTCGTCGATTCCTATTACCTCTATTCCTTCATTTAATAATGTATCAACAAGCTGAAACCCAATGAATGATAATGCTTCAAAAATAACAACCCGCCTCATCTTAACAATCCACCTTTCAAAGCTCTGATTCATATTGACTTAAAAAGAGCGAAATGGATTTTGCAATTTGATATTTTCTCTCTTTAACAAAATAAGTGACTTCTAATTCGCCAGCATTTTGCATTTTTTGTTCCTTGTATAGATCGCAACATTCTCGTTCATAGCTAGTTGTTACTGCATATATTTTCACAGGAATATTTGTCTCATCTTGAACAAATGACTTTACCTTAGAGAATGACAAAATTTGCTCTTCTGCTAATTCATATGCAGCTTTTAATTCATTCATTAAACGTTTATAAAAAAATTTACGTTTCTGCTCTCGATGAATATAGTCAAACAAATCTAAGCATGGGCTAATAAAAACAACAGAGCGAATTAAATCCCGATTTTTTTTCATCAGTTCAAATGCAGTTAACACACCTGTTCCTTCAGCAATGATGTGTATTTGCTCATTTAAAATTTCATTTTTCATAAGGTGTGTATATTGTAAAATCGCTAAGTCATAAGCAGCTTCATTTCCAAAAGAAGAACCAAATAAATTAGAAGAAAAAATAGTGTAACCTTCTTCTTGTAAGTCTTCTAACAGATTACTCCAACCAATATGTTCATTCCAAAAACTTGTATCTCCTTCAACGTAGTGATTGCGATCTCCTAATAATAAAATTCCAAATCCACTTGGCTTTACTGGCAAATAGGTCACACAGCATTGATCTGCTAGTTGATAGTATCTTTTTGTGATGCACACGTTCGTCACCACCTATTTTAGAATATCCTCCTTACAACATATGATTGCTTTAAAAAAAAGAGTAGGACATTACCTAGAAAAGGACTGTTTCTCCCGGAATATTTAAAATGAACTTTTTTTAGACATTGTGGTAAAATAAAATTGCTACATACAGAAATCGAGGTGATTAATTATGCGTTATGTTTTAGCATTAGTATGGTCATTACTTTTAATCAACATGTCTTACTATATTTTAGGAGCAATGTCAGGAGTTGCATATGACTTCCAAACTGCATCTATTTTAGGATTAGCTGTTGGGGTTTTAGTTATTATTTTAGCTAATTGCATCTCAGATGAAGGATTTGAAAGTCCAAGTCATTAAAATATGAATAATACAAAGGCTAACGAGTTTCGTTAGCCTTTCTTCTATTTTATTTCACTTCAAACACAAATTCCCCATCACGAACATCTACCACTACTTGTTGACCATCTTTAATCGTTCCTGCAATTAATTCTCTTGCCAGTTTTGTTTCAATATGACGTTGCATATAACGTTTTAACGGTCTTGCCCCATAATGTGGATCAAAAGCAGCGTTGGCAACAAATACTTTTGCCTCATTTGTTAATGTTAACGTAATTTGACGCTCTTCTAAACGTTGTTGTAATTGAGCAGCAATTTTATCAACAATGGCTGTTACTTCATTCGTTGTTAATGGTTTAAATAAGACAATGTCATCCACACGATTTAAGAATTCTGGTCTAAAATGCATGCGTAATTGACTTAATACTTGTTCACGAGCTTCTTCTTTAATTTCTCCACTATCACTAATTCCATCTAATAAGAAATGAGAACCAATGTTAGATGTCATAATGATAACTGTATTTTTAAAGTCAACTGTACGACCTTGAGAATCTGTTACACGACCATCATCTAACATTTGTAATAAAATGTTGAATACTTCTGGATGTGCTTTTTCAATTTCATCAAGTAATACAACAGAATATGGTTTACGACGTACCGCTTCTGTTAATTGTCCACCTTCTTCATAACCTACATATCCTGGAGGTGCACCAACTAAACGAGAGACAGCATGTTTTTCCATATACTCACTCATGTCAATTCGAATCATTTGATCTTCACTATCAAATAAAGATTGTGCTAACGTTTTGGCTAATTCTGTTTTCCCTACCCCTGTTGGTCCTAAGAAAATGAAGGAACCAATTGGACGATTCGGATCTTTTACCCCTGCACGAGCACGTAAAACAGCATCTGATACTAATTCAACTGCTTCACTTTGCCCAACAACACGTTCAGCTAAAATGCTTTGTAAACGAAGTAATTTTTCTCGTTCTCCTTCAACAAGCTTTGTAACAGGAATTCCTGTCCATCGAGAAATAATATCGGCAATTTCTTCTTCCGTTACTTCCTCTCGTAATAGACGACCTTCTTCTACTTTTTTCTCTTCTAATTGTTTTATTTCTTTTTCTAACGCTGGGATACGTCCATATTGAATTTCCGCTGCTTTATTATAATCATTTCGTTGTTGTGCATCTTCTAATTCACGACGAGAACGCTCTAATTGTTCTTTTTTCTCACGAATTTTATCATTTTCTGATTTTTCTTCTTGTACTTGAGCATTCATCACTGTTTGTTTATCTTTTAGCTCTGATAATTCTTTTTGAATTGCTTCTACACGCAATGCACTAGCACTATCTGTTTCTTTGCGTAAAGCTGTTTCTTCAATTTCTAAACGCATGATTTTTCGATTGATTTCATCTAATTCAGCAGGTACAGAATCATTTTCAGTTCGAATCATGGCACATGCTTCATCAATTAAATCAATTGCTTTATCTGGTAAGAAACGATCGGAAATATAACGATCCGATAACATAGATGCAGCAACGATTGCTCTATCGTGAATATTAACACCATGGTGAATTTCAAATCGTTCTTTTAAGCCACGTAAGATAGAAATTGTATCTTCTACGGTCGGTTCTTCTACTAATACTTGTTGGAAACGACGTTCTAAAGCAGGGTCTTTCTCAATGTATTTTCGATATTCATCTAATGTTGTTGCACCAATACAGTGAAGCTCACCACGTGCTAACATTGGTTTTAACATATTACCAGCATCCATGGCTCCATCAGTTTTTCCGGCACCAACAATGGTATGCAACTCATCAATGAATAATAAAATCCGTCCTTCGCTTTTTTTCACTTCATTTAAAACAGCTTGTAATCGTTCTTCAAATTCTCCACGGTATTTTGCCCCTGCTACTAAGGAACTCATATCTAAAGAAAAGACAATTTTATCCTTTAATCCTTCTGGAACGTCCTGACGAACAATACGTTGTGCCAACCCTTCTACAATGGCAGTTTTCCCTACCCCTGGTTCCCCAATTAAAACTGGGTTGTTTTTTGTTTTTCGAGATAAAATACGAATAACGCGACGAATTTCACTATCTCGACCAATAACAGGATCAATTTTACCTTCTTTTACTGCCGCTACTAAATCACGTCCATATTTTTCTAATGCTTCATATGTTGCTTCTGGATTTTGTGAAGTCACTCGTTGATTCCCCCTTACATCGACTAATACTTTTAACATTTTGTTTCGCGTAATCGCAAATTGTTTATAAATAGCTTCGATTCCTTTGTCGTCAAAAAAAGCAAGTAAAACATGTTCGATGGAAATATAGTCATCCTTTAGTCTTTTTGCTTCTTCTTCCGCTCTAACTAAACTTTGTTGTAATCCAGCTGTCACATACAGTTTCCCAGCTTCTGCTCCACCTCCAGTTACACGAGGTTTTTTATTAATTTGTTGTTGTACCGCTTGTTCTAACTGTTCTACATCCACTTCCATTCTTGTAAAAATCCGTTTTGCCAATCCATCTTGTTGCTCTAATAATGCAAGAAATAAATGTAAGCTATCTACTTCTTGATTTTGATTTTTTGTTGCAATTGTTTGTGCTCCCATTAATGCAGCTTGTGTTTTTTCTGTCATACGATTTAAATCCATCTTCTTTTCACCTCTTTGACCATTTTTGACCTTTAATTTTATTATACTCTTTTTATGGAAAAAGAAAAGAGATACCCTCCAGTATTTTTTAACTTTTGAGTAATCTCTTTCTTGTTATGGATGGTTATGGTTTGCGCTTATATGTCCAAACACGATTATGATTTGTTGTATCTGGGAATGTATCCCCTGCTTCTAAATCCACTTTTTTCGGATTTTTTACCATACTACCTGTTTCACCAATTTCTACATACGTACCGTTATTTGGCGCTTTTTGCCCTGGGCGGAATTGTCGATGTTGTCCCATTATATCAACTCCTTCACCCCTTACTTTCCCCTAGGTTATCTATTTTATGAAGACAATTTACAATTACTTATAAAAAAAGACATAGACGTTTATCTTCATTAGACATAAACTATACTTATTACATAAAAAGGAGGATGAAAAATGGAAAAATATTTAATTGCACTTGATTTAGATGGTACGTTACTTAAAAATGATAAAACAATTTCAGCACGCAATCAAAAAGCAATTAATAAAGTAAGGTCATTAGGCCATGAAGTTGTCATTGCAACAGGTAGACCTTATCGTGCTAGTCACCAATACTATAAGCAACTAAAATTAACAACACCAATTATTAATTTTAACGGTGCATACATTCATCATCCGAATGGAGATTTTCCAACACTACATTCTCCAATGAAACTAAATAATGCCAAACAAATTATCCAAGAATGTGATGGAATTGGCATCAACAATGTATTTGCAGAAGTAGTAGATGATGTTTATTTACGTTATGAGGATAAACGATTAGATTTCATTTCTCACCATGGAAATCCCCGCATTATAAAAGGAGATCCACTAACTACATTACAAGATAATCCAACGAGCCTTTTACTTGATGCCAAAGAAGAAGAGGTTGAACGAATTCAAAAACATCTTTCTCATTTTCATGCTGAAATTATCGATCATCGCCGTTGGGCATCTCCCTTCCATGTGATCGAAATTTTGCAAA
The DNA here is from genome assembly GCA_051873875.1 of Bacillaceae bacterium. Classification (GTDB taxonomy): domain Bacteria; phylum Bacillota; class Bacilli; order Bacillales; family Bacillaceae_G; genus JBJEFI01. Next base: position 25,678 of record JBJEFI010000122.1, on the reverse strand, counting down.
CCGGATTAAACAAAGCTGCCGGTCTTGAAAAAGTATGTCATCACTATAACATTCCCTCTTCTCGTCTTATTGCCTTTGGGGATGAAGATAATGATAAAGAAATGCTTCAATACGCCCAATATGGCGTTGCCATGGGGAATGGATTAAATGAAATGAAGGAAATTGCCAAGGATATTACATCAACAAATGAAGAAGATGGCGTTGCAGCATACCTTGAATCCTTCTTTGAATTATAACTAGAAAAGCCACAGTCGGTCTTTTTCATATTACGTAGCTTAGGAAAAAAGTACTCCGAATAAAATTTATACGCTCTTCATCAATAAAAAAATACTATGACTACTTCTCTTCGTTTTTGTCTATGCTAATAACTGACACAAGCAATTGTGTTAATTGCTAAATGAGGTGATATGTGATGGGTAAATCAAAACGATTTATACAACAGTCAACAGATGCAGTAACAAAGCACGCTGAAAAATTTCCTTATCATCTAACATTAGCGCAATCAGAGGCATTAAAAGGAAGAACAACAACCAAAGGGTTACAACATTACTAACCCATTCCAAATTGTTATACAAACAAAAAAGATTTGTTCATATAGCAATAAAAAAGCCTTCCTACCGATGTGAAACCATCATCGAAAAGTGCATAAATACTTTTTGAAATACGTAAAACATCTCAGGAAAGGCAACTATAAGATAAAGTTTCAATATAAAAACCCCCTTATCAAAGGGGGTTTTTATTATTGAGTAAATTGCTCTAATGTAATTGTTTGTAATGGCGTATAAGCACCGTCTACATCTCTACTATATAATATTAACGTAAGCGTTCCATTAGTTGGTAAATTTTCTTTTGGAATATTAATGTTAATCTCAAAAGAATGAGTGTCTCCTGTTCCTTTTTTCAAATTAACAGTTGTTTCATCTACTAAAACATTGTGACCATCTTCTACAGAATAATATACATTTTTATCTGTAGAAACTATACCTGTCACTTTATATACTCCTGTTTTTCCTTCTACAACTGGATTTTTCGTTGGAGTTGGAGTTGTTGTTTTATGCTCAATATTAAAGTCAGAAGCTGCATTTAACTTACTTACATCTGTTGAAGATACTATTGTATCATTAATTTGAGAAACTGAAATTGAACTTTCGACTGTATATTTTCCTTCTTTCAATAAGCTTGTATCTACTAACCATTCATTTTCCCAAACATAAGCCTTATTTGGACCTACTACTACATTTGTCTTCTCTTGAGAAAATGTTTGCCCCTCTGCATATTGATATACTTTTTCCCCATTTTTATCTTTTACTAAAATATCAAATTGTTGCCCTGATAAAAAACCAAACGTTGCTTCTTTATCCCCACTATTGACAACTGCTATTCGAAACTTAATTGCATTGCTTGTAATTGACGTTTCTACATTTGATTGAAACGTACTCATTTCTAGCTTACTCTGATTTGTTTCTTCATTTTTATTTTGTTGTTGCTGTGATTTGTCTTTATCACTTACGTTTTTGTCTTTTTCTGCACATCCTACTAAAAGCATGCTACAAACTACAAGTGCTGTTGTTATTTTTCTCATGTCCTCACCCTTGCCACTATATATATTTCATTATATCATATCAAATTTAACTACTTTAGTCTTTTTTTACCAACATAAATAGTTAATCTTTTCGGAATAGTCCATAAACACCAATTGTTTGAACCACATTTGTAAATGCAGTTGGGTCTACTTGATGAATGATTTTCTCTAATTCATATAACTCATAACGCGTTAATACAATCATAAATACTTCTTTTTCTGTATTTGTATACGCGCCCTTTGCTTCTAACGTTGTAATCCCACGTACTAATCGCTCATGAATAGCATCCTTTAATGCTGAACCTTTTGACGTAACGATAAAAACGGTTACTTTTACATGACGTGTATAAATCGCATCGATAACACGCGTCGTTGCATACAGCGAAATTAATGTATATAATGCTTTTTCCCAGCCATAAAGATAACCTGCTGTAATAACGATAACTGCATTAAAGGCAAAAAAGAATGTTCCTAATGGTTGGTCTTTGTACTTTGAAACGATAATAGCTACAATATCTAATCCACCAGTAGAAGCACCATACTTTAATGTGTATCCTGTACCAATCGCCATAATGATTCCACCAAAAATAGCGTTTAATAAAATATCGTTTGAGAATACCGCTTTAACTGGAATAATTTGCATGAAGAACGATAACGTTGCTACTGATAAAAAAGAATAAATCGTAAATGAGCGCCCGATTTTTTTCCAAGCTACAATAATAACAGGAATGTTTAAAAGGGTGAAAAAGATCCCTGTTGAAATTGGAAAGCCTATACTTTCACTCGCTTTTGAAAACAATTGGGCAACCCCGGTGAAGCCTCCACCGTATACACCGGCTGGTTCGATAAACCAGTTCATAGAAATCGCAATTAATAAACTTCCGATAATAATGATGATAATTTTTTTTACATTCTCCATCGTTGTCATTTTCTCACCCTTTCCTTTTGCATCATTTTCATTTTCTTTTATTTGTTTTATTCTACCCTAACCTACACGAAAACTTAACTTTACCACTTCAATAAAATTAAGTTTTCGTAAAAAGCTAATTCATTCAACTAACCCTCAAGAGTAAAAGGCCACCAATAGACCTTTTACTTAATATATGTCCAACCATCTTTTTGATAAATTTTATCTTCCTTTAATAACCTTCCAATGGCACGCTTAAAAGCAGCTTTGCTCATTCCGAATGTATTTTTAATATCTTCTGGATCACTCTTATCCCAAAATGGCATAGATCCACCTAAGTGCTCCATATAAGATAGTAATGTAACTGCATCATCATCCAAACTTTCTTGTTTACGTGGCAATAAGGAAATATTAATACTACCGTCTTCTTTTAAAGCAATAATTCGTCCACTTACTCGCTCACCAAGACGAGGCTCACGCTTACGCTGGCTATTATGAATAAATCCTAAGAAATGCTCATCTGTAATAACGTGAGAGCCTTCACGCATTGTTTTAAATACATAACCATTTACATTTTTGTTATAAAGTCCATCTGGCGCATAGACCATTACATCATTTTCCATATCTTCAACAGTCGCCATTTTCGCAAGGAGACGATTACTATTTGTACGCTTTAATTTACAATATAATCGATCTCCTTCTTTTGGCCACACATTTGTGAATATTGGTAAATCACCACTATCAATTAAGAAATCCTTTGCTTCAATTCCAATATTCACAAACACCCCTAATTTACGTTTTACTTCTACAACGTCTACCCAACCAAATGAATTTACCGTTACTTCTGGGTTTACAAGTGTAGCTGTCACACGATCTTCTGAATCATTATAAAGAAACACATCTACATACTTTCCTTCTACTAATTCATCTGTTACTTCACGTTTATGTAAAAGCACTTCTTTTCCATCATATTCTAACATGCAGCCGATATCTGTCATTCGACCAACTTTAGCACTAATTATTTCACCTACATATTGCTTCATCGTTATCTATCTCCTTTTTCTTCTCTATCTAAATCCTCACCTATACGACGTTCGATTATACCATTTAATACATAACTAATGAAGTTATTTCCGAGATTAACTTGAAATTTTCACCTAAAACAGATAATAATGGAGTAAATACATATTTGGAGGTATTATAATGGCAAAAGAATGTTCATTTGACGTTGTATCAAAAGTAGATTTACCAGATGTTCAAAATGCGATTAACGTAGCAATGAAAGAAATTCGCAACCGCTTCGACTTTAAAGGAAGCAAAAGTGATATTTCCTTAGACAAAGAAACACTTGTTATCATCTCTGATGACGAATTTAAACTAGACCAAGTAAAAGATGTCTTAGTCAATAAAATGATTAAACAAAACGTACCTACAAAAAATATTGAGTATGGCAAAATTGAAGGTGCTGCTGGTGGTACTGTTCGTCAACGCGCCAAATTAATTCAAGGTATTGACCAAGATAACGCTAAAAAAATCACTAACCTTATTAAAGAACAAGGTTTAAAAGTAAAAACACAAATCCAAGGTGATCAACTACGCGTCGTTGGCAAAAGTAAAGACGACTTACAAAAAGTAATTGCTGCCATTCGTGGTGCTGATTTACCGTTAGATGTACAGTTTGTGAATTATCGATAAGAAAAACTGTAGGCGGTACTCCCAAGAGCGATAGCAATTGGGAGTAGTACTCCGAATAAAATTTCATACCAGCACTTAAAAGTCACTCTTTTAGACTTTTGAGAGATGGGAAGAAATTTCTCGCGGAGGACAGCCGGAAGTTAGACATAAAAAAAGCGTGTCGTTCAACTAAGACGATACGCTTTTTCAATTCCATAAACAAAAAATACTTTATTTCGACTTTCTTCTATTTAATAATCGTTCCATATGGTTCTATTACCATACCCTCAAATAGCTGCTCTTCATCTGTATGATTAATGATAAAAGTGACTTCCTTTGCACCTTCCCCACGTCTAATGACTTCTACCCCTTTTGGCGATTCAATGACAGTTAAATTATGAAGATTACAAATATCAGTAACAATTGGCTCTAAGGCATCATACGCTAAACCCGTTGCAATATAGTAGGCATTTCCTTTCCCGTAATTATTTACAGTTGCTGCACTATAGTTAGAATAAAATTTATCTGTGTAAGTATAAATACTTCTTGCCGTCGTTGTTTCTGTAATATCCCGCCACACATCTGCTTTAAATGTATTTCCTTGTTCATCTATTACTGTAATAAATTGATCATTAAACAAAGACTCCGCTTCATGAACAACTACACCTAATAAATCGGATAAAAAGCAGGGCGGTTTTTCGCCAAAAATTAAATTATTTGCTTTGTTCTTAATAGCACTGCGGAATGTAAAAATAACCGTTCCCCCTTGTTTGGCAAATGCTTTTACATCTTGTACTAGTTTTTCACTAATTAATGTCATGACTGGCAGGACAATTACTTTGTACATGGAAAAATTATTGTTTACTGAAATGATATCCATTTTTACATTTTTATCATGAAAAACTTCATATAGCCGTAAAAATTCACGATTAAAATGAAAACTTTCACTTTGTCGTTGCCCTCGCCATGCCCATATATTGTCAAAATCATATAAAAAAGCGACCTCTGCTTTTATTGGTGTTTTCAAAGCGTCTGCATATTGTACAATATCATGAAAAAAACTCTTCACTTCTTCGTATTTACGATTTGGTTTATTATCTTGATCAATAATACCATAACAATATTGCTCTGCCCCAACGACTGCACCTCGATAGCGGAAATACAATAAGGATTCACATCCATTTGCCATTGCATGATAAGACCACATTTTTGCTTGATTTGGACGTGGTAAATAACCGATAATATCATGTCCTTGAGGCCCTATTAATTGTTCTACAATCCAAAAGTTCTGTCGCTGCAATCCCCGTACATAATCTAAGCTTGCCGTTAATTCAAATGGTTTTATCGGCTCACGAAGTCCGCCCCAAACTGGATAGTTATCATAAGACGTAAAATCCATACCTTTTACTAAGTCTTCATGTTTAAACGCTTTATCGAAAAAACCACCAGGTAAATTAGTCGTTACTTTCTGATGTTTTCCTATTAGCTTACGAAGGAGTTTTAATTGATTTTGTCCAAAGTTTACTACGGAATCTGATCTAAACTGATAAAAGTTTAACAGCAAAGATGGATTATGAACGGTAATTGTTTTAAATGGCAATGGAATTTCTGTAAAACAGTTATACGTTTGCCCCCAGAAAATCGTTCCCCATTCTTTATTTAATGCATCAATCTCTTTATATTTTTTCTTTAAATACAATTGGAATTTAGTATGGCACCTTTCACAATAACAAAGGTCGCTGCCTTCATGACCTAATTCATTATCAATTTGCCATAAAATAATTGCTTCTTCATCTGCATAATGCTTAACTAATTCGATTGTAATACGAGTTGAATAACGTTCATATACGTAGCTGTTATAACAATATTGACGACGTCCACCAAAATGACGTGGAATACCGCTTTCATCCTTCGATAAAATTTCTGGATATTTGTTCGCTAGCCACGCTGGAAATGTTGCAGTTGGTGTTCCAAAAATAACTTGTAGGTTACGCTCTTTTGCTTTTGCAATGACATAATCAAAAAATGAAAAATCAAAATGACCTTCTTCCTTCTCTATCATATGCCAAGCAAATTCACCAATCCGAATGGTATTACATCCCATTTCTACAATACGATTCAAATCAGCTTCTAACATATGTTGATCCCAATGTTCTGGATAATAATCCACACCAATATTCATCTATTTCCCTCCATTCCCCTTATATAAAATAGGTTCATAACTAAATTATACAAAAATTTTTACTCTCTCTACCTTTCTCATAAAACACTTTATTTTTTACTAAAACATTCTTTTTTGCCTTTTTTCTAAATTTATTTTAGTAAAACCGCTCTAAATATAGCGTTTTCACCATTTATGTTTACTAAAATAGATTAAAAATGATATGATAAAAGAAAAAATTGGAGTGAATGACCATCGCTACACTAAAAGACATTGCAACATTAGCTGGCGTGTCTGTTAGTACGGTTTCTCGTGTATTAAATTACGATTCAACACTATCCGTATCTCAAGAAACACGTCAAAATATTTTAAATGCAGCTGATCAGCTAAAATATAATAAAAATAAAAAATTGCCATCTCCTTCTCTACTAACCAACGACAAAGGAGAACATACATACCAAATTTTATTAGTTACTTGGTATAGTGCAATGCAAGAATTAGAAGATCCATATTATTTATCGATTCGTCTTGGCATTGAAGAAGAATGTAAAAACCAAAATATTCATGTCATTAATACGATTCATTTACATGAACTAAAAAATTTCCGTTTCGATACAACAAAAATTGATGGTATTATTGCTCTTGGTAAGTTTTCAACAGAGCAAGTTGAAAACTTAAATACGTTATCAAATACCGTTATTTTTGTAGATTCTGCACCAAATTCAGAAAAATACAGCTGTATTATTTCTGATCTATCTGGCGCAACGACACAAGTATTAGACTACTTAACATCACTTGGTCATCATTCGATTGGCTTTATCGGTGGACAAGATTATGTTGGAGAAGAGCAACACCAATACCCAATTGAGGATATTCGTGAAAAAACATATACAAATTATATGAAAGTATTACATCAATATGATGAAAATAATGTATATATCGGCAAATTCCACGCCATTGATGGTTATAACTTAATGAAAGAAGCCATTGAAAAAGGTAATTTACCAACCGCTTTCTTTATTTCCAGTGATTCAATGGCAATTGGTGCCTTAAAAGCATTACATGAACATAAAATTCAAGTACCGAAGCAAGTATCAATTTTTGGTTTTAATAACATTGCTACATCCGAATTTACACAACCAGCATTATCAACAGTCCATCTTCACACACACCAAATGGGACGTTACGGAGTTAAAACCTTAATTGACCACTTACGTGATGGTGACGAAGCATTACCAATAAAAGTTGTATTACCAGCACAATTAATTATGCGTGAAAGCTGCAAAAAAGCGACTAGTTAATCCTAGTCGCTTTTCATTTCTATGTTTCTAAAAATATATACTTTATTAAACTAATCATCATATCATTTATTAATAAAGGGAATCTTTCATCAGTGGGAGTTTTTTTTCATCTCTCGCTGATGGTTAGTTGAACCAATCAGGCTGTTACTAACACTTATCTTCCACTTAAACTTCATTGCTTTGGATACGTTTTAAAGTGGGAGTCTTAGTGTCAGTTAAAGCGGGATAAATAAGGAAGTTGCTATTAAGCAAAAACAAAGGAGGTTGTTGTTATGCTATTTTTAGAGGTAGTCACATGGATAAGTATATTTGCAAGCCCAATCATTTTACACAGGCTAGGTTATAAGCAACTCTCTCTTTTTAATGTTATTTTTTTAGTACTATTACTCGTTGCTAATTATTTTCCAACACTGTTTACACAAAGCGAGTATATTTTTAAGATTTCCTTCATTATCAGTGCGCTCTTTTTCTTTACAGCTATCATTCTTCAAGCAAAAAAGAAACGGATAAAATATCTATATATGGATTCCTTACTTGCTATTTATTTAATCGGATTCTTTTTCAATCAAAAAAATGTAACCATCGATGGTATTGTCGGTATTTCTACTTTATTTGCTATTCCAATCGTTATCGGACTCTTTTTGGTTATTCACTTTGTACAGTTTATTACCAAAAAATCAAAATAACCAATGAGCCATATTCTCTTTACCCTTCAATATTTAATAATTGTTGCTTTATCTCAAGCCCTCCTGCATACCCAACTAAAGAGCCATTTGCACCAACTACTCGATGACAAGGGATAATAATCGGAATTGGATTTTTATTATTTGCCATTCCCACCGCGCGACTAGCCTTTGGGTTGCCAATCATTTCAGCAATTTGTTTGTAACTTCTTGTTTCTCCATAGGGAATGGCTTGTAATGCTCTCCATACACGCTGTTGAAATTCCGTTCCCTCTAAATGAAGCGTTAAATCAAACTGTCTTCTCGTTCCCTGGAAGTATTCCTCAAGCTGTTTTAACGCTTCTTTAATTCGTTCTGTTTCTTTTAACTCAGCCTGCATCATTTTCTCACCAAAGAAAATATGTGTAATAGCTAGTCCATTTTCAGCAATGCCTATTTTTCCAATTGATGTTTCGTAGTAATATACACAGTTTGAGATACCACTTTCTCTTAGACTAGCACGATATTCTTTCGGCGTCAGTTATGTATATTTATGAAAAAACGTATAAAAAGCAGAAAGACTATCAAAATTGAGTAGAAGTGCAATGTTCATAATTGACTCATCACTTTCTCTTAATAATTTTTTAGCTAAATTTGCTCGCAAACGATTCGTATATTCAAGTGGTGTTTCACCAAAGTATTGCTTAAATAGTTGAATGAAATGATTTTGTGTTATCCCAAGCTTTTTAATTTCTATTGCTATTTTCTCTTTTTCTATATAAAATTCATCAATTATCTGTTTCGCTTGTTCTGCCAATTCTTTCAGTGGCTCATAGTCTAACAAATCTGGTCGACATCTTTTACAAGGACGAAATCCTTCCTTGATTGCCTCTTCCTTCTGATCAAAAAACAAAACATTTTGTTGTAATGGTAGCTTCGATTTACAAGATGGTCGGCAATAAATACCTGTTGCCTTGATCGCATAATAAAAAATACTGTCATACGCTTTATCATTTGTAACAACTGCATGCCACTTTGTTTCACTTGAAACCATTTATTTCACCTTCTTTTTTGGCGCATAATCCTTCATGCCCTCACAGGCTCCACCCGCAATTGCCCATAAATAAAGACTTGCTACTGTCGCATAAGGAGAGTATCGCCTCTTATACTTATTGAACAGCTTTTTATCAATTTTTCGATGATGATACAGCATTCGTAACCCACGTTGAATTGCCAAATCATCATAACTAATCACATTTGACCGCTGCATGGAAAATGTCATTAACATCTCCGCAGTCCAAATACCGACACCATTTAGCTTTGATAACTCTTTACACACCTCATCATCTGACTTATGTTGTAAGTCTTCAATATTGAGTTCACCGGATAATACTTTCTCCGCTGCTTCTTTAATATAAGTTGCTTTTCTCATTGTAATGCCTAGCTTTTGAATATGTTCTAGTGGTGTGTTAACAATTTTCTCTGGCGTTATTTCAGTGAATTGTACTAACATCCGATTCCAAACTGTTTCAGCAGCTTTCACAGATATTTGCTGACCGACAATTGATTTTACAAGTGCCGCAAACAAATCCGGTGTAACCTCTCGATTGATATATCCAATCTCGTCAATCGCCTTAGCAAGAATTTTATCCTTTGATTTTAAATACGTTATTTCCTTATCGCCATATTCAAAAAAATACACACCCTTCACAACCTTTCACTTTATCCTATATGAACAATGAGAAGAAGGCATTTCCCATTGCTAAAAGTTTTTTTATTGTAACAAAAACGAATATGGAATTCTTTCTATTAATCATCTTGTAATTTTGTCCCGCTCCAACTGACGTGTAGATTTCACCCTCAAAAGGTTATATACGTAAAAGGTTTAAGGACAAGTTAAACGCCAGTAAGGACTTGATTCACTTAACCAATCAATAGTAGTCCACTTTATTTTTTAGTAAACAAAAAAACCCTATCAGCAGGGGTTGGGTGAACTAGTGCTAATAGAGTCTTTTATGGTCACTGGTGAATAGAGATTGGCCCTTTCACTTTTCAGTTAGTCCTATTTTTATATAAATGGAGATTTTTCTCCATCTTTTTAAAGTTTTAAGATAAGAACCTTCGTATCAATTAGGGCAAGATAAGGTTTGGATAAAGCGATTAAAGGCTGCAATTCCTTTTTCATCACGCTTGAATACCCCTGCATCTTCTAATACTCTCGCAAACTTTAAGCCTACTTCTTCTCGCAAAATATCCATTACATTTTCTTTTGTAATCATTTCATACTTTTCAAGCATGTAAGTATACCAATCACTATGTTTTGCTAGATTTACATCATTTTCAATTGTTGCTTCACGTTTCACTAATAACTCACCTAATGAATGTAATTCTTCTTTTAAACGAGCTGGTAATACAGCTAATCCCATCACTTCAATTAGACCAATATTTTCCTTCTTAATATGATGAACGTCTGCATGGGGATGAAAAATTCCCATTGGGTGTTCTTCACTTGTACGATTGTTACGAAGTACTAAATCTACTTCAAATTGTCCATCACGCATACGGACAATTGGCGTTACTGTATGATGAAGTGTATCCCCTGTAAATGCTACTATCTCTACACTTTCATCACTATATTGCTGCCAAGAATTTAAAACATGGTCAGCAAATTCAACAATTGATTGCTTATCCTTGCTTCGAGCACGTATAACGCTCATCGGCCATGCAATACGACTTACGCTTATATTAGGAAATTGAATTACTACATAACTTTCTTCCTCTTTAGCACGTTCCATCGCAAATTCATAATTACCACCTTGGAAATGATCATGAGAAAGTATAGAACCACCAACGATTGGTAAATCTGCATTAGAACCAACAAAATAATGAGGAAATTGTTCAACAAAGTCAACTAAACGTTGGAATGTATTCCTTTGGATTTTCATTGGAACATGTTCACTGTTCAAAACAATACAATGCTCATTATAATAAACGTATGGTGAGTATTGTAAAAACCATTTTTCTTCATTTAATGTTAACGGAATGATTCGATGGTTATTACGAGCTGGATGTTTAATATTTCCAAAAAATCCTTCATTTTCTATGCAAAGTAAACATTTGGGATATGTGCTTGCCTTCATGTATTTTTCTTTTTCGATATCACGAGGATCTTTTTCTGGTTTTGATAAATTAATTGTAATATCTAAATTACCATAACTAGTCTTTGTTTGCCAAATGATATTGCGATCTGTACGATTTTTACGAATATAATTAGATGCTAAACTTAAACTATAATAGTAATCTGTTGATTTTTTAAAATTTTCCGAATATAAAGTTCGGAACTTAGCTATTATTTCACTAGGGCGTGGCATTAATGCGTTCATCAGTTGAGCATCAAATAAGTCCCGTTGTGTTATTGTATTTTCAACAATTCCTTGTTCTACTGCATAATCTAGTATTTTTTCTAAGATTGGAGCTGGATTTACCAGCTCCTCTCTTTCTACCTGCATTGCTTCAAAATCATTTAACTGTAATAATCCTACTAATTGGTTTGTACTATAAACCACATCTTCTTGGCGAATGAGTTGTTTTTCAACGGCAAAACGAATCAATCTGCTGATGTGTTTATTGATGTTCATTTTTATTTTGCATCTCCCTCGTATCCATTTGGTTTCGATACATGCCATCTCCAAGCATCCTCAATCATCGTTATTACTTCTGGATACTGTGGTGTCCAACCTAAAATACGTTGGGCTTTTTCACTTGATGCAATTAATGTTGCTGGGTCACCAGCACGACGCTCACCAATTACTTTTTTAATTTCTTGTCCTGTTACTTCTTCAGCCGCATCGATCATTTCTTTTACCGTAAAACCATTTCCGTTTCCTAGGTTGAAGATATTACTTTCATTCCCGGCACGTAGGTAATTTAATGCTTTAATGTGAGCATGAGCTAAGTCTACAACGTGAATATAGTCACGAATACATGTGCCATCATGTGTTGGATAATCCTCACCGAAAATCGTAATATGTTCACGTTGCTTTAATGGTACTTGTAAAATTAATGGAATTAAGTGTGTTTCTGGTGTATGATCTTCTCCAATAACAGCTGTTGGATTTGCACCTGCCACGTTAAAGTAACGTAGTGACACATACTTCATGCCATAAGCTTGATCACACCATTTCATCATTTTTTCCATTGCTAATTTTGTTTCGCCATATGTATTTGTTGGGTTTGTTGGAGTTGTTTCAACGATTGGCATTTCCTTCACATCTCCATATACCGCTGCTGTTGACGAGAAAACAATTTTATTTACATTATTTTTTTGCATTGCTTGTAGCAACACTTGTGTACCATATACATTGTTATCAAAGTATTTTAATGGCTCTACCATACTTTCGCCTACTAATGAATTTGCTGCAAAATGAATAACTGCTTCTATATCATGATTTTTAAAGACAGTATCAATAAAATCAAAATCGCGAATGTCGCCTTCACATAAAATTGCTTCAGGATGAACAGCTCCACGATGACCTGTTTGGAAGTTATCTGCAATGACAACCTTTTCTCCTGCTGCAATTAATTCATAGACTGTATGACTTCCAATATAACCTGCTCCACCACAAACTAAAATACTCATTATACTACCTCCACTAAGTCAATTTTCCGTGTTCCATCTGCAACTGATGCTACATAGAAGGTTGGTGCATACCCAATTTTTTCAGTATATTGCTTTTCTACTTCTTTTTTAAATGTTTCAATGTGCTTATCCGCAACAATACTTACCGTACAACCACCAAAACCAGCCCCCGTCATCCTTGCCCCAATAACACCTTCTTGTTTTAATGCAATGGACACTAAAGTATCTAATTCATTTCCAGTTACTTCATAATCATCTCGCAAAGATACGTGAGATGCAACCATTAATTGACCAAAACGATATAAATCATTTTGTTCTAATGCTTTAACTGCTTCTAGTGTACGTTGATTTTCATAGACTGCATGCTTTGCACGACGACGAATCGTTTCATCTTCAATATGATGGGCTAATGTATCAAATTGGTCGTTTGTTAAGTCACCTAATGTGTTAATGTCTATATGTTTTTTTAAAATTGATAATGCTTCTATTGTTTCGCCACGACGTTCATTATATTTAGAATCTGCTAGATCACGACGTTTATTTGTATTGGCAATAACAATGCTATAACCATCTAATTGTAATGGTGAATAACGATACTGTAGCGTATTACAATTTAATAAAATAGCATGATTCTTTTTCCCCATCCCAATAGCAAATTGGTCCATAATCCCACAATTGACACCGATGAATTCATTTTCAGCACGTTGGCTCATTTTAACCATCTCAACCATATCAATATTTAGTGAAAACATTTTATTTAAAACGACACTCATCGCTAGCTCTAATGAAGCCGAAGAAGACAATCCTGCCCCATTTGGAATATTTCCATAAAATAACACATCTATCCCATGAGCTAATTTACCGTACTCTTTTTGGAATACATCTATAACACCTTTTGGATAATTAGCCCAATTATGAGCTTCTTCATTTACTATTTGGTCAATTGAACATTCAATTACACCTAATTTTTCAAAATTTATTGAGTAAAAACGAGCTCGACGATCATCACGTTTGCGAGCTATGGCATAGGTTCCAAAGCTTAATGCACAAGGAAAAACGTGACCTCCATTATAATCTGTATGTTCACCAATCAAATTTACACGCCCTGGTGAAAAAATAGGTAATAATTCATCTTCCTTTTCAAATATACCTACAAATTTTTTTACTAAATTGACCATATCCCTTTTTCCTTCCTTATTTCACTAAAATACCTGGTCGCAATAAACCAGCTACTTCTTCGTATATCCAATTTCCCGTATGTGTTAAAATTTCTAATCCATCTTCCTTTACTAAAAATGTATCTTCACACTTTACACCACTTATCATTGGATTCCAGGCGTATACTTGATTATGTTGAATCATGTTATTATGATTTGGTGTAACAAGGTACTCCCTTGTTTTATATCCTGCCAAGCCACCTTGGTGAAGAATTTTCCAATCCTCACCATAACCTGCTTTTTCATATTCCTTTATTCCAGCAAGTAATACGTCTCCAACTCTTGTTCCAGCTTTTGTTGATTTCATCATTACCGCTGAAATTATCGCCACTTTCCGTTGGTTTTCTATTAGTTGTTCTGTTAGCTCCCCAAAATGAACAAGTCTTGTTACATTCGCAACTAATCCATGCCTTTCACCACAAAGAACGACCATCACTTGTTTTTCAACCTTCTTATGGGTTGGAATAGGATGGCGATATTTATATAATCGCTCATCACTAGAAACCAACATAACATGAGGACGAATATCTTTCGTAATACAAGCTGCTACTAGTAAACTTTCAATCTCATGTTCTGTCATTCCTCGTTCTATATGCTTACATATAGTTTCCACAATCGTTGCACTTTCCTGACAAAGCAGGCGAAAACGTTCAATTTCTTCTTTATTTAAAATAGAGCGGTACGCTGCTAATGCATCATCCACGACTAGTAAATGATCAAATACACAATCGCTTACTACGTTTTTGTCTTTTATTAACCTGCGAACTTCTTCATTTTTATCTTCATACCACTTACATGTAACAACCTCATATGTAAATGGTGCATTCTTTAATTCTTCTTCAATAATTCGACTACACTCTGTTTCATCAACAATTACGTAAATTTTTTCTTGTTGTACAAGTAAATCTGCAACCCCTTGTTCTATATTTCGAACAATGTAATTGTAAGCACCGTTTGTAAGCCATGAAAAATTATATGTTTGACGCAGTAAAATTCCTTCATATCCGTTATCTTGCAAAAAACGGCGTAGCTTCGTTATATTCCCCATTAAGCCACTCCCTCTCCCTTTCATCTGTTTCCATTCTACTATAAAAGCGGTTTCACATCCAATTGTTTTTACTAAATTTTTTACTAAAATATAGTTGTATAGCCACTCTTTTTTCCTAACTAAAAATCTACCTTTATTTCTCCCCTTCTTTTGCTAGCAACAAGAAGATAGACTACATGCCGCGATTAGGAAAGATCTTATTTTATTAAATTTAATTCATCCTAATAAATATATTCTTTTCATATTGTTTACAACCTATATTTGTTAGCATAATAACTGTTCTCCTAAAATAAAAGAAACTTCCATTTTCTTTTAGTAAATTTTTCATAGCTACATCGTTTATTTAACAAAAAAACCACTGTATTTATAACAGTGGTTACCTTGTATTTTTATTTTATTATTTAAGGAAAAATACCATTTTCAGCGTTAATCTCTTGCCTTTTGTACTTTTAATTGCTTCCCTTTAACAGTTGTGTGTCGCATAACATCTAACACACGATTTCCTTTTCCATTTAATATTTCTACATAAGAAGCATTATCTTTAATTTCAATAATTCCAATATCTTCTCCACTAACCCCATCTATGCGACAAATCGTTCCAACAAAATCAACTGCTCGAATCTTCTTTTTCTTTCCACCATTAAAATAAAGCTTCATAATTCCTTTGTTTAATGTAGCTGCTTTATCTTTTTTGATAGTTGGTTTAGCTGTTATTTTCTGTTGAAATGCCGCTAGATGACTTTCAACTTCCTCTATGCTTGGTAATGGTACTTTTGGAATTGAAAAATCAATGTATGTCTCAATTTCTTCAAGGAAACGATCTTCATTTGGTGTTACAAACGTAATTGCTTTTCCTTCTCTCCCTGCTCGTCCTGTTCGCCCCGTTCGATGGACATAGCTAGCCTGTTCTAATGGAATATCATAGTTAATAACAAGACTAATATTATCAATATCAATGCCTCTGGCTGCTACATCTGTTGCTACTAAATAACGAAATTCGCCACGTTTGAATTCATTCATTACTGCAAAGCGGTCTTCTTGCGTCATTCCACCATGAATTTGATTGCATGGATAGCCCGCACCCTCTAAATCTTCACTTACCTTATCAACACGTTCTTGTGTTCGACAAAAAATAATACAGCTATCTGGATTTTCAATGGTTGTTACATCTTTTAAAAGAGAAAATTTTTCTCCTTCTTCCACTTCATATACACCATGTGTAATTTTGTTTGTTGTAATACCTGAACCTTGAATCTCAACAAACGTCGGTTTATTCATATATCGCGTTGTTAAAGCTTCAATATCCTCTGGTAATGTAGCTGAAAAAAGCATGGTAACACGAGTTTTAGGCGTTAAGTTAATAATTGCTTCTACCTGCTCAAGAAAGCCCATATTTAACATTTCATCGGCTTCATCAATAATAAGATACTTCATTTTCTCAAGAGCAAGGGTGCCTTTTTGTAAATGATCTAATACTCGACCTGGTGTCCCAACAACAACATGGTTTTTCTGTTTTAATTGAAGCTGTTGAGGCTTAAACGCCTGCTTACCAAAAATAGCTGTTGCTTTAATTCGTTTATAGCGGCCAATATTCATCATATCTTCTTTTACTTGTACTGCTAACTCTCGGGTTGGTGTTAAAACAAGGGCTTGTGGCTTATTTTCAGCCCAATCAATATGTTCACAAAGGGGGATTGCAAAAGATGCCGTTTTTCCACTCCCTGTCTGTGACTTTACAACAATATCTTTATTTGCTAAGGCAACTGGTATCACTTTACCTTGTACTTCCGTTGGCACTTCGTATTGTAATGCAGCTAATGCATTTAAAATCTCTTTGCTTAGTGAGAAATCGTTAAATTGAATCTGTTTCATGTATGAACCTCATTTATCCTTTAGTATTCATGTATTGTATCTGTTTAAAGAACTTTATGCAATCTTCTACTCTCTATCAAAAAAGGCTATACACATTCATGTATAGCCTTTTTGCTTATTGTTGAATCCATCGAATAAAATCTGGGAATCTTCTAGCCCATGCCGTTTCATAATGAGTAGCACCTTCTTCAATAACATGAAGCAATTGCTCCTTTGGTTGGCCTAGCCCTTTTAACAATTGCTCTAATGCCATTGAATCATTTAAATAAACACTTTCAAAATTTCTTCCTTCAGGACCTGTTACTTCTTTTGTGCCAATATCCATGTAAATACGAAGTGGCAATGTCCCAAAGTTTTCTTTTATAAAATGAAATAATTGTTCCTTTTCAAACCAAATTGCCGTCGAAAAAGAACCAACTTTTGAGAACACTTCCGGATATTTAAATGCTGCATATAAGGATATAAATCCACCCATTGAGCTTCCAGCTATGATTGTATGGGTTCTGTCTGCTTTTGTTCGATAGGTTGCATCTATATAAGGCTTTAACGTTTGAACGATAAAATCAACATATTGAGCTCCTTCTCCACCAGCAACTTTTGAAATTGGTGGCTCCCAATCTATTTGTTGTTTTAACTGTCTATTTTCCCATGGCGAATACTCATCTAAACGACGCTTTTCTTCTGGATCATCGTTGTTATTATCCATTCCAACAACAATATAACCATCTATCTCTTTGTTATCTTGGAGCTTATTTAGCGTTTCTCCAACTTCCCAACTCGCTCCATACCCAGCTGTTTCTATATCAAAAAGGTTCTGACCATCATGCATATAAAGAACACCATAACGTTTTTCTATATGTTGCTCATAATCCTTTGGCAAAAACACACGAATCGTTTTTGCTCTATTTAATTGGGGCATTTCCATTTGAAAAATCTGTAATTGTTTTTCCATCTATCGATTCCCTTCCTTTTCTAAAAATAATTGTTAATCTTATTTGCCAACCAATTGATAACTGTTTAAATAAAAGAATAATAATTTTACTCCATCCAGATTTTCCTTCTTCATTTAAACCAAACAGCGATATGCCTTCACTCTATTGAAAGGTAAAGAAAAACTCCCATTATTGGGAGTTTCACTTTACTAGCTTGCTAACTCTTCTTTCATATCCATAGAGACAGAACAGTTATCTGGAACTGTTACTTCTGCGCCAAATAATTCAATTTTTAACTCTTTTCCACCTGTTTGTGAAATAGTCACTTCCGCTTTATTTACTGCAATTGTTAATTGATGACCGCGGAAGACAATTTTGAATGAATAACCATCCCAACCTTTTGGAATGAACGGTGCAAACGATAATGTTTCATTATACGTACGCATACCGGCAAATCCTTGAACAATTGCTAACCAAGAACCTGTCATACTTGTAATATGTAAGCCATCCTCTGTATCATTGTTGTAGTTATCAAGGTCAAGACGCGCTGTACGCTCATACATTTCAACCGCCTTTTCTTCCATGCCTAGTTCCGCTGCTAAAATAGAGTGGATACATGGAGATAAACTAGATTCATGAACAGTCATTGGCTCATAAAATTCAAAGTTACGACGTTTTTCATCCATTGTAAAACGATCATTAAAGAAGTAAATCCCTTGTAGGACATCCGCTTGTTTAATAAAACAACTACGTAAAATTTTATCCCAAGACCATTTTTGATTTAATGGACGGTCTTCTTGGCGTAACTCACTTACAGGCATTAACTCTTTATCCATAAATGTATCGTGTTGAACAAAGACACCTAATTCTTCATCATATGGATAATACATTTTTGCTATAATTTCTTGCCATTTTGCCATTTCATCCATTGTTACTTTTAACTCCGTAACACGTTTATCATTTGCTGTTTCTTTTAAATAGTTAATTACTTCTAATGTATATTCTAATGTCCAGCAAGCCATTTTATTTGTATACCAGTTGTTATTTACGTTATTTTCATATTCATTTGGTCCAGTTACACCATGCATCATATATACATCTTTACGTTTATTATAGTGTACGCGATCTGCCCAGAAACGAGAAATACCAACTAATACATCAATACCATATGTATGTAAATATTCTTTATCACCTGTGTAATTTACGTAATTGTAAATACCATATGCAATGGCACCGTTACGATGAATTTCTTCAAAGGTGATTTCCCATTCATTATGACATTCTACCCCTGTAAATGTTACCATTGGATATAGTGCGCCTGCTAATCCTTGTTGACGAGCATTATGATATGCTTGCTCTAATTGATTGTGACGATACACACAAAGGTTACGAGCTACTTCTGCATCTGCTGTTGATAAATATAGTGGTAATGCATATGCCTCTGTATCCCAATATGTAGCACCACCATATTTCTCTCCAGTGAATCCTTTTGGACCGATGTTTAAGCGAGCATCTTCTCCATAGTATGTTGCAAATAATTGGAATAAATTAAAACGGATACCTTGTTGTGCTTTCGGGTCACCTTTAATTTCAACATCTGCAATTTTCCAACGTTTTAACCAACCTTTGCGATGTTCTGTTAATAAGCAATCAAATCCACTTTCTAATGCTTGTGCTAATAAGCACTTTCCTTTTTCCACTAACGTTGATGCAGCATAATCACGATCTGTTGTTACTGCTACATATTTTGTCAATGTTACTGTTTCTTGTTGTTTTGCCTCTAATTCAATTGTATTTGACACATATTCATGTTTTTCTTCATGAGAAACAGATTTAACATTTCCATCTACAACAACTTGCATCGTTGTAGCTACTTGGAATGTTGGTGTACCGAATGGATTATCCTTTGTTTTCATTACGATATGACCTTTATAATTAGAAACTTCTTTGCTTATTTCCACCCAGAAATCTTCTTCATAGTTAGAATCCTCGTTACGAACATCTCCATCTAAATAAGGAACGAATGTAATTGTACCATCATAGTTTTTTGGTGTTGCACTATATTGGACAACCGCTAGCTCTTTTTTAGCGACAGATAAGAAGCGAACAACCTTAAATGCTGTTTCCTTTTCACCATGACGAACAGTAAACCTACGAGTTAACACACCATGTTGCATATCTAATTCACGATAATAGTCCACTACGTCTGCTGTGTATAAGTCAACCTCTTCTCCATCAACAAATACATTCACACCAATAAAATTAGTCGCATTAATTACCTTTCCAAAATAATTCGGATAGCCGTTTTTCCACCAACCAACACGCGTTTTATCTGGAAACCATACTCCTGCAACATAAGAACCACGATGAAAATCACCTGAATAGTGCTCTTCAAAGTTCCCACGCATTCCCATGTGCCCATTTCCAAGGCTTACCATACTTTCAGCTAAACGAAAATCTTCTTTATGTAATTCAGTTTCAATAACTTTCCACTCATCAATCTGGAATAATCGTTTCATTTAATTCACCTATCCTCTTATTTATAATTTCAGTACATATTCATTTATTGCATATCTATTATTGTTCTTTCAAAATAAAGTAAGTGCTTACACCCCATTGTATATAATATCTGTCATTAACGCAACCGATTGCACAAAAAAGAAAAAATTTTTATAAGTGTCTTTTAAAAAACAGCTACCTTTTTATATCTAACCCTTTTCAATATAGATATAAAAAGGTAGCTAGTGATCGAAGAATATATTATTTACATGTTCCACGATGAATTAATTTATACGGTACAACGATACTCTTTGGAGTCATGCGTTGTTTCTCAATTAATTCAATTAACGAATGGGTAGCTTCACTACCAAGCGTATAAGTATTAACATCTACTGTTGTTAATGGTGGTGTTGACATTTCAGATAAAAATAAATTGTTAAAGCTAATAATGGAAACGTCATTTGGGACATTTATGCCTATTTCATCAAGATAACTTAAAACACCTAATGCAAGAATATCATCTGTTACGACAATAGCAGTTGGCTTTACTTCTAAACTCATCATTTCAAAAACTGCTTTTCTTCCCGATTCAATGTTAAAGTCCATGAATTTGACATAATCTGAACAAAATGGGACATCACTTAACTTTAATGCATCTTGATAACCTAAGAAACGATCTTCTGTTACAAGTAATCGCTTATTACCACCAATGAATCCAATACGTTTATGACCTAAGCTTAGCAAGTAGTTCGTTACTTCTCTTGCTGCACCATAGTTATCATTATCCACGTATGTATATTTGTCATTATCCTTATACGGTTTTCCTACTAATACAAATGGAAATTCTAATTCTAATAAATAGCTTACAACAGGATCATTCAGTCGTGAATACAGTAAAATAATACCATCTACACGTTGACCTTGTACCATTTTTTTAACGCCTTCCAAAATTTCCTCTTCACTTTCACCAGTAGACATATACAAGGAATATTCTTTTGTGTGAGCACATGAACTAATTCCTCTAATAACTTCTGGGAAAAATGGATTTTGGAACGCTTTACTTGCTGATGAAGGCATAATAATCCCAATTGCTTTTGTCGAGCGATTTGCTAAACTACGAGCAATTAAGTTTGGATGATAACCTAATTCGTCCATTACTTTTCTAACTTTTTTCTTCGTTTTTTCACTTATTCTGGGACTATCTGCAATAACCCTAGACACTGTTGATGGTGCTACGTCTGCCTTCTTTGCTACATCTTTAATTGTAACTGCCATTTACACCACCCTCTCCTTTTTGTGAATCTTTATATGCGCTTGATTTTAAACGCTAAATAAATTCTTTTCCATCTTAGCTAACTTTCTTTTTTCCACGTTTCCATAGAAGGAATAAGAATACCATAAATGAACAATATACTGCAATTACAGCAGCAACAAATCCTTTATTAATTCCAGTACGTTCATTTAAAGAATAAATATTTGCTTTTTCTCTTTGAACAAAAACATCATAGCCATCTTTAGTAGAACGAATAATATCATCTTCAAGTAAGCCACGCAATTCTTTGTTTTCTGCTAGCTGCTCATTGGTTAAATGAATAGTTTGGTCTTTTGTTGTGTTATTGATAATAATAACAGCTGATTTTCCTTCATATGTTCGCTTAAATACACTTAAACCTTGTTTATCTATAAGCATTTCAAAGTCACCATATCGTAAAGCTGGTAATTGTTTACGTATTTCCGCTAACTTCTTCACATATTTAGAAAAGTTTTCATCTGTTTTAAAATCCATTAAACGGCGATTATCAGGAGTTTCACCACCATCTAATGCAATTTCAGTTCCATAATAAACGATGGGAATCCCTGGCGAACTATACAAGTAGGCCAATGCTAATTTCAAACGCGAAGGTGGATATTCTCCTGCTAGTTTTGCTTGACGAGAAAAACGAACTACATCCTCATTATCAATGAAATTACCTAATACATATGGATTTTGAAAATACTGTTGATCTTTTTTCCACACATTATATAAATTCCCAGCAGATGTATTCGGTTTTACAAAAGCATCTGTTATTGCATTATAGTATGGAAAATTAAGAAATGATTCTATTCCTGTACTTTCATAAGAAGCGATTGCCTTTTCGTCATCAAATGATACGTCACCAATTAAGAAGAAATCTTTTTTTATCGATTTTACTTCTTTTGTAAGCTTAGTCCAAAAATCCTTTGGTATATACTTTACACTATTAAGGCGCATACCATCAATGTTTGTTTCGGTAATCCACCATTTTACCATATCAAAAAGATACGTTTGAACTTCTTCATTTTCTGTATTTAAATCAGGCAAGCTCATTAACCAAGCCTTTTCCAATTCAGTTTGATTATTTGAATTTTCAATCTCTTTTTGTTCATGAAACCAATCTCGTTTTGCTTCATCTTTTAACCAAGGATTTGTTGCCCCTACATGATTTACTTCTTGATCAACAATAACTTTCAATCCTCGTTTATGTGCTGCTTTTACGAGTTTCTTCATATCTTCCATTGTACCAAAATGCTTATCTACTTTATAGAAGTCTTTTGTCCAATAGCCATGATATCCTTTTTCTTCATTAGATACAACTGGTGTAATCCAAATAGTAGTAAACCCAAAATCTTTAATGTAATCCAATTTGCTAATAATCCCCTTTAAATCTCCACCATGGTATCCATATGGATCATTTGGATTTACATCATAATCATTACTTGTGTCCCCATTGTTAAAACGATCAATCATTAAATAATAAATGATTTCATCTTGCCAAGTCCGTTCTTCTTTTTCTGCTGCTTGTACTGGCAGACATGAAAAAAGAAGAAACGGGACTAGCAAGAGTGCTAAAATATTCTTGCCCATCACCGTTTCCCCTCCTGCAAAGGTTGATTTTTATTACATTATTAGTATACTATATCAACCCTTCATACAGCTAACAGTAAGACTAAAAATGAAGCACTTTTGTAAAGAGAAGAATAAAACCGTAACTAGCATGAGACTTCAAGAGAACCTTCCTACAAAAACTTACAGTAAGATACGTTATTGTTTCTATATGCTAGCAAAACATTTTCTTGTTTATCCCATTCAAAGAAAATGTTCCACTATCCATCGTTCTTTTAACGCTACATACTCTAACTCTTGACTTAAGACTACTAGTTTATTCTTTCCTCTGTTTCTGTATCAAAGAAATGTAAGGCATCTAAGTCAAATCCAAATGTATGTTTTTCTCCCATTTCATAATGGTAGTGTCCAGGCACTGTAATGACAAGCTCTTTTCCACTCTTTAACTTCGTAAATAATGTTTTTTCTTTTCCTAATACTTCGACAACATCAATTGTGCATTCAAATTGATCTTCATTTTCTCCGCTTATAAATCGTTCAGAACGAATTCCTAAATGTACATCTTTTCCATCATAACTAGCTAAAGCTGCTAAATCTTTCTCTGATGGTGTTAAGGAAATTAAACCGTCTTCAGATACGAATTTCTTTCCATTCATCTTCCCTTTTATTAAATTAATTGTTGGTGAACCAATGAATTTAGCTACAAACATGTTTTGAGGCTTATCATAAAATTCATATGGTTTTCCAACTTGTTGAATCTTTCCATCATTCATAAGAACGATCTTCGTTGCCATTGTCATCGCTTCAACTTGGTCATGTGTTACATAGATTGTTGTTGTACCTAATGATTTATGAATACGAACTAGTTCCACACGCATATGCTCACGAAGTTTCGCATCTAAGTTTGATAATGGCTCATCCATTAAGAATACGTTTGGTTTTCTAACGATAGCACGTCCTAAAGCAACACGCTGTCTTTGTCCACCTGAAATATCAGATGGCTTTGAATATAAATATTTTTCAATTTGCAGTAATTTTGCAGCTTCCATTACACGTTCATTGATAACATTCTTTCTTTCTTTTCTCATTGATAGTGAGAATGCCATGTTATCATATACTGTCATGTGTGGATATAAAGCATATGATTGGAATACCATTGCGATATCTCTATCTTTTGATGCAAGTTTGTTTACTCTTTTTTCACCGAATATTAAATCGCCTTCCGTAATCGAGTTAAGTCCAGCAATCATACGTAATAACGTTGTTTTTCCACAACCAGAAGGTCCTAAAATAACACAAAAGTCTTTATCTTCAATTTCTAAATCAATACCTTTTAATGTGTAATCTTCTCTACTTTCATATTTCTTTCCTATATTCTTTAATGTTACTTTCATTTCTACTCTCTCCTATCCTTTTGTTGCTCCATTTGAAAGTCCTGACACTAGCTGCTTTTGTAAGATAATAAATAGTAATACAATTGGGATTGCCGTTAAAAGTGCTCCAGCAGCAAAGGCTGGTTCGTTAAAGTTACGTTGATCATTTACTAATGTAAACAGACCCGCTGCTAACGTATAATCTTCCGCACTTGTTAACAATACCTTTGGTAATAAGAAATCCATAAATGGTCCGATAAATGACCATAATGCGATAATTGCAAGCATTGGTCTTGCGATAGGCATAATAATAAGTCGATATATTTTCATACTTGAACAGCCATCAATTTTAGCCGCATCATCTAATTCTGTTGAGATTGAGTCTAAATATCCTTTTAAAATAATCGTATTACCCGCAATTCCTCCACCAGCATAGATGAGAATTAACATCATTTGTCTAGAAAATACTGGTGTTATATCTGAGATGATTGAGTACATTGTAAAGTAAGCTACAATCCCAGCGAAGGATGGTATTGTTTGAACAAGCATTACCGTCATTAATGATACTTTTTTCCCTTTAAATCGGAATCTTGAATATGCATATCCAGTGAAAGATACGATTAAAACGGTTAAAACCGCAGTCGTAATACTAATGAATAACGTATTCCACATCCATTTTAAGTACAACGTATTATTAAATAAGTAATCAAAGTGCTTCCATGAAAACGCAAACTCACCACCAAGGATAAGCCTATTACTTTGTGCACCATTAAAAGATGAAATGATGATTTGAGCAATTGGCCACATTACCAGTACTGCCCATAAGATTAAGAAAGCATAAGATATTCCTAATGCAACCTTACCTCCTACAGTAAGCGGTTGTTTATCTGAAAGATACAAATTATTTTTTTTCTTCTTAAAAGCTCCCATTCCAAATAATTTACTCGT
>JBJEFI010000121.1:0-6950 GCA_051873875.1 Bacillaceae bacterium | reverse complement strand
TCCTGCGGGTGGTGACACCCGTGCCGGTTCGATTCCGGCCCTAGGCACCAATTTTGTTATAATGAGTAGTAATACTCTTTTTTTTTTATTTCTAGTATCCAAAGGATACTTTTTTATTAGATTAATGTGATAACGTTTACATATGGTTATGTTTTCTAATACTTGATATAATATTCCTGCAGATTAGGGAAGATAGTGTAATATTTTATACTTTACTTGGAAACTCTGTTATAATTCTTAGTTGATGGACTAGATTATAATAAAAATTCTAGTAGGTATATTTTGTTGTACGAGGATTTTGAGATTATAGGATGGGTGTGTGTGATATGAAAAGGTTAAAGTTGATGTTAGAGACGACGTATTCAATTGATGCAGTATTTGCTCTAAGAAAAACACCGATTTTAATTAGTTTGTTATTTTTAATTATTTTATCTTTTATGCAGATGACGCCATTTGCATTTATTTTAATTGGTGATGCGCCGTATCGTTGGGACCAAAAGATTTGGCAGTTAACAGAAACGGATCAAGATCGTTTTGTGGATTCTCTTCCAGTGGGATGTGGTGTGCAAAGTGGTACGTTGACATGTTCTGAATTTGCTGAGATTAATTTGAGTAATGGGGTTAAGGTGTTATTTAACGGAGATGTAAATGAAGTAAATAATGGTGTTGTTTTCAATCAGGATCATCTAGTTTTTGTTGAACAAGATAGACAATATGAAGTTGGTTATTCTTATTTTGAAGGAGTAAATTTTGATGATGCGAGTTATGAGGATGTTTTTGGTCGTGTAGCTTCTTCAATTAAGCCAATGTTTGTTGTGCCATTTGTGTTAGGGGCTTATCAGACAGGTGTGTTATCAACGTTTGTCTTTACGTTCGTAGTGGCTGCTTTATCGATGTTATTGAAGTTTGGGCATACGAGTTTCTTATCATATAAGGAAGTTTTAAATATTGTGATTTATTCATCAACATTCCCATGTGTGATGGCTTTAGTTGTAGGAATGTTCAATGTAGGTTTGACAATGCTCATTTATAATATTGGGGCACCACTTGTAGCTTACTTTGTCTATAGACGTCGAGTCATTCCATATTTAGTCGGAAATCAAGAACAAGGCAACTAGCCTTGTTTTTTTTATGAAAAAAACGCATATGTGTAACCACTTACACACTTTATTTTACTATAATTGCCATGTATTATATATGTATAGCACTTTGAAAGCGATTTAATTATTGTGAGGGGAAGAGTTTTCATAAGGTGCGACTTATAAATCAAGAAATAGGCAGGTGGAGAAAATGAAAAAACCAAAATTGGCAGCAGTATTATCTACTATTGTATGGGGGGCAGGTCAAGCCTATAATAAGCAATGGTTAAAAGGTGCGTTCTTCTTTGTATTCCAAGTGTTACTCATTGGAATTGAATTGGTATCAGGAAATTATTTTTCAGGTACATTTTCATTTCGTGAGGCTGGATTCTTTGTAAAAGGAATTTGGGGGGCAATCACGTTAGGAACTCAATCTTCGATGTTAACTGAGAATGGGTTAACACCAGGTGATCATTCAATTATTCTTTTAATTGAAGGGATTATTGCAATTTTGATTTTATGTGTATTCGGTATTATTTGGTATATCAATATTAAAGATGCGTATAAAACGGCTAATCAATTTAATGAAACAGGTGAAGTACTTGGTAGTCGAGAATGGTTTGCGCATACATGGGAACATGCGTTTGAGTATATTGTTATTATTCCATCAAGTTTAATGTTAATTTTGTTCTCATTTATGCCAATTATTTTCGCCTTCTTAGTTGGGTTTACAAATTATAACAAGTCACATTTACCGCCATCAAATTTAGTGAATTGGGTTGGATTGGATAACTTCTTATATTTATTTTCAATGGGTGGAGAAGTTGGTTCATCTAATCAATGGTTTACAACATTCTGGAATGTATTCTTGTGGACAGTTATTTTTGCGATTATTTCAACAGCTGCTCCTTTCTTCTTAGGATTGTTCCAAGCGGTTATTTTAAATAATAAACGTGTCATTTGTAAAAAGGCATGGCGTAGTATTTTAATTTTACCTTGGGCTTTACCAGCAATGATTTCACAGCTAAACTTCCAACAGTTATTTAATGGTCAGTTCGGACCACTTAATAAGTATTTACTTCAAGCAGGTATTATTGATTCACCAATTTATTGGTTAACTGATTCAACAAACCCTTGGATTCCACGCTTAACGATTTTAGGAATTGGATTATGGCTTGGATTCCCATATTTTATGGCCTTAATGTCAGGGATTATGACTTCAATTTCTAAAGATATTTATGAAGCTGCAGAGGTAGATGGAGCAACTGAAGGTCAACAGTTCTGGAAGATTACATTACCATTAGTTTTATCAGCAACTGCACCATTACTTGTTATGTCATTTGCAAGTAACTTTAATAACTTTGGTTTAATTTACTTCTTAACAGAGGGAGGACCAGTTAATCCAAACTTTATTTATGCTGGACATACAGATATTTTAATTTCATGGATTTATAAGTTAACGATGAATGATAAGATGTACAATATGGCATCAGTTCTTTCAATTCTGATTTTCTTAATTCTTGGTTCAATCTCTGCCATCAACTTTACGAGAACGGCAGCATTTAAGGAGGAGTAATTTATGGAAGCGGCTAAATCGTTAAAAGTAAATAGCGTGAAGAATAAGTCGAAAACCTCTTCTACAAAAAATACGATAAGTAAAGTAAAAGAGATTACATATACGATTTTGATTTATGCTGAGTTAATCTTTATGTGTTTTATTGTATTGTTCCCAGTAGTATGGATTGTTGGATCATCATTTAATGAAGGAACTTCTTTAGCAGGGGCAACACCAATTCCTGCTAATCCAACAATTGCTCACTATGTGGAGTTATTTGAAAAAACAAACTTTGCTAAGTGGTATTTGAATACGTTAAAAATTGCTGTTATTAATATGCTTTTCTCTGTATTTTTATCGACAACGATGGGGTATATCTTTGCTCGTTTCCGTTTCAAAGGGAAAAAGCCAGCATTAATTAGTATTTTAGTGCTTCAAATGTTCCCAAGTTTCATGGGGATGACGGCATTATATATCTTGTTCTTAACGTTCAATTTATTAGATAATCACTGGGCTTTAATTTTGTGCTACTCTGCTGGACAAATTCCGTATAATACGTGGTTGATTAAAGGGTATATGAATTCAATTCCTAAAGAATTAGATGAATCAGCGATGCTTGATGGAGCGACGAAGGGTCAAATCTTCTTCAAGATTATGTTCCCGTTAATCCAACCAATTGTGTCGTTCGTAGCTGTTACAACTTTCATGACGCCTTGGATGGACTTTATCTTCCCACGTTTAATTATCTCATCAAATCATAAGTTAACATTAGCTGTTGGTTTGTATGATATGATTAGTGGTAACAGTCAAAATAACTTTACGATGTTCGCAGCGGGTTGTGTACTTGTAGCGGTTCCTATTACATTAGTTTATATTAGCATGCAAAAATTCTTAATTGAAGGTATGACGGCAGGGGCAAATAAAGGATAAAATTTTGGACACCTTAGGGTGTCCTTTTTGTTTAGATAAAACAGTTTAGGCTATAATATAAGTGTTTTTGGTTGAGTTTTTGGTGATTTCTTAGTAGAGTAGAGGGTAGGTGATCATCATGAAGAAAGAAAAGCAAAAACAAGGAGTTATTGATAAACAGGATTTAACGATAATTGAGAATAGTGAAGCATATGAGTTAAAGGAAAAATTAATTGAATATAGTAAAGAAGTTGGAATTGATGTTATTGGATTTAGTGACGTCAAGCCATTTTTATTTTTAGAGACTGAGCTTAAGCGACGTGAAGAGTTAGGGTGGTCTTCAGGATTAACAAAAGGGTCGATTGAGGAACGTACGAATCCTTTATTATCAATGGAAAATGCGAAGTCATTTGTATCAATTGGTGTTTCCTATCCACGACAGACAGAATTGCCAAAGCAGGATAAGGAAGATCCTTTTGTTCAATTTTGTCGTTCATCATGGGGGATGGACTACCATGACATTGTAGGTAAGAAGTTACAATTACTTGAAGATTGGTTAAAGGAGCATATCTCTGGTATAGAAGTCATTGGCAGTGTTGATACAGGTGTATTTAATGATCGTGCAGTTGCACTACGAAGTGGAATTGGATTTAGTGGAAAGAATAGTTCTATTATCAATGAGACGTTTGGAAGTTATATTTATTTAGGTGAGTTATTGGTAAGTTATGAATTTCCACCGGATACACCGATTGAGCGTCTGTGTGGAACGTGCGATCGATGTGTTCGTGCTTGTCCTACGAAGGCTATTCAACCAGATGGGAGTCTGAATGAAAAACGTTGTTTATCGTATGTGACGCAATCGAAGGAATATTTAGCACCTGAGCTTTACGAGAAGATTAGTAAGAATGTTTATGGTTGTGATATTTGCCAGGAAGTGTGTCCATTCAATCGTGAAGTAGATTTTCATCTACATGCTGAGATGGAACCAACTGGTGCAGAGTTTCCAAAGATCAGTGAATTGTTAACGATGACGAATAAGGAGTTTAAATCAAAGTATGGTCATTTAGCAGGATCTTGGCGTGGAGTGTCTGTTCTTAAACGTAATGCCATGTTTAATGCTGGTTTTTATAAGTATAAAGCTGCTTTACCTGAGATAGCAAAGATACGTGATGGACAAGGTCCTGATTGGTTAAAAGAAGCCGCTAAACAAGCCTATGAGCGATTAGACAAGAAATAAGATTGTTGCAAAAAATAAAGAATTTTGTGGTAAAATAAAAAGGCAATGGCAAATGTTTATTAACGAACAATAATCTAAGATGATTTTAAGCCATGCCAAGTAGAGTAATCATCATAGCACATAAAGTTTTGGTGTTAGTTTTAATTCATTGTTAAACAGTTGAGGTGACAATTATGGCAATTCATTTAGTTCAATATAATCCAGAGATTCCTCAAAATACGGGGAATATTATGCGTACTTGTGCAGCGACGGATATTAAATTACATTTAATTAAACCAATGGGATTCTCATTAGATGAGAAAAGTATTAAACGTTCAGGTGCGAACTATGTTAATGAAGTAGACTATACGGTTTACGAAAATTGGGAAGAATTTGTTGAGAAGAATAAAGGTGGAAAGTTCTGTTTCTGTACTCGTTATGGACAAAAAAATCATGCTGAAATGGATTTCTCAAATCCTGAAGAAGATTATTATATTGTTTTAGGAGCAGAAAGTAGCGGAATTCCAAAAGAGATTTTACGTCCTTATTTCGAGAACTGCTTCCGTGTTCCAATGACGAATAAAGTTCGCTCATTAAACGTATCGAATGTAGCAGCTATTTTAGCTTATGAAGCATTACGTCAACAAGAATTTTTAGATTTATGGACAGTCGAACCATTCAAAGGTGCAGACTGGGTTTTACGTGACGATGAATAATAAAAAAGTGTTGCGAAAGCAACGCTTTTTTATTTGCAACTGTTAGTTGCGGAGATTCAAGGTTAAATGGGTAGTGTTTTTTTAGGAGTCATTTAAAATAGAATTATGAGTTGAAGAGAGGATGATTTCATGTTAATAGGTGAAAAGTTAAGAAGGTTAAGAATAGCAAGACAGTTATCTCAGGAACAATTAGCAGAGAAGTTGCAAGTTTCAAGACAAGCTATATCAAAGTGGGAATTAGGTGAATCAATGCCCGATACTGAAAATCTAATTTTACTAAGTAAGTTTTATGGTGTATCTATTGATTATTTATTGTTGAATGAATTAAATATTTCTAGTGAATTAGAGACAAAAAGAAGTCGTAGTTTTCCGATTTTTATATTTGGAATGGGTGGTCTTGTCATTGGGTTAATTCTATCTATCGTTTTATGGTGTACTTATCAGAGTATTTTAATGGTTAGTATTGGATTAATTATTCAAATCATCTCAGTTACAGCGTTTGTTTTTGATGCTTTCAGTATGGATGATATTTCCGTTTATTTGTTTTTATATAGGGTCGTTAATGATGAATTTTTATCCAGTATCACGCTCAGCTATGTTAGATTTTATAGTAGAATTTATTTTCTATTTAGTTGTTTGTACGGGAATAACTGTTACATTGAAAAAGGTAAGGTAGGCCTAGAATTGCTGTTGAAAAGGTGTGATAAAAAAAACACTTTTTTATTTGCAACTGTTAGTTGCGGAGATTCAAGGTTAAATGGGTAGTGTTTTTTTAGGAGTCATTTAAAATAGAATTATGAGTTGAAGAGAGGATGATTTCATGTTATTAGGTGAGAAGTTAAAGAAGTTACGAAAGGCTAGAGGTTTATCTCAAGAACAGTTAGCGGATCAATTGAACGTTTCAAGGCAGGCGATTTCAAAGTGGGAATTAGGAGAATCAACCCCTGATACGGATAATTTAGTAGCTTTGAGTGATTATTATGGTGTGTCATTGGATTACTTATTACGTGATCAAGAAGTACCTGAAGTTTCTGAAAAAGTGATGATGAGAGAAGTACAACCACTTATCAGTTCAGGCTGTTTGAAGAAGGGTGTAGTAGGAATCGTTATTTTTGTCGTGGTATGGTTTATATTAGTTCTCTTACTTTATAGTGTTATGTTTATCGATCCGATGCAATAATTTCCGAGGAAATTTGGTGAATACTAGATAGAAAAGACTTCATGATTTAGAGTCATTAAGGTTTAGAAAAAGCACTCCAGATGAGTGCTTTTTTAATTATAAATTAGAATGTTGGTAGGTTGGATAGGTTGTTGTCTTTATCTCCATCTACGATCCCACGGATGTAAGTTCCGCCACCTTTACCTTTGAAGGTTTGGGCATTGGAGATAAGTCCTTGTTCACAAAGTTCTTTAGCTGTTTCGTAGTCATATTCTTTTCCTGTGTTTGATTTAAAGGCGATAAGATCGCCGTCGCT
>JBJEFI010000120.1:0-33582 GCA_051873875.1 Bacillaceae bacterium | reverse complement strand
ATTTTCTGGAAACACTTTTCGTGCCTGTTCAAATATTTTTTTCGATTTTTCATATTCTCCTAATGTTCGATACGTACTTCCTAACCCTAAAAATGCTCCTTCTAAATCTTCTCCCGCTAATCCCAATGCAATCGCTAATTCATAATAAGGAACTGCCTCTCTTTCCTCCCCTAATGCATCAAAGCTCCATGCACATTGATACTGAACAAATGGATCATAAGGATATTCCCTTGCTAATGTCACTAATAATTCATTGGATTCCTTTAGCTTTTCTTCTTTTCTTAATTGAATTGCTTTTTCTACTTCTGTATACATGTAATGTCTCCCTTTTGTTGCTCATCTTGACATACTTCTAGAAACGTAGAAAATGCCTTTGTCATTAAACAATCTTTTCGGTAAATAAAAACCGTTTCTGCAATGGCATAATTGCTTGGAACAGCATGATACGTAATATTTCCTCTATGTAAATGATGCTCAATAACAGATAAAGGCAATAAACTAATGCCCAGTCCAGCAGCAACACAACCAATAATTGCCTCAAGTATGCCAAATTCCATTGTTTTTTTGCAACGATGCCTTCTTGATGCATAAGTTGTTCAAGTCTAGCCCGATAAGAGCAACCCGAACGAAATACAAGTAATGTTCGTTTTGGGATATCTTTTATGGATGTTAACGGAGGATGATTTATATCTGTAACAAGTACTAGTTGTTCTTGAATGATTGTTTTTTGAATTAAATCTGGGTGTTCAATTGGACCAGCTACAAATGCACCGTCTAATTGATATTGAAGTACATCTTCCACATGCTGCTCTGTTTGTCCTGTTTTTAAAGTTAAGTCCACGTCTGGATAGTGATGATGATAGGTAGAAAGAATGGTAGGTAATCGAACGGCAGCAGTTGTTTCCATTGAGCCAATCAGTAGCGGACCTGTCGGTGTATGGTCATCTTTCATTGCTTTATTCGTTTCGTCGATTAGATGAAAAATTTTTTCTGCATAAAGAAGCAATTCTTTGCCTTTGGACGTTAACGTAATGCCTCGGCTATGTCGATAAAATAAGATGGTTTCAAGCTCCTGTTCTAAATGTTGAATTTTTGTTGTGATATTTGATTGGGCATAATTAAGTTCTCGAGCAGCCTGTGAAATACTTCCTAACTTAGCGACAGATTGAAAAACATGTAATTCATGTAATTCCATACTAACCCTCTCCTTTTGGCTATCTAAATAAGAGATAGGAGTCATCTTATTTCTATATTATAGCTTCCCCTTCTATTACGATACGCTATCCATATAAGTATTTTCCCAAGGGAGGTGTTCATTTGTCAAAGAATGCGTTCAGTATTTTGTTAGGTGGTATTTGTGCGTTAATGATTGCCATGGGAATTGGGCGATTTGCTTACACTCCAATTTTGCCATTGATGCAACAAGCCTTTTCCTTTTCACATACAATGGCAGGGTCTATTGCAACGAGTAATTATGCTGGTTATTTAATTGGTGCACTTCTTGCTGGATTGCCATTTTTCCAAAAGAAACGATTAACCTTATTAAAAGTAAATCTTCTTATCAGCATTGCCACAACTGCTTTAATGGGACTAACTCATTCTTACTTTCTATGGTTTCTTCTTCGTTTTCTATCTGGAGTTGCCAGCGCCTTCGTTTTTGTTTGTATCTCTGGCATTGTGTTAGATATACTTCATCGTGAAGGAAAAACTGTTTATTCTGGACTCTTCTATGGGGGCGTTGGATTAGGTATTTTTCTAACAGGAATTATGACTCCAATATTAAATACCTCTTTCCAATGGGAAGGCGTATGGATTGGTTTGGCACTTATTAGTATTATTCTAGCTATCATTATTTGGGGTTCACTCAAAATTACACCGCCTATTACTGAACAAAAAAAGGTAGTCCCTACTTCCATTCAATTACCTTCTTTAAAAGGTTTTTCTTGGCTTATGATTGCTTATGGATTAGAAGGATTAGGCTACATTGTAACTGGTACCTTTATCGTGTCGATTGCCAAAGAAACGAATGCATTTCAGGAAAATGCCCCTTTCGTTTGGGTCGTAGTAGGTATTGCTGCCATTCCATCCTGCCTTATTTGGTCAGCTTTAGGGAATAAATGGGGACATATGCAAGTACTTTTTCTAGCAATGATTTTACAAGCTATTGGCATTGGGATTCCTGTTGTTTGGAGTAATAAAGGTGCTTTAATTGTGAGTGCCATTTTATTTGGTGCAACATTTATGGGAATTACCACCCTTGTCACTACCTATGCTCGACTGATAAGTGCCCCACGTCATTATGAAATTATTGGATACTTAACCGCTATGTTTGCCTTCGGTCAAATGGTTGGCCCAGTCCTTGCTGGAATTGTATCCACATCTACAAATACTTACAAAATCGCTTTAACTGGAGCAGCAGCTCTCGTATTTATCGGTGCTTGTTTACTATTAAAAATTGAAAATCAAAAGAAATGGGGAAATAATCATGCCATATGTGAACATTAAAATTACGAACGAAAATGTAACTGCAGAGAAAAAAGCATTACTTATTAAAGGAGTAACCCAATTATTAGTCGACGTTCTTGATAAAAATCCAAACACAACCGTTGTCGTTATTGATGAAGTTGACACAGACAATTGGGGCATTGGTGGAGAAACCATTACAGTTCGTAGGGCAAATGGAAAATAAATACTACTAATAAAGACCATCTTTAGGTGGTCTTTTAAGTTTTATATTGATCTTTTTAAAATTCACTATTCTCTATTCGTTTTCCATCTTTATCATAAAATTCATATTCAGCCGCCCAGCTTTTATCAGTTGATTTTGGAAACTCAACCCACTCTACACTAGGCTCACCTACTGCTAACTTTTTTTCTATCACTGTGCCATTTACAATTATTTTTACTTTGGCAATGTTATTGTTGTAGTTACTTACAATCATTAACTTTGGAGAATACTCCGTGCTTTCGTTTATGAGATTAACATTAAAGAGTTCCGTAGTCTGGTTATCCCTTTTTTCCATAGACTTCCATTCATAATTTTCCATTTCATTTTTCAAAAATTGAATGTATCCTGGTGCACCATTATATAAAAAAGCAACCATTCGATTATCTTCTATATCAATTATCTTTAACACTTCGATTGCCACTGGTCCCTCGTAGTCTCCAATTGAGTGAATTGTCTTTACAATTGACGCTTCATCATTGCCATTTACCAATTTATCTTGAATGAAAAAAAGATAAATCACTACACTTAACACTATTATAATCCCTATACTAGAAACTTTGTTCATTGGCTTTCCCCCTATTTTATCTATCATGATGTATCTTTCTCTTTCATTATAAACATAAAAAAAGAGCATCTACTTACGTCGATAAAATTGTTTAATTAACAAACAAAAATCAACTGAAGATGCCTCTGTGATAAAAAAGTATTATCATTTTTATTTCTCATTGAATCACTCCTAAACACACTACACTTTCTCTTATTCTTCACTCTATTCGCAAAGCTAATCGAAAAAGAAAACGAACAGTCGCTTGCCCTATAAAATAGACAATTGCGATAAATATAACTGCTCCACCTAGTCCAACTGGTTGAAACCAAGCACCATCATTGGGAATAAATTTCATAGCAAGCAAGATAGAAATAGTCGATCCTATCGCATGAATAAGTGCAACATAAACAATATCCACTTTTCTTACTATAAATCCTCCAACGGAAATAAATGCTAAGAAACCTATCATTAAAAATGGTGCATCTCCTCTTTTTACATGCTGACTATATTCATAAAAATGAAACAAAAATGGAACTGGAATAAATAATAAAAGCAATGCTAAAACCTTCATAAAATCCTCCCCCCCATAGAGTAATTTTACACTACAAAAAACGTTTATTCAATTATATAAATAACATTTATCACCATTTTTGTATATTATTACCATTAATTTTCATTCATCTAATTAAGCTCAAATGACCTAATCTGTTTCTTCTATAATAACCTTCATAATATTAACAATAAATGGGGAACTGTTTTTCCCCTAGCACTTTATTATGTTGAATATTTTATCACATTTAACATAATACGGTAATCATATATAGAATGATAAAAATATGGATAAATAAATGCTATCTATACTATACATAAAACAAGTAGAAATAATTTCATGAGCTGAAAGGGGAAAAAAGAACCGTTTTACAGGAAATCTATTAATGAGTATCTCGTTTTATTCATAAAGTGACATTTCCATCAGTGAGAGTTTTCTTTCATCTCCTACTGATGGAAACTTCTATGTCTTTCTATATCTTAAAGGAGATTGTGCTTATCAAAAAAGTCACCCCATTTAGAGGTGACTTATATTACTCTTTCGCTTAAAAACCAACATTAGGTCCAAACATTTCATAACGAATATTTTCTTTGTTCATTCCTTGTTCGTAGCAAGTCTCTACCACAAACTTCATAAATCCAGTTGGACCACAAATATACACATCTGCATTTTTAGCAATATTATTTGCTATCCATTCTTTCGTAATTAAACCAGATACATCATATTGATCATTTTCTAAAGGATTCGCATAAAAAGTTGTTGTCGCTACATTTGGACACCCTTCAGCTATGTTTTGAACTTCTTGTTTAAATGGATGAATATGGCCATTTTCCACACAATGAACAAATTGAATAGGACGATTACTATTTTTTGCCTCATATAACATAGATAATAATGGCGTTATCCCAATACCACCAGCAATAAATACGACGGGTTTTTCTTCATTTGCTTCATAAACAAATGTTCCAGCTGGCGCTGCAATATTAAGAATGTCTCCTTCTTTCCAATTAGTGTGAAGAAGGCTACTTACGACACCCTTTTCCTCTTTTTTTACACTAATACGATAATATTCAGATTTTGGAATCATTGATAAACTATATTGTCTCGGCTGCTTATAGGATAAGTTTGGAATATCTACTAAGATACTAATATATTGACCTGGAAGATGATTTGGAAGAGCTTTTTTCATTAACGGTTCTAAATAAAAAGATTTAATATTGTCACATTCCTCTTCAACTTTCACAACTTTAACAGGCATATATCCTTCCCATCCGCCAGTTTGTAGTGTTTGACGAACTAATTCATTCTCCATTGCAATGAAAGCCTCAGCAATTGCCCCGTATGCCTCTGCCCATGCATTCATAATTTCATCTGTAGCTGCATTCCCTAATACTTCTTTAATAGCGATTAATAAATTTTCACCGACAATATTATATAAAGCCGGAGTGATGTGAAGACTGCGATGTTTTTGACCAATGTGAATAATTGCTGGTCCCAGTGTATGTAACTTATCAATATTTTTAGCCGCCGCTAACACTGTTTGAGCTAAAGCTAATGGTTGCTTTCCATCTTTTTGGTTCGATTGATTAAAATAATTTTTCACTTCAGGATTTCGTTTAAACATTGTGCGATAAAAGGTTTCTGTGATGACTAAGCCGTGTACCTCCAATATTGGTACTGTTGATTTAATAATGGCAATTGTGTTTTCAGATAGCATTCTATATGCCCCCTTTTTAAATGTTCATTTCAAATGCACATTTAATATAACACAAAATTCTGAAAATGTATATGTGAAATACACATTATTTTTTGATATAATACATGTAATAGTTTTAAGAATAGGAGACGCCTTATGCAACTATCTAAATTTAGTGATTATTCCTTTCGGATTTTAATCGTATTAGCTCATTCGAGAGATCAATTATATACAGTAGAACGCCTTGCAAATGAACTGAAAATAAGTTCTAATCACTTAAAAAAAATCGTTCACCACTTGGCAAAAGCAGGCTATATCAAATCTATCAAAGGAAGATACGGTGGACTACAGCTTGGAAGAGAGCCAAAAGACATTAATTTGGGAGAACTTCTAAGAACAACAGAAGGGGATTTTCATATTGTAGAATGTTTTTTCACAAACAACGCATGCACAATGAGTGGCAATTGTAAATTAAAAGGTCTTTTAAACACAGCATTGAATAATTTTTTAAAGGAATTCGAAAATCGTACACTTGAAGATATTATTTGAGGGGACAGGTACCGACAAAAATCGACAACACATCAAGAGGGAGATTCCATATGAAAAAAGTCTTAATTCTTGGGGCAAGCGGACTTGTAGGAAAAGCGATTATTGAAGAATGTAAAGATGCATTCGACTTATACGGTACATATTGTTCTTCATCTACTACACTACCAAACAATAAACAATTCCAATTGGATATTCAACAAATTGATAAAGGAAAAGAGCTTCTTCGTTCAATCAAGCCAGATATCGTCATCTCTTGTCTACGAGGGAATTATTGCTTATTTAGTAAATTAAAAAAGATCGCCCTTTAATAAGGGCAATCCTTTTATTTAAGTATTCCGTTCTCCCTTAACCACTTTTCAAATACAGCCATTCCAATCTCCTCCTTCACTTCCCTTGTCCCATAGAAAGAAAAAACCATATACCCATAATGCTCAAAAAAACAATCCTTATATTTCTCTGGTACAACTAAACCATATTCTTCAAACTCAAAAAAGACATCCCAAATATCTTTATCTTCATATTTATAAGCAATCGCTTCAAAATCAACCTGCTCACTATAATATCCAATATGCCAATGACATGTTTTATCGTAGCTTAAACTCACTCCATCACTCCCTTTCTAAAAAAAGCCATTGAACCCTTTTCTACCTAATGACTTTTCTACTTAACGAGTTGCTTTATATTCTTCTAATGTAATGCCTTCTTTTTCTATTTCTATTGCCACATTTTTTCCAACATAACGAATGTGCCAAGGTTCAAAATGATAACCAGTTATATTTTCTTTATCCCTTGGATAGCGAATAATAAAACCATATGTTGCCGCATTTTGTTTTAACCATTTATACGCATCTGTATTTTCGAAATCCTCTGTTAGCTGAACTTGCTCTTCACTGTCTACATCCATGGCAAGACCTGTTTGATGTTCACTTTCCCCTGCTCTTGCCACATAATTCGATACATATTCTTGGCCATTTGCTTGTAATTGCCGTTCATATAAAGAAGCTTGATAATCATAAGAACGATAACCAGATACAGCTAAAATAGAAATGCCATCTTTCTCAGCTGCATCAAATAACTTTTCTAACGCCTTCGCAGCTTCAGGAAGCATTCCTCTCGTCGATTCATTGGCATAAGAGGCAAATGCCACATCCGGTACAACTAAACGAGAAG
The DNA here is from genome assembly GCA_051873875.1 of Bacillaceae bacterium. Classification (GTDB taxonomy): domain Bacteria; phylum Bacillota; class Bacilli; order Bacillales; family Bacillaceae_G; genus JBJEFI01. The sequence goes on along the minus strand of JBJEFI010000120.1, from coordinate 26,342 downwards.
GTTCATATCCATCTGGCAATGCATTTTCTTTGTTTACTAGCATTTCAACATCCTCTATCTTATTTGTCCCGATTCTATCTTGAAGAAATAATTTCCATCCTACTACAAGTACACCTAAAACAATTACTATTTTAATAAACTTACTCATTAGACTCTTCCTTTTATCTTTTTTCTTCATTATATAAGAATATTCTTAAGGAATGAGCAGGAAAATTATGAAGAATTTCTTAAGATATTACAATTTCCAATATTTCGCCCCATCTTTCGTCCGAAAAAGTAATTTACTTTCGATTAAGCCACGGCGTAATAAAAAGTAATCACCAAATGTATGCCACTGCTCCACAATCGCATTTACTTCTTTTTCAGTATAATGTTCATTTTCTTCAAATTTTGTTGACAAGTATTGAAGTACTTCTTCTTTCATTATTTTTTTAGATGGCCATCCTTTAATTTGCCCCTGTTCGTTTAAATAATTTTTGATTTTTTCGTCCATGTTGTTTTCCCCATTTCCTTGTATAACTTTTTCTTCTACTATGACATACATTCCATATGGGTAGGTAAAATTCCTTTTAAAAGAGCAACTTAGTAAATTTATATTATTAACAATTATTATATTTCAGAAAATAAAGATAACAGTTATAATATTTATAGTTAGCATTGCATATCTAGTGAAAGTTTAATAGGTGAAGGAGAGAGAATGTTGATAGCAAAATTAAAATTAAGTAGTGTATTTTTACTGTTGTTTACTATGTTAGTAACTGGCTGTAGTACACATGCAGCTGAGTTTAAAGACGGTGATGCTCACGTTTCTAAAGAAATGAATGAAGTTATTTCAAATTACATTGTTAAACACTATGCAGATCTATACCCTCCTACAGAAAAAAACATTGAGGTCCATAAAATATATGGTACAAGTGAAATAAAGGATCGTATCAACGTCTATATGTATTCTGAGTTTGGAAGCTTTAATAAATCTACTGGACTAGAAAGTCAGGGTGGACACGCCTTACCCGCGGTGATTCAGTTAAAGAAAGAATCGGCAGGATATACAGTAGTCGGCTATAAAGAACCTAAGGATGGGGCAGATTTTTCTCCTTCCCTAAAAAAAATGTTTCCTAATAAATATCTAAAAATAGTACAGAAAGATATTGGAAATGCAGCAGATTTACAAAAAGCAATGGATAGTAAAGTGAAGAACTGGTTAGAGGCAAAAAGTTAATTTTAATTATATTAAAAAACCCCGACCTATTTGGAGGATAGTCGGGGTTTCACGCATTATGCCTATTTTAGAGAGTGTATATCATTATTCCGCTTTTTTCTAGGAGGCACTCACTTAGCGGGAAAGTGAGTACCTCGGCTATATATGTGAAATTCAACGCTGTGAATTAAACACCTTCGTAAGCTAAACGTAATATGTCAGCTAATTCAGATACTAATGGTAATTTAGGATTAGCAGTTGTACATTGATCTTCGAACGCACGGTCTGCTAAGTAGTTCACTTTCACATCGAATTCTTCACGGCTAACACCTTGACCTTTGATGCTCATCTCGATTCCTACTTCTTTACCTAATTTGATAATTGCTTCGATTAAGCTGTTTACACCTTCTTCAGTAGTTGAAGCTGGTAAGCCTAAGAAACGAGCAATTTTTGCATAACGCTCATCTGCTACGAAATGACCATATTTCGGGAATGCAGCAAATTTACGTGGTTTTGTTGCATTGTAACGTACTACGTGTGGCATTAAGATTGTGTTCGCACGACCATGTGGAATGTGGAACTCTGCCCCAATTTTGTGAGCTAGTGAATGGTTAATTCCTAAGAAAGAGTTTGCGAATGCCATACCAGCGATTGCAGATGCATTGTGCATTTTTTCGCGAGCTTCGAAGTCACTACCATTTTTCACTGCGCGTGGTAAATAGTTGAATACCATTTCGATTGCATTTAATGCCATACCATCTGTGTAATCATTTGACATGATAGAAACATATGCTTCTAATGCATGTGTTAATACGTCCATACCTGTATCAGCTGTAATTGAAGCTGGTACTGTCATAACGAATTGTGGGTCAACGATTGCTACATCTGGTGTTAACTCATAGTCAGCTAATGGATATTTAATGTTGTTTTCTTTATCTGTAATAACTGTAAACGGTGTTACCTCAGAACCTGTACCAGAAGTTGTTGGAATCGCAACAAATTGTGATTTTTGTCCTAACTTCGGATATTTAACTGTACGTTTACGGATATCTAAGAATTTTTGTTTAATGCCATGGAAAGTTGTTTCTGGGTGTTCATAGAATAACCACATACCTTTCGCAGCATCCATTGCAGAACCACCACCAAGTGCGATGATTACATCTGGTTGGAAAGAACGCATTGCTTCTGCACCTTTGAATACTGTTACATCAGATGGATCTGGTTCAACATCAGAGAACATTTCAACAGCTTCGATACCTTTATTTTGTTTTAACCAATATGTTACACGTTCAACGAATCCTAACTTCACCATACCTGGGTCAGTTACGATAAATGCACGAGAAACGTTTTGCATTTTCGCTAAATATTGTGTTGCGTGTTTATGAAAATAAATTTTAGGTGGTAATTTTACCCATTGCATGTTGTTTACTCGGCGTGCCAACTTTTTTACGTTTAATAAATGTACTGCACTTACGTTTGTTGATACAGAGTTCTTACCGTAAGAACCACAACCTAATGTTAATGATGGAATGAATGCATTGTATACATCACCAATTCCACCGTATGCCGATGGTGCATTCACAATAAGGCGGCATGCTTTCATGCGTAAACCAAATCTTGTTTGTACTTCTTCATCATCCGAATGAATTACTGCTGAGTGTCCTAAACCGCCAAGTTCTAACATGCCTTCACATAAATCGAATCCGTGCTCTTCGCTTTCAGCTTTAATGAATGCTAAAACTGGGCTTAGTTTCTCACGAGAAAGTGGGTATTCACTACCAACACCGTCGATTTCTGCAATTAATATTTTTGTATCTTCTGGCACATCAAATCCTGCTAAGTTCGCAATGTATTTTGGTGATTTACCTACGATTGCTGGGTTTAGTGCATTTTTCTCTGGAATGATAACTGTACGTTGTAATTTTTCTTTTTCTTCATCTGTTACAAAGTAGCAGTTGTTTGCGATTAATTCTGCTTTTACTTCATCATATACTTCAGCATCTACGATTGCCGCTTGCTCAGAAGCACAAATCATACCGTTATCAAATGTTTTTGATAACATTAAGTCGTTTGCTGCACGTTTAATGTTCGCTGATTTTGTAATATAACAAGGAACGTTACCAGGTCCTACACCTAATGCTGGTTTACCTGTGCTATATGCTGATTTAACCATCGCTGCCCCACCAGTAGCTAATGTTAATGCAATACCTGGGTGGTTGATTAATTGGTTTGTTGCTTGGATTGATGGTTTTTCGATCCATTGGATACATCCTTCTGGTGCACCAGCTTTGATTGCTGCGTCACGTAAAATGCGAGCTGCTTCTGATGAACATTTTTGTGCAGATGGATGGAATGCAAACACGATTGGGTTACGTGTTTTGATTGCAATCATTGCCTTGAACATTGTTGTTGAAGTTGGGTTTGTAACAGGTGTTACCCCAGCAACCACACCAACTGGTTCTGCAATTTCAATTAATTCACGATGTGGATCATCATTGATGATACCTACTGTTTTATTATATTTAATGCTATTCCAGATGTACTCTGTAGCAAAGATGTTTTTAATACACTTGTCTTCATAAACCCCACGACCAGTTTCTTCGATTGCCATTTTTGCTAATGGCATATGTTGATCTAAACCTGCAATTGCCATTTCATGTACGATATGATCGATTTGTTCTTGTGTGTAGCTTTGGAATGCCTCTAATGCCTCATTTGCTTTTTCTGCTAATGCATTAATCATTGCTTCCGTTTCTGCCACTACATCCACCACTTGCTCTTTTTCTTTTACTGCTGTAGCCATAGTCTAATTGCCTCCTTATAACGCGGGACTATAACAGTCCATTATACTCAAAATATGTCCCACTTGGGTAAAAATAATAGTGAGTCTCTCCCAATCATCTTTTTCAGAGATTTTAATTGTGAAGAATTTCACATTTAAATCTAAAAAAATAATCCATTAATTGTGAAGAATTTCACATTATTGAATAAACTCCCTGATTGTGATTCGTAAGCTTTGCTTATCTCTTTCACAGTTATTACTATACTACATCTTTTCGAAAAGGTGTGTGACTATATTGTGAACGTTTGCATACAGAAAATTTGTTCTTTTCGTATAATTATATTGATATTATATTCTAAAAAACGAACACCGCTTTAGATGGTGTTTTTTGAAAATAGAATAACAAATTTAAAATAAGAAAAATAAAATACCAATAACAACAATAAGAATTAATCCATTTATAGAAAAAACCGACTTTATCATATCTGAAACATTCTTTTTTAAGAAAATAAGGCTGTATAAAAAAGCGAATCCTAAGGTTATTACAAAAATAACACGATCACCTAAATCGAATGTAACAGCTAAAATAGATGTAATTATTGCTATCGTCAAAAAAGCGATGCCATCTCGCTTCTTTCCATTTACCCATTCTCTACAAAAAATTATTAATGCCGTTGTAATTAGACTAATGACTAGTATAGGAAGATCAAAAAAACGATCTAAAAAATAAGCAACTATAGCCCCGCCAACGATAAATACCCCATCCATTCCCTCAGATTTTTCTTCCTCTGTTAAATCCGGTAATCGATTATTCAACGTCATCCCCCTCCTTTTGAAATACGTTAACTGCTACTAAGAATTCTATACTTATTTATAAAAGATCACAAAGCGGCTTTCTTCTCAAAACATATATTTTCTCACTTTTTAATAATATGTAACTCATGCTTTTTTATGATTATAAAGAAAGAACGTAAACAACATCCCTACATTTTTCCTAATACCAATTTATTATTCCATATCGGATAAACTATTTCCTGTAATAATCTTAAATAAAGTTTCCGAATTTGTTTTTGTTAATTTTATATAGTAATTATCATCTTTAGTAATCTCTAATTTCCCTTTATCTGGACTAATCCACACTTTAAATGCTTCCACATCTTTTACTTCAGGCTTTGTTGTAACAGTTTGAATAGTAAATTGATAATCTGGTGGACGAACCATATCAACCTTGGCGTGTTTCCAATTGGTTTTATTTAATACCTTTTTAACTTTATTAATTTGTTGTTCATTATTTATCACTTTGATGTTTTCATATTTATTTTCATTATTAACAGCTTTTTGAACTGTAATAGCAGTCTCTTCTGCATCTTCCATTTGAATTCCATCCGTTTCTATATTTATTGAACAGCCTACAAGTATAATGAAACACACGACTAAAATGCTAAACACGTTTACAACTTTCATTCCCTCTCCCCCTATTAAAATCCTTATGATACAAACTTTCCTTACACCACCAGTCTTATAATTTGTAAATTCCATACAAAATTTCAAATTCCTTTTAAATACAAAAAACCTCCTTATCTAAAATAAGGAGGTTTAAATGCTTTATAATTATTCACCTAAGTCCACATTGTGGTATACGTTTTGTACGTCTTCTAAATCCTCTAATGTGTCGATTAGTTTTTCGAATTTTGTTTGTGCGTCGCCTTCAAGTGTTACATCATTTTGAGCAATCATACTTAATTCAGCAACTGTAAATTCCTCAATCCCAGCATTGCGTAGTGCTTCTTGAACAGCATGGAATTGATCTGGCTCTGCATAAACGATTGCTGCATTCTCTTCTTCTAATACATCACGAGCATCTACATCTGCTTCCATTAAAATTTCAAGTACGTCATCTGCTGATTTACCTTCTACACCGATAACGGCTGTTGCATCAAACATGTAAGCAACTGAACCATTTACCCCTAAGTTTCCACCATTTTTTGTGAAAGCAGAACGAACTTCTGCTACAGTACGGTTTACGTTATTTGTTAATGCATCAACAATAACCATTGATCCGTTTGGTCCGAAACCTTCATAACGTAACTCATCGAATGTTTCATCCGAAGCACCTTTTGCTTTATCGATAGCACGGTCAATGATGTTTCTTGGTACACTATATGTTTTCGCACGTTCAAGTACGACTTTTAACGCTTGGTTAGATTCTGGATTTGGTTCTCCACTTCTTGCTGCTACATAAATTAAACGACCAAATTTCGCGTAAATACGACTAGTATTTGCATCTTTTGCCGCTTTTTTCTCTTTAATATTGTTCCATTTACGACCCATTCTTCCCACTCACTTTCAATCTATTGGAATATCTTTTCTAACATATACATCATCTTTCTCACCTTGTCAAAGGCAAAAAGATTGTATTTTTATTTGCCAAATCCTATTATACCGCAATTAGTGAATTTGTTAAGTAATTAATTACATTGTCTTTTATTTTAAAATCTTTTTTTAATAAAATTATTTTTTGTATTTTTTGTAAATTTTAAAGCATTCTGAAACAAACACCTTGACGCATATGATATAATAGTAATAATTCTAAATAGAAAGGATCTGAAATTATGATCGCTCCAAGGAGCATCTGGAAACGTCAAGATTTGTCTTATACTTAGCGTCTCTCCCTTCTCGTCCAGTTTATTTTATGGAAATAAAAAATCGAAGGGCAGGAAAAAAGGATGGATAGCCGAAGGACTCAGTCCCAACGAGTTTTAATTCAATCTCTAGTTGACATATAGCGTAGTTAGCATTCGGTGTGCTAACTGGCTAAGTAGTTAGTCACCATACGTCAAAGTAAAAAACTAACTACACAATAAGGGAGACGAAATTATGCTTCGTTGGAAGACATTAAAGACATTCTTGATGATTAATATTGGTTCATTTATTTTAGCTGCAAGCTATTATCACATTCATACGTACAATGAGTTAACAGAAGGTGGATTTTTAGGAATAACCTTGATTTTGAAACACTTATTCGACATTTCACCAGCAATTACAAATTTACTTTTAGATATTCCAATGATTATAGTAGGTATTTTCCTACTAGGTCGTATGCAAGCACTGAATATTTTTATCGGAGCATCTGCCTATTCTGTCTACTACTGGTTAGTAGAAAACTATTCTCCATTTACAATTGACTTACACGATCATATGATTTTCGCAGCAATTCTTGGTGGAGTATTAGTTGGTGGAGGACTTGGAATAATTCTAAAATTTGGCGGTGGAACAGGCGGCGATGACATTTTAGCAATCGTCTTGGCGAAAGTAACTTCTTTATCAATCGGTACTGTGTTCTTCATCCTTGACTGCGTTGTATTAGTGATGTCATTGGTTTACTTAGATATCATTCAGGTTGCATATGCCTTATTAACTGTCGCTGTGTCTGGTAAAGTACTAGATATGATTTATTATAGCGGCAACCAAGAGGCAAAAGCAGAAGCAAAACCTGCGACAGTATCAACTGTAACAACAAAAGTAAAACCAATTGCTTCGAAAGTTTCGGATGCAGTTACTGCTAAGAAACCTGAAACAGCAGCATTTAAAAGTACCAAGCCAATTCAAGTAACTTACGGCAAATAATGAACAAACAACCATATATGGTTTCCATGATAAAAGCTATCTCTAATTAGAGATAGCTTTATTTATTGATAAGTAAGTATCGCCTTCGTTTTTTCTTTTCATTGGATAAATAAGCTAGCATCTTGCAGCTTTGCTAATACTTCCTCTGCTTTTAGCTGAAAAGACACATCATCAAAGGTTTCTGCTAAACGCTTATAATCATTATACGTATCTAATAATTCATCGATGTATTTCGTATTATCTACCTTCGCCTTAACGGGTATCGTTCCTTTAAACACTTGAACTTTAAATGGTTTTAAATATCCCCATAAATCTTTTCCATACATCAAGATATTTTCACTAATTACATCTTCAACTTTCATTAATTGTTCTTCTTCTGCATCAGTACGATACCCATCAAAGTCGCGAACAAGCTCATAAATGATTGTTGTACTTTCCTCATAATGAGTAAAACTTCGCTCTAACCGATAACCTACAATTCGATATGTATGTCCATCGTTTTCTTGAAATTGTACAGTGTCATTTAATCGAAATTTAAAATAGCGAAACATAGTGACCACCTCTTTTTGAGGATATTTGTCCTCTTACTATGTGATAAAGAGGAAGTCACTATGCAATGAAACAACAGTCAATATTAGGTACTTTCACCGTAAATTTGTTAAGCATTAAATAATTTTACGTTGCGCTTTTTCTAATTTTTTCGATTTAAATGGGAACCACCAGTTCCAATCACCCAATAACTTCATTAAGCTAGGAACAAGAATTAATCGGATAATTGTTGCATCTAAGAAGATTGCCAGTGCGATTCCTAATCCCATTTGTCTTACTGGTAAAATGTCTGTAAATGCAAAGGCACCTGTTACAACAATCATAATCAAAGCTGCCGATGTAATAATTTTACTTGTGGAAACAAGTCCTTCCAATGTTGCCTTGTTATTATCTCTCGTTTCTTCATATAGCTCATGTATCCTTGAAATCAAGAATACTTCATAATCCATACTTAAGCCGAAGACGAGTCCGAAAATAAAGATCGGTAAAATAAACAAGACAATACTTTCATCTAAACCAAAATGACCTTCATTAAAAATCCATACAACAATACCGATTGTTGCACTTAAGCTTAGGATATTCATAATAATCGCCTTTAACGGGATTATTATAGAACGGAAGGCAAACATCAAAATAAGGAATGTTGAACCTAAAATAACACTAAGTGCTGGTATCGCTTTATTAAACACTTCATCTTCTAGCTCTTGTTCAAATTTCATCTCACCACCAACGTAATAACGCAGGTCTGGATTTTCTTTTTTCAATTTTGCTTCAATATCGCGGGCCCATGCTTTTGCTTCTTTTGAATGTGGTTCATCCTTCAAATACACTTGCAGAACAGTACGATTATCCTTTACAAATCCATCCATTACTGCATCAATAACAGGTGCCTGCTCCGGTGTTTGAGATAAAAATTCAATTTCCTCACTTGTTGCTTGTAAAGTAGAGAATACACTAGTAACTTCTTTTACGTTTTTATTTTCTTCCAATGTTTTAACAACTTTCTCAGCTGTTGCAAGATCCTCTTTTATATCTTTCTTCCCCTCTACTATGATTGGAACAAGGGCATAATCTTTTTTCTTCGCGTCAAAGTCCTTTTCATATTTCTCAAATGCAATGCGTGTTGCACTATCTTTTGGTAACACTTCTGTACTTGGAAAACCTAGCTTCGCATTTTGAAGTGGTTGCAGGGCAACGATGATAAAGACAAGCACAAGCCCAGCCATGATAACTGGTCGTTTCATCACAAGCTCACCAAACTTCGCCCAACTACTTTTTCGTTTAGAAGGTTTGCGTTTCTTTTCTTTTTTCGCAATGCGTTTTCCAACAATGGTAAGGGCTGCTGGTAGCAATGTTAAAGAAATAAGCAAGCTTACAAATACAACAATCATTCCACTAAGGGCAACGGATTGAATAAACTCAATATCAAAGAAAAATAAACCAGATAACCCAACCACAACACATAATGCCGAGAATAAAATAGCTCTTCCTGCCGTTCCATACGTCACTAGCAATGCATCACGAATTGATTTGTCCCTTACTTCTTCACGGAAACGATTGACAAATAACAAGGCAAAATCAATGGATAACGCTAAGCCTACCATTGGGGTTATGTTTAACACATAAATAGACAGCGGTGTTTCCTGCCCAATAAAGTATAAAATTCCTAATGTTGTCGTTACACTAAGTCCGCCTGTAATAATCGGCAAAATAGAAGCACTAAATGTACCAAAGGACAACAATAACACTAAAAAGGCAATTGGTATCCCAATTAATTCTGCTTTCTTTAAGCCATCTTGGGTTTCTCTATTTAATTCATCATTAATGATATTGTAGCCAAGTCCCTTAACTGTAAATGTATCTCGTTTTGCCTTCTCTACTTTTTCTGTTATATCTAAAGACCGATTGGCAACTTGCTTCTCATCTTTCCCTTTCATTAATAGTGCCATATACGCCGTATCTTCCTTGAGCATTCCTTCACTATTTAAAGGATGACGGAAAAATTCTTTATTCGGAACGGCATCTATTTCTTTCACAAGGTCATTTATCTCTTGTTTAAAGGCCTCTTCTGTTTTTCCTTTTTTCTTTTCTAAATAGAAAATAACCGTATCACGTGATTGTTTAAAATCATCTGCTAGTATTTTCTCGGTTACTTGATAATCCCCTTTTGTTTTAAATCCATCTCCATCTAAAATGCTAGGCAGTTTTAAAGCAAAAGAAGAAACAACGCCGCCAACGACAAGCGTAATTAAAATAATTAAATATCGAAACCTAAATAAGAATGAACCGAACTTCCCCCACATTCTCATCTCCTCCATTCACCATGCTTTTTTATCAAAATAATGTTCAAATATATAAATAGCGCCAATTAAAATTCCTGCTCCTAAAGAAAAACCAGCCAATACATCAAACACATAGTGTGCAGATAAAACAATACGACTATAACCAATCAATAGCACAATGAGTGCACCGATAATCCCATATACTACTTGATGACTCTTTTTCCTATCCCACTTACATAGCAAATAAACAAATAGCCCATATGCTACGATACTAATCATGCTATGACCGCTCGGAAAACTATAGCCATGGGCATCAATTAACGCATTAATCATTGGACGTTGTCGCTCCACAATATCTTTAATGACAACGTTTAACCCATATGTTGAAAGAACTGTTCCAATAATAAACAAAGCCGGCAGAAACTTTCTTCTTTTCCTATATAAAATAATCGAAAAGATGGCTGTTAAAATTGTTATCCCTGTCGCAGAGCCCAACTCTGTAATATATGTAAATAGCTGATAAAGGGCACCTGTTTCTTCTACCGCAATTCGGTGTGATAACCACTGATCAAATGGTACGAGCCCACCACCAATAATTCCTATACAAATTGCCACAAAGAAAAGAACCAATCCCCATATCCATTTAGGTGTTGGCATCAACCTATATGTTATTCTCATTTATAATCTCACCTTCTCTGCCTTTAGCTTACCATATCATTACAATTATTTTCAGCTATGATGATTAAAAAAATACGAACAAATAGCATCAATCTACTCTTTCCTGCGCTCATAAAAAAATTTTCTAATAAGTACATAACTTTGTTGTCTTTTGTTGTTTTTAATATAGCAATAACATTTATTGTACCATTAATTAACAAACTATAGTTTATTGAATTTTGAAATTAGAAGAAAAAAAGGACAGTTAGTTTAAAGAATGTGGCAGCAAATAAACATTTTTTATGGACATTTGTTAGATTATCCTGTTATACCAGGTGTAATATTAACGAAAGATAGAAATCAAGAGCGATTAAGACTTTTAGCTGGCATAGACAATTGTCGTTTAAAAAACAGGTAAGATCAGGAGACCAACTCCTTCTTGGGTTGGAATTACTCGTTTAAAAATCCCTATTGGCAAAGGAAAGGGTATCGCTGCTGTAGATGAAGAATTTGTTTGCGAATTAGAATTGATTATTACATTTGGTGACTAATGTTCATCTAAAGATGACACAACAAAAAAGCCATTGAAACGAAATTGTTCAATGGCTTTTATTTTTATTCTGATTTACCAGTTTTTAATTTTGTCCAATACTCATCGTATACTTTTAATGTTTTTCCTACTTCAGTTAACCATTGTGTACGATTTAAATCTGCTTCTGGTAAGTTTAAGAATTTGTTTGCTTTAAATTCTTCGCTTTGGAATTCAACAGATGCTTCATTTGGATTCATGTAGCCAATTGCTTCATAGTTTTGTGCTGCAACTTTTGAATCTAACACGAAGTTGATGAATTTCTCTGCTAATTCTTTATGTTTTGCACCTTTTGGAATAGCTAATGTATCTGCCCAAATTGTTGCACCTTCTTTTGGTACAACATAATCTACATCTTTATTCTCAGCATAGATGAAGGCTGTATCGCCAGACCATACTGTTCCGATGTATGCTTCTTCACCGATGAATTTTTGTTTAATGTTGTTTGTATCAAAAGCAAGTAAGTTTGGTAATAACGCTTTTAAATCGTTATACGCTTTCTCAATTTGTTTTACATCTGTTGTACTGTTAGAGAATTTGTTTTTGATTAAGCCCATTCCTAATACTTCACGAGAATCATCTAATAATACAACGCGTCCTTTGTAAGCAGGGTCCCATAAATCTGCCCAGCTATCTGGTGTTTCTTTTACATATTTTTTGTTATATGCAATACCCGTAACCCCTGTTGTATAAACAATTGCATGCTTACTTTCTGGATCAAACTCTGGATTTTCAAACTTATCATATAAATTTTTAAAGTTAGGTACGTTCTCTTTATTAATTTCTTCTAATAAATCAAGTTCTACCATTGTTTTTACCATGTAATCAGAAGGTTGGATAATATCGTACTGTGCTCCACCAGCTTGGATTTTTGCAAGCATTTCTTCATTACTTGCATATACGTCCATGTTAACTTTTACATTGTTTTCTTTTGCAAACTGATCAATAAGGTCTTGATCAAAATTATCAGCCCATGTATATATGTTTAATACTTCTTTCTCATCGCCACCGCAACCAGCTAAGCCAAATGCTACACCTGTAGCCATCGTAAGAGTTACAATCCCTTTAACCCAATTTTTCAATATTTTTTCCTCCAGTCTTATCAATAGATTCTTTGTTAGTCTGTTTCATTTATCCCATTAAAATTAACGCTACACCTTTTTCTTCATAGCTTCAATGAAAGATATGCGTCAATAGAAACTAATACATGGACGTTCGTTAAGGAGAAAGCACTCACTAACGGACGTCCATTTTATTAGTAGCCATTATTAAAATGGCATCTTTGACTTTCCTTTGTTACCACCTTTTGTAGCTAGTAACTCTGAAATAACCATTAGTCCAACAATTACTACAATTAGAATTGTCGATAATGCGTTAATTTCAGGTGAAATTCCTTTCTTCACAAGGCCATAAATGTATAACGGTAATGTAGTTGAATTCGGACCTGAAACGAAGAAACTAATAATAAAATCATCAATAGATAGGGTGAATGTTAACAATGCCGCTGCAACCACACCTGGTGCGATGCTTGGAAATGTTACATAACGAAATGTCTGCCATGGTGTCGCCCCTAAATCGTTTGCCGCTTCTTCTAAATCCTTGCCCATACCAGCTAATCGAGCTGCTACGACAATGACAACAAACGAAATACTAAAGGTAATGTGGGCAATCATAATAGTCATCTTTCCTAATTGCATCCCTGCTTGCGTAAATAAAATAAGCATGGATAATCCCATTAAAATTTCTGGAACTAAGATTGGCAAATAAACAATTCCATCAAACAGACTTTTAAAACGATATGCGTAACGATGCATTGCTAATGCGAACAGTGTTCCTAATACAGTCGCTACAATCGTTGTAATAATCGCAATCACTAAACTATTAATTGCGGCTTCAATTACACGTGGGTTCTGTAATAGTTCCCCATACCATTTTAACGTAAATCCAGTCCATGTTGCATTAATTTTTGATTCATTAAATGAATAAGTAACTAGCACCATGATTGGAATATATAGAAATGCTAACACAAAGCAGATAAATGTAATAAATAATCCTTTTTTTTGTTTCATTATGCTTGCTCACCTCCATTTTTCTTACTTACCTTTGTGACACGGTAATATAAGAAAATGAGTAAAACAGCAAATAACACAATAATTAATGATAAAGCTGCACCAAATGGCCAGTTACGCGCCCCTAGGAATTGTGTTTGAATAACGTTTCCGATTAAGGCTACTTTTGAGCCACCCATAATATCTGAAACAACAAACATTCCAATTGACGAAACGAAAACAAGAATACAACCAGACACTACACCTTGAAGTGTCATTGGCAATGTAACATGAATAAATGTACGCCATGGCGTTGCCCCTAAGTCATATGCTGCTTCGATTTTACGTTTGTCCAATTGCTCAACTGCAGAGAAAATTGGCATTACCATAAATGGTAATAATGCATATACCATCCCTAAAATAACGGCTGGTTTGTTGTATAAAAGATTTAACGGTTGATCAATGATACCCATGTTCATTAAGAAGGTGTTCACTAACCCTTGCGAACGTAAAATAACAATCCATGCGTACGAACGTACTAAGAAGTTAATCCAAAATGGAATCGTCACTAATAATAAAAGGATTTTTTTCCATTTGTCGCTTACAAACGTTGTTGCATAAGCATATGGATATCCAATTAAAAGAGCAAATAGCGTTGTCCAGAATGCGACAACTACTGTCTCCCATAGGATTTCTAAATATAACGGTTCAAATGCACGTTTCACATTTTCTAACGTAAATTCTTTTACAAGTTCACCATATGTTCCTGTTTGGTAAAAGGCATATGTTAAAACGAGTATAATCGGAACAAGAAAAAAGATGAACAGCCAAGCGACTGCTGGTAAAGCTAGTAATTTCCCTTTATTTTTCAATCTAACTTCACCTCATCTTCCTTGTTCCAAGTGACAATGACATTTTCACCCACCTTAAAGTTGGTTTCTACAACCGGGCGATATGCAATGATAGCCATACCTGATTCATTGTCTTTAATAAATACTTTATTTAAGTTTCCTTGGAACTCAATATCTTCGATAGTACCTAAACGTCCTTCTACATTTGCTGATTCACTATGTAGTTGAATTTTTTCAGGACGAACAGCAACAGATGCATGATCTAAACCAAAAATATTATTTTCACCGATAAATGTTGCAACAAATAGACTAGCTGGTTTGTTGTAAATTTCTTGCGGTGTACCTAATTGCTCAAGATTTCCTTTGTTCATAACAGCAATGCGATCACTCATGCTCATCGCTTCCTCTTGGTCATGTGTTACATAAACAAATGTAATCCCTAAGCTTTTTTGTAAATTTTTCAATTCACGTTGTAAATCTTTACGTAATTTAAAGTCAAGTGCCCCTAACGGCTCGTCTAGTAATAATACCTTTGGATTATTTACAATTGCACGAGCAATGGCAACACGTTGTTGTTGCCCACCTGATAATTGCTGAGGTTTACGATTTTTGAACTCTGTTAACTGCGTTAATTCCATTGCTTTTAACGCACGTTCTTTTTGTTCTTTGTCGTTAATCCCTTTCATTTTTAAACCAAAACAAATGTTTTTCTCCACCGTCATATGTGGAAACAATGCGTATTGCTGGAATACCATGTTCATATCACGTTTATATGGTGGTAAATCTACTAGAGATTTCCCTTCAAGGGTTATATCTCCTTTACTTGGGGTTTCAAAACCAGCAATCATTCGAAGCAATGTTGTTTTACCGCAACCACTTGGACCCAAAATCGTTAAGAATTCTCCTTCACGAATATCTAACGACAATGGAGACATTACTTGTTGATTACCATAAAATTTTTCTACTGAGTCGATACAAATAATAGTCTTCATGTTCCCTTCTTCCTCATCACACGTATTTTTTTGTTGGCTTCCTTCGAATATTCTCCATCGAGTTCAGTAGATCCGCATTTCATACAAAGCTCCTTTCGGAAAGTTTGTTACTTTTGCTTAAAGCCTGTCGGATGCGTATGGCATGACTGCTTTCCACTTCCATCTATTGCTCATATCCACAATAGCAAAAGCAACGTTTATTCCTCGATTCTCTTAGCAACAACCCTTGCGAAAACCGCCTTATATGCTACCTTTTTATGCCTTATATATTCTTTATGCACTACTCTTTCTGTGAGAATTATGGAGAAGGTTTGCCAGTAAACAACAATCAAAACAACTTTATCATATAGCAACGTTCCCGCGGATTCAACGCAAAAAAATAAAATGTCATCAAAAAATAATAATCCTATGTACAAACTCTACCTCTTACATATTAGTGTGTCATTTTTTATTGCATTTAATCACGAAAAAAACCTCCTGCAGGTTTCTACACAAGGAGGCCTATGCTTATAAAGTAGTTTTATTCTAACAAAAAACGACATAAAATTAAAGTAATTTCATCATAATAATATAATGAATTTATTTTACTTTTTTTTAATGCAGAAAATATGCCTTTTTCAATCAGGCTTTTCCCCTAAAATAATATATAATCCTATCGAAGAAATAAGGGCTAATACAACAATTACAACATAAAGAAATGCATTTCCTTCCCCTACTGTACCAATAATTTTATACGCTTGATTTCCTCCTATTTTAAAAAGATAAATACAACCTCCTACGATGCAAAAAAAGACGATAGATACGACAAGCAAAAGGAATGAGCCTTTCATACAAATCACCTACTAATTTATTTAGTAGTAGTATTTTATGAAAGATTCATTTTATACGAAAAATTATCCTATGCTTCATCGTAAAAGTGCCTATATCTTTAAATATGGAATAATTTGTATTATAAAATGCAATAATCTTTTAGAAAACAGCCTTCGTAAAGGATGGGTCTGCATAGCCTTCCCACGTCAACAAACTTAATGTTTTTCCTTTTCCTGAATCGCCACCAGAATTCCCTGCTTTCTCTGAATTACCACAGGCTATCAAACTGAACGATAACGCTAAGATACTTGTCATCAATAAACCCTTTTTCTTCCAACTCACTATACCCCTCCTAATATTTGATAAAGCAATATATGAAAAAGCGAATTTGAGATTCGCACTTTTCCGAAAGATTAATCGTTGTTAAACCAGCCAAGCTCTCCAACTTCTAAATTAATATTAATTTGTTTTATTTCTTGGTAGGCATCTAAGCCAAATGTACCTAATTCACGACCAATTCCACTTTGTTTATAACCACCCCAAGGCGCTTCGTTATATGTTGGGTGATAGCAATTAATCCATGTGATTCCACAACGTAAGCCACGAATGACACGTAATGCTTTGGCACCATCGTTTGTGAACACACCACCAGCCAAGCCATACTCTGTATCATTGGCACGTTTAATGACCTCTTCCTCTGTATCAAACTTACAAACAGTTAACACTGGCCCGAAAATTTCTTCCTTCACAATCCGCATGTCATCATTACAATCAACAAAAATTGTTGGTGCAATAAAGTTACCATATTCAAATACTTCCCCATCTAATGCGTAACCACCTAGTACAAGGCGAGCACCTTCTTGCTTGCCAATTTGAATATAATGCATGACTTTTTCCATCTGTGCCTTTGATACAACTGGTCCCATTTCCACTGTTTCATCTAAGCCATTTCCAACACGAATTTTTCGACCACGTGCAATAAGTGCCTCTACGAATTGATCATAAATACCTGATTGTACATATAATCGTGAACCTGCTGAACATACTTGACCTTGGTTAGCGAATGCGCCATACAATGCATTTTCCACCGCTGCCTCAAAATTAGCATCGTCAAAAATAATGTGTGGGTTTTTGCCACCTAGCTCTAAGGAAATATTTTTTAAGTTGCCAGAAGCTGCTCGCATTACTTTTCGTCCCGTTACTGTGCCACCAGTAAAAGCTACTTTATCAATCTGATGATTCTCGGCAATTTCTTGTCCTACTGTATTTCCTGCGCCTAATACTAAATTCGCCACCCCTTTTGGGAATCCAACCTCATCAATTAATTCAAACAATTTAATTGCCGTTAATGGCGTTGTTTCAGCCGGCTTAAATACCGTTGTATTCCCTGCTGCTAAGCATGGCGCCAATTTCCAAGCACCCATTAACAACGGATAATTCCAAGGTACAATTTGACCACAAACACCGATTGGTTCACGAACGACCATCGTTTGCATTGGATCGGATACGGTATATGTTTGTCCCAATGGCTTGTTCACTAATCCAGCATAATAACGGAAACAATTTGCCGCATCACTTACATCAAATTCACTTTCACGTAGCGGCTTTCCATTGTTTTCTGTTTCTAATTTGGCAAAGGCTTCGCCATGTTCCTCTAACTTATCTGCCAACAAATTCAATAAACGAGCACGCTCATTTGCAGGTGTTTGTGCCCATCCACTATGATCAAATGCCTCTCTAGCCACCTCAACTGCTGCTCGAACATCTTGAATACTACCTTCTGGTACGACGGCGATTACTTCATTCGTTGCTGGATTTAAGATTTGACGAGTTTCACCACTTTCACTCTCTACCCATTGTCCACCAATATACATTTTCCATGTTTGTGTCGATGTTACGTTCACTCAAATTGCCCCCTTATAATTTAATTGAAACTAACTTCAATTCTGTCATTTCTTGGATGGCATATTTAATTCCTTCACGTCCAAAGCCGCTTTGCTTCACGCCACCATATGGCATGTGATCCACACGGAATGTTGGCACTTCATTAATCATGACACCACCAACCTCTAACGCTTCCGCAGTTTTCATAGCTACATCAATGTTTTTCGTAAAAATGCTTGCTTGTAAGCCATATTTGGAATCATTGACATAAGAAATAGCATCATCTAATTCTTGATATGGTGTTACTAATACAATTGGACCAAATACTTCTTGGCAGGAAACATTCGCATGGTGTTTGACGTTTGTTAGCACAGTTGGCGCATAAATGCGATCATTTACTTTATAACCACCACATTCCACATTGGCACCAAGGGAAACTGCCTCTTGTACCCATTCATCCATTCGCTTCACTTCTGATGGTGCAATCAATGCGGTAATATCTGTCGTATGATCTAGTGGATCACCAACTTTCAACTTAGCAACAACTTGTACAAAGCGACTTAAGAAGTTTTCATATAAGGATTCATGAACGTATATACGTTGCAGGGAAATACATACTTGACCGTTATAAACAAAGGCCCCCCATACACAACGATCAATGACTTCATCCGTTAAGTCTGCATGTTTATCAATAATGGCCGCTGCATTAGAGCCTAATTCTAACGTTACTTTTTTCAAACCAGCTTTGTTTTTCATACCAATACCAACTCGGGGACTTCCAGTAAATGTTAATCCAGCAATTCGCTCATCTTTGACTAACGCCTCTCCGACGATTGAACCTTTTCCTGTCACTACATTTAACGAACCTTTTGGAAAACCTGCCTCTTCCCATAAAGATGCTAAGGCATAGGCTGATAATGGAGTTTGACTAGCTGGCTTTAACACAATCGTATTTCCAGCGGCAAAGGCTGGTCCTACTTTATGTGCCACTAAATTAGACGGGAAATTAAAAGGTGTAATTGCGCCAATGACACCAATTGGTTTCCGAAGTGTATAGGCCAATCGCCCTTCCCCACCTGGCGCCGCATCCAATGGCAATGTTTCTCCATAAATTCGTTTCGCCTCTTCAGCCGCAAATCGATAGGTGGCACTTGTCCGACTAATTTCACCAAGTGCAGCCTTCATTGGTTTTCCAGCTTCTAATGCCAAAATTGTTGCTAGTTCTTCTCGTCTTTCTTCAAATAAGTCAGCCAATTTATGAAGAAGACGAGCTCGTTCATGTGCTGGCATTTTCGATGTTACGAAAAAGGCCTCATGAGCACATTCGATAGCTTCATTTACATCACCCATTGACGCTTGTGGAATTTCCGCTAATTTTTCCCCACTAAATGGTGCATATAAATCACTATATTCTTCTCCTTGCTGCCATTTGCCACCAATATAAAATTCTTTTTTCAATTGAACTGCTTTCATTTTTTCTCACTCCGATACACATCTTTAATAATGGAACCAATTACGCCTAATCCTTCTTCTAATTGTTCGTCTGTAATAATAAGTGGACTTAAGAATCTCAGTACATTGCCATGAACACCTGCACTTAACAAAATGACGCCTTTTTCATAACAATCTTTTGCTACTTTGGCAACAAATTCTTTCAACGGTGCTTTTGTTTCATCATGAAGAAATTCAATTCCAATCATGGCACCTAAACCACGAATCTCGGCAATGTATGGAATTTCTTTTTGTAGATCCGTAAAATAAACCTGAATTCGATTACCAATCACCGCTGCTCTGTCAGAAAGATTATTTTCTTCCATTAATTTAATTACCTCAAGTGCCGCAACGCATCCAAGTGGACTTCCCCCATATGTGCCACCAATTTCTCCTGGCGATGGTGCATCCATGATTTCACTTCGGCCAACAACCGCACTAATTGGAACACCAGCAGCTAATGATTTAGATAGGGTGATAATGTCTGGTTCCAATTCAAAATGTTCACTAGCAAACATTTTTCCTGTTCTTGCGAAGCCTGTTTGAATTTCATCGGCAATAAAGATAATGCCATGCTGCTTACAAATACGAGCAACTGCTTGAACAAAAGTCTTTGGTGGCACGATAAATCCACCTTCACCTTGAACTGGCTCCATAATAACAGCTGCCACCTCTTCAGGAGCTACCTCGGTGTATAGAAAATCTTCAAATTGTTGAATTAAAAAATTGGCGTATTGTTCATCTGATAATCCTGATGGCTTGTGAAGGAGATAAGGGAATGGTGCTTTGTAGGTTGCTGGCGCAAATGGTCCCATTTGGAACTTGTACGGTTTTACTTTACTTGTTAATGACATACCAAGTAACGTTCTGCCATGAAAAGCTCTTGTAAAAGAGACAATTCCAGTTCTGCCTGTGTACTTTCTGGCAATTTTCACAGCATTCTCAACTGCTTCGGCACCACTGTTTAAGAAAATCGCTTTTTTAGTAAAATTACCTGGTGTAATGGCGCATAGCTTTTCAGCAAGATCCACATACGGTTCATACATGGCAACGTGAAAACATGTATGAAGAAATTGATCTGCTTGCGCCTTAACTGCATCGACAACTGCCTGTGGCGAATGTCCTGCATTAATTGTTCCAATGGCTCCGGCAAAATCTAAAAACACATTGCCATCCACATCTTCAATACAGGCCCCACTTGCTTTTTTGGCGAAAATGGGCGTGTTGTTACCAACGCCATTTGGAACATACTGCTTACGTTTCTCTAATAATTCTTTCGTCTTAGGTCCTGGTATTGCTGTTTTTAGTGATATCGCTTGTTCTTTGACTGTCATTTTATCCCCCATTTCTTTTGGACAATCATTATCCTTACACTTCTATTATTTATAAAATTCAGAAACTTTTCTACTAATATTTTTCGTCCCCTTCCGATTTCTTTCGACAGCCAAAAATTGGGCAGTAGAAGCCATAAAGCTTGGTTTTGATAATATCTCCCTCACCAATGCCTAAATAGTGAATACTATAATAAGAAAAACCAGCGGCGGTACTTTTATCTCTCGTAACGAAGTGATAGAAGAACAACTGGAGGTTGGACAATAAGAAAAATCACAAGTTTTTATCTATTCCCTTAATACAATCTATTAAAAAACAAATCGGAGTGGTTTTAATGCCAGTTTATATTTATACAAATAAAGTTCTAGTAAACTCTATTTCGAATAACTCAGCCATTAATATTGGTCAAAACAATTTACCTGATGCCTCATTTCAAGGAAATACACAGCAAGGCTATGGACCTACAATTGGCATTTCTAGAAATATAAATAACCGTTCGATTCTTATTAATCGTACTTGTAATGATACAGCTTCATCAGCCGAAAAAGGAGGTTAACAAATGCCGGTTTCCATCGTCTTTAACCAAATTCTCGCCAACAGTATCGATCAAAATGGCTCTATAAATAGTGGTCAAAATAACTTAGCTGACTGGACATTTATTGGCAAAGTGAACCACGGAAATGGCTTGACTGTTGGAATTATTTCCAACATAGGAAACTTAACAAATTTAGTCGATACAGATGGCTTTGATATGCCAGTTAACAACCAAGAGTTTATTAATCCTCAACCGAATGTCCAATTTTAAAAAAGAAGGTGTCACATGGCTGTTTCCATTGCTTTTGATAAAATTATCGTCAATAATCTTTCAAACAACGCTTCGATTGCGACAGGAGATAACAATTTAAGTGCATGGCAAAGCTATGGAAAACATAATTATGGAAATGGCGTGCCAATTGGTACGAATTACTTAATTCGTAACATCACAATCGTCAATGATAATGACTATATAGATTTACCCATTGATAACACGACTGTCAATAATCCTCAGCCAAACATTCAAATATAGGTGGAATGAAAAATGGAAGTTATTTTTCAAAATATTAATGTGACGAGTATTCTAACAAATTCTGGCGTTTTTGTTGGGGATAATTGTATGAATTATTGGCAATCTAACTTAAAGCAAAACATGTCTATTGGTATCGTTATTGGTAAGAACAATTTTATTATTCGTAATACAAATATTTTAAACGATAATGATTTAGTGGATAACCCCATTCAAGGGTCATCAACCAGTTCACCTTCTCCTCCTGAGACACATAAGCTCTAGATAGAGATTAGACGATAAAGTGAAGCTTTCGTCAGTGAGGGGTGTTCATCCCCACTAATGGTTAGCTGAAAGAATCGGGCTTTTCCTGACACTTATCTCATCCTTAACTTTCTCTGTTTCCGCTCAGGTTTGAAGGACGAATCTTAGTGTCACTTAGAGCGAGATAAAAAAGAAAAAACCCCTTCCTCAAGGTGTTTTTTCTTGGTTTAATCGTTGTTCAATTAAAACACGAACCCAATCTGGCACCACCGTTTCTTTTCCATCTGTAATAAAATCAAGAACGGCTGCGTCATGCAGTAACGATTTCATGCCATCGAGATGATTGCCATGTCCAGCAATCGTTCCAAAGCCTTGATTTTGCTTTTTATGACTTTGAAAATCCATTGGAAAATTGTTTCCGATATTAATACAAGAAGCATCTTCTACGATTCCAATCGAAATGGAACCAATAACGAAATTAGGAGATAGAACGCTCATCCTTACTCCTCCTTTTTCTGTTCAAATGAAAAGGAATACCCTTTTGGTGTCGTATTTACTTTTGTAGAAGTGACTTTATTAGGCGGCTTTTCTCCAGCTTTCAACTTTTTCTCACCAACTGTTACACCAAAGTTATTCCCTAAATTCAACGCACCACTAAGTTCATCAATATCTAACTTATCTAAGCGAAATGTTAAATTTTCAAGAGTAGCTCGCTGGACATCAATTTTTTCAATATTAATATGATAATGAGGTGTCGTCTGCACATCTTTCATCGTCTCCTGAAGAGACGCCATTTGCTTCGTTAATTGTAGGAGCTGCTCCTCTAGCTTTTTTTGTTGTCGAAATCGTTTAAACACCACAATCACTCAGTTCTGCTTCTCTTCTTGTTTTTGCACGACGTGATGATTATTACTTAATACATTTTTATTTCCAACGACTGTTCCACTCCCTGCATTTTGTTGTTTAACAGAACGAAATCCAACATGTACATTCGTTCCGCTAAAAATGCCCGATGCTTGAGAAATAGTCTCAACGTTTAAATGTTGAAAAGAAATACGTGGCAACCTCCTCACCCCTTATATAAATTTGAAAGGAGCATTCCTTTGTTTAACATGCTTTCTCGTTTTTTTAATCCTTTTAAAGGTGGCAACAACCAAGGGAATATGAACATTCCAAACCCAATGGATTGGATGAATATGGGCAATGAATCATCGAACAATCAACCAGACTTCTCCCAATTTATGAACGGAAACAATGGCTTTGATTACGCATCTTTAAATAAATATATTCAAGAAACACTTCATCAAGCACTTTCTGAGGAAAACTTTTCAAATAATCACTCCCAATCCAATCAGCCTAAGAAAAACGGTCCCCTTTCTTATGAACTATTCGAGCTTCACGACTATATAATTGTCCAATTGCATATTCCCGAATCCATGAATGAAAATGAATTACGGATTACCCTTGGCAATTGTCGCCTTATTATTAGTGGCTTTCATGATGGGCAAACTCAAACAATCCTCCTCCCTTTTCATCCAAATGAGAAAGGAATTACCGCTAAATGTAAAAATAAATTACTAGAAATCCGATTGCCGAAAAAACAAAATGAAGAGCTTGTGGAGATTCATTTTTGACAAAAACCTATGTAGAGGAACATAGGTTTTTTTACGTGATAAAAAAGGAAAAACGTTAATTCTGTTGAAATTGATAGAAATAACTATCTAGATAAGGAGATGCTTGCATATGAAAAAGAAGCCTCAAATGAACGGATGGGTTATCTTTTGGGGATTACTTGCCATTATTAGTTTCGTTGCGTGGTTCATAACAAAAAATAAGCCACCGAATACCAGTGGCTTACCATTATTAAAGTATTATTTCCATTCCATTAATTATAACAGCTTCAATATTTGCTATATCCAAAGACAGCGTTGGAAGGAATTTAAATTTAACCTCCTCCTCGTCGCTAAAACTTATCCTTGAGTCTAACACTTGAGTGGTGCCATCTTTCATTTTGACACTTACAGATGTATCGACTGGATTACTAGCTTCTCCCTCGCCATACAGTGTGACACCTAGAGGAGAAACGACCATACGACTAGACGCCCATGTTCCAAAATCAATACTTACATCCTTATTTTGTTGCTCTTTCATCGGTTCAATTTTAAAGGTTGTACTCCAATTTCCTTTTGTATGATTTTTGCTTGTTACAAAGTCACCTATTAGCTTCAAATTACTTACATCTGCATCACCTATATCAAAAATTTCTTCACTCATGTTGCTTCCATATTTCAGTTTACCGCTATCATCCATCCCAAAAGAAATACTGGCAGAATCGATTTTCTTCCCGAAAGAATCCACTATATATAACAAGCCATGATTATCTACATTATTTTCTTCCCACTTTGTTTGCACATGAAGGCGATTACCGATAAAACCAATATTGGAAATATGAACAAAATCTATTTCTGGAATCATCATTTCCGCTCCACCTGGTTTTAAAATTCCCACTTTTCCATTTCTATCCAACTTCTCTCCCCAAAACTCCTCATATAATTCTCCTCCACCGCCAGAATAATATGCTCTATCTAGTAACATCGTTTGTGGTAGTTTCTTTTTTATGTCGAGAAGGTTAACGTTAAGGTCCACCTTTTCAAAGGTTTGTTTGTGACTTAAGAAAGAGTTAAGACGAAAGTTTAGTTTGTCACCACTTAGCCCCTTTTTTCCATTTGCTTGAATTTGTAATGTGGCTTTTTTTGTTTTTTCATCGTAATCTACTACTTGGCAATTAAAGGTATTGTATCCTCCTGTTAAAGAATAATCGTCGTAAAGATCAAGGGTTTTATCGATTCGATCACCGGTCAAATCTTGCATTGTGATATAAATAACAGCCATTTCTTCATCAGCCATTGCCGCAACCACTTCCATCTTAATGCCATTATCTTCACTACTCATTTGAATCGGCTGTAATTGTTCAGCAATCTTAGGGCTAACAATTGCTACTAAATTATTAAAACTCGGTATGTACGCTGCACTGACTCCAAAGGTAAAAAGAAACATGACAGAAGCAATCGCGATTGGAATAATCTTTTTAAAAGGTGTATATTTCTTTCGTTTATGTAGCTTCTCTTGTACTTGTTGGTGAATATTATAATCAGGTGTATGAGTGCTAATAAGTGCTCTTTTTATCATCAATTCATCATGGTCGAGTTTCATCTTCTCCCTCCAATCGTACGTAATAATCATTATTTTCCTTTAATATACTTGCCAACTTTTTCTTTGCACGTTCATATCGTTTTCGTAATGTAGTTGCTGGAATTTGATAAATTGCCTCTAATTCTGAATAACTCTTTTCATCAATGACTCTACTAAATACCAACGCCCTATCTTGTGGCGAAAGGATAGAGAGTGCAACTTTCAAGTCATCATTCATATACGTGGTATCATCCTCTTTATACAAACGAAAAAACATTCTCACTTTCTTCTTTCTCAACGAATCCATACAAGCTGTATAGGCAATTCGATAAAGCCAGGCCGATAAAGAAGTTCCTCTTTTAAAACTTCTTCTTTTGTCATATGCCTTTATAAATGTTATTTGAACAGCATCTTGAGCCTCGTGATAATCACAAAGAATATTATGGCAATACCTTAACCGGGCTTGTCCATACTGCTCAATTGCCTCATTTAATTCCTTTTCCCCGCCTGAAGAGAAAGAATCATTTAAATCATTTCTTTCCATCTCTTCCCTCCTTTTCATCCCCTCACTACTATAACGCACCTTCGTTTGTTTCTGTGACATGTCTAAAACATATTTTAATAAAAAATGAAAAGAATCCAATTTGAAAAAGTTTCATCAAATTGGATTCCATCTATTCTTTACATTAATTAAGGCCCAAAAACTATCATTGCCGCTAATAATAATATCGTAACGATAGATAATATCTTTC
>JBJEFI010000119.1:0-6990 GCA_051873875.1 Bacillaceae bacterium | reverse complement strand
ATTGATAAAGAGTCTACATAACGGGTAGCTATTTCAAAACTAGCTAAAATGATAAGAAGAAAAACCATTTGTAATCCCTGCTTAAAATAATTATTTTTCAACTTGTTATAAATCCTGCTCATACCAATCAACACCATAATCCAGCCAATTACATTCGGTAAGAGATTAATCCCATTTATATTAAAATCAAACAATATAAAAATATAACCTATCATAATAATACCAAATCCCATATCATCCCTCCTCATTTCCATTGCTGTCTAAAATAAAATCATTGCTAGCTGAATCGTAATTGGCAGTGTAATCGCACTTAATATGGTGGAGGATAAAACAGTTTGTGCGGCAAAGCTAGCATGTGGACCTTGAAACGATAACAGCGCACTATTTCTTGAACTTGGAAAGGCGCTTCCGATAAATAATACTTGTGCCACTAGTCCATCGATACCAATAAGTTGAATGATTATATATGCACTTAATGGACCTCCTACTAAACGTAATATGTTGCTTATGCCAATATCTTTCCAATTAATTTTTGTTCCTGTTGCGGATAATTGTGCACCGAGTGTAATTAAGGCAAAAGGGGCAAATGCTTCGGCGATTGGTTGTAGCATAATATCTGCCATATGTGGTAATGTAACATGATTTAGTTGGAGAAATAAACCTAATATAATACTGTAAATAATCGGTAGTTTCACTATTTTTAAGACTGCTTCTTTCATTTTCACAGTTGCCTCTGCATTATAGACTCCTACTGTGAATGTCATGATATTTTGAAATAATACGATAAATACACCGATGCTTATGGCAAACGGATCATTTTTAAACACTAATGCATGGACAGGTAATCCTAGATTCCCAGAGTTATTTAATGCCACACTATTAGAAAATGTTCCATACATCGTCTTTGGAAGCTTCCGCCATTTTGCAGCAAGATAACTTATTAACGTCATCATTCCAAATTGGATAACTAAAAAGAATAACACCCCACCTGCAACTTGTCCTGATAAGGGACTATTTAACATCTTCATAAAGACAGTAACTGGCAAAAATAAATAGACCAATAAGTTCGTTAACGTTTTTAAATCAAATGTGAATAAACGATTAAAGCTATAACCAATAAATACATAGAAAAAAAGTGGTAGCATTACTTCCAACCACAATTGAAAGAACATCTCCATTTACTTCACCCCCATTCATCTCTCACTTCACTTTTATCATACATGATTAGAAAATGAGATAATAGCCTTACACTTTCCTTTTCTGAAAAATGAGAATATGTTAAAATACGATATAGGGTATTTTTAAAGGTGAAAGGATACGTAACATGAACATAAATATGGATTTACTTATACTTATTATTTCCTATGCAGTTGGCTATGGACTCGTTTTTTATAATATGAAAATACGCCATTCCTTTTCTTCATTAACAAAAATTACAGAAACCGGACTATTTATTCACTTATTTGTTTGGAAACTAAGCTATATTCCCCTTCATCTACAAGCATTTATAGACGTTCCATTATCTGCGCTTTATTTTACAGGTGGAAAAGTTGGTTTTATTAGTTCTTTATTAGCTACACTTCTCTACTTTATTTATAAATCACCTAATCAACAAGTGATGTCTAGTTTATTCTTTTTTACTGTGCAATTTTTGACAATTGTTTTTGCGATACATAATATCCTAACAAAAGAGATAATCGTAGGTAGCTTATTCATCCTTATTATTTTGCTGTATCATCAGCAAAAACAAGCTTTATCCTATGCTAGTTCTTTGCTCATTCTATCGACTTATTTTTATATGACGACAGCCTATGGACAATGGCATTTCTATCTTTTGTTAATTGGAAGTAGTCTAGTTATTATTGGTAGTCAAATCAAAAAAATTCAACTTGCTCCTTTTTTAATTGGTGCTCTCTGTATTGCTGTTGCCATTGCATTTTCCAATTTTCCAATTAAGCAGCAGAAAATAATGAATGCAATCGACTGGAAGCAATCATCATTAACCTATGAAACTACACCTTATCGTTCAGCGGCAACTTTAGAAAATAAAGTAATTGTATTAAACTTCTTTGCTTCTTGGTGTCCACCTTGTAAAGCTGAATTACCACAATTATCAACATTTTGGGATCAAAACAAAAACAAAAAAGATTTTGCTTTTATCGGAATAAATGCTACAATGACAGAAAAATCACAAAGCGATGCTGCTTCATTTATAAAAAAAGAGAACATTCCATTCCCTATTTTTTACGATGTGAATGGCGATTGGCAAGATCTTTTTCGAGTAAATACTTTTCCAACGACGATTGTCATTAACAAAGACGGCGGTATCGTCAAAAAACACATTGGACCAATATCTGCACAAGGACTTAATCAATTAGTCGAACAAGTAAATAATTAAATTACTTTCATGTACACATGCCGTACTTCCCTTAAAAAAGTAAAGATAATTTTTATACAATTATCTTTATTTTTTATTTACTAACAATTAAATTTTTCTAAAATGCTTTAACTTTCATATTTAGTACAATAAGCAAAAGTATAGTAAGGGCAATAATAAAAAATACTATACTACTAGTCCTATTCTTTTTTATTTTCTTTCATTCTTTTCCTATATATTGCTTGTATCTTATCTTCTAATTTTATAGCAAACTCCCCTCATCATTACTTTCTTATACATTTCAATTTCAATTTATATTTCTATCTCTCTTTCCAAAATGCCTTTTTTAACTTTTCTTTCTACATACCTCATAAAATATGCAATTATTGCATGCCCAACTATTCTTATTTACACAAAAAAATATTTTCTAAAAAATTATTCCAATAAATTTCTCTAGCTTAATTCACCAAAATGAGTTATAATACACTCAAATCAGAAAGCGTTTCCAAAAGAGGTGTTACAATTATGTATACATTAGAAGACCTGTCATCTCAAACAGGCTTATCTCATAAAGAAATACAGTTTTATATTCAGCAAGGTGTTATTGAAAATACAAAATCATTTTGTTCAAAAGATATTATTATGCTATATAAATTACTCATTTTAAAAGCATTGGAATTCTCATATACTGCAATTTATACAATTTTGACGATTGATACGATTGACGTATGGGCTATGCATCTAAAAGAGCAACAAACATTTCTCGACATGAATAAATTACCAAACCGACGAAATCGTCTTATTATTTCTGAAATGCTCGAAATGATTAAAGAAAATAAGATGATTTACTGGGAGCATGTATTTTATCTTTTCAAGTTGCATTATAATGAGAACGATTCCACTACTCGACCAAAATCACGCACATATATGAAAGATTTCCTACGCGTTTATGATTCACCAAAGCAACTAAAAAACGATTCCTACTTATCTATTCCATATGTAGTGAATTCAAAACAAAAAATAAGTTCATAGTCGTATAAAAAAGAAGAGGTCCAAAAAATATGCCCCTTCTTTTTTATATATCTTTCCCCATCATTATCATACTGCTCCAATGGGAGAAATTATTTTTTAGATAAAAATCACTTGTTTCATTTCCTTTTGAAGTAAATAAAATAATGGTAGTGACTCCTATTTCTCTTAATTTTTGTTCCAGTTCTTGAAGCATTTTAGTGCCAATTTCTGTTGCTTGTAATTCATTGGAAATAAACATTTCTCTTAAATTATAATGAATTCCTTCATAAAATTGCTCACAATTACCTAAAATAGCACCCTTCACTTGTCCATCTACAACATATAAAACACCTTCAAAATTTGGAGAGGTATAAATATCATTCAGCCGTTTATAAGCCGTTTCTAATGTCCATTTATCATTCCAAGGCTCCGCGTTAAACACGTCTATATAAAGTTCTGAGCATTTTACTATATGGTCATTTTCTATACTATTAGTAGTGTTCATGCACAATTTCCTTTTCTCTTCAAATTTTTACCCTACTTACCAATTTAACTTACTATTACGCCCTATTACTACTAACAAATATGCAAAGTTTTTTTCTTTTATACCATTAAAAACCGTCAACTTCTAAATAATGTAGCTTGTTTACTTTTGAATTTAATAATTGAACTAATTGCTCTGTAGTTGTAATTTTGGTTCCTGAAATATCAATCGTTTTATTTAATCGGATCATCCAACCACCATTTGTCTTTTCCTCTATTTTTTCAAATGATGATGTAGAAAGAAAAGCTGGCATTTGTACTTTATCAACATAATTCAATTGACATATCACTTTTATGACATCATCGAAAATCAATTCATTTTTGGCGCCGTATTCTTTTACAATAAAAATATCGTTTTCTACCTCACCAAAAACATATGCCTCTAACTGACTGTTACTATCCTCTACAACCCAACCTTGTGGATTTTCTGTCTTAATCCATTGCTGCCAATATATATCTTCGTTTCGATTTACACTACCATTTATTTTTCTGACATAAAAATCGTGCAGTTCCTTAATTGCTTTCCAATCTTTTTCATAGTCCATTTTTCTAATATGATACGTGAAATTTTCATGTTTGCTTACTTCATGAACATGATAATACATGATAATACTCTTCCAGCCTAATTTCTCATAAAATGAAGGCACACCTGTACCTAATAGAGAAATTTCTAAATGTTCTTCCTTCATTTTTTCAATTGCCATCTTCATTAATTTGCTGGCAATTCCTTGTCCACGATACTGTGGCTTTGTACTTACTTCTCCAATTCCTCCCATAGAAAGTAACGTATCTTCAATAAAAATCTCTCGTTTAAAAATACGAACTGTACTTGCAATTTCACCATCATCAACTGCCACAAAAATTCTCTCTAAGCTTGCTGTCGGATCTTGATAGTAGTGATTTACAAATCGATTGCGAAATACTTCATCATACTGACCTTCATTAAATACATATACACAATGATCAAACCATTGTTCTAATTCAGATTCTCTTAATGTTCTATATTCCATCATTGATGCTCCTATATCTCTAGTTATTCGCTAAAATTATAACACATCCACATTGAAAGCGATACCAAAATATTATATTACTATTCTATAATTTTCCTACTCCATAAATCGCATACGGTGCACCCATTTCTTTAGCCCAAGCTTGACTTCCAAATTCATAATGCCACCATTCTTCTTGATAATTTACAAATCCACTTAGCTTCATACTATTGTACAAAATACGTCGTCTCATCCTAATTTCTTCATTCATTCCTTGTCTTTCGTAATACACTGTAGCTGATTCTTTTTGAATACTATCAAAGGCTGTACCCATATCAATCGCTGTTCCATTGTTATCACATAACGTTAAATCAATTGCCCCACCAGTTAAATGTGGCGATGGTTTTTCTGCATTCTCACTTGGAACTGCTACATATTGTTTTGTCATTGCTTCTACTTTATGAGTAGAATAAGTTGGATTCATTTTTTGAATCTCATTAAACACTACTTTAAACAAATGTGCTTGAACCGTTAAAGGACGGTAGCCATCATAAAGTAGTAGACCGTACTCCTTTGGTAAACGCTGTATAATTTCTTTCAAGCGAATCCACACACTTTCACGTACATATATTGCGTTTAGCGCATGTGGATAACCTAACTGAAAATAACATGGTTCTAAAAAAATACGCGAATGCTCTCTATCAATTCTCACTAATACTTCCCCACATTCCTTTGTCAAACAACTATTTGTTTTTGCCTCACCTTTAGTAGGTATGGGCGTTAATAATGAATCCATTTTCTCCTCTCCCCTTTTAAGTAAATAAATTCGTATTTCTTTTACATATAAAAAAAGTTAGTGTTTGTCAACAATTGTTTCAAACCTAACTTTTTATTTCTTTCCTATTTAGATAAAAAAATATGTATTCCACTCTGCCTACATTTAGAATATTACTCGTGCATTTTTTTAGACTTACTTCCTTTACGAGAGCGATATTCTTTTCCTTTGTTATTATCTCCACTTACAACATCTTTTCCATGAAGATACGGTGAATTTTGATTAGCACTTCCTCTACTACCATTACGGCTTGTCAACTTATCTCACTCCTACTTTATATCTATTTATTTACACATTTCATCTAAAACAATAACAGTTAAAGGTGAGGTTCCCTTTGCCATTCCAACAATTAATAACGTATACGAACTATTTGCCTTCACATCCATACTTGGTATATTTACTACTACATTTTCTGTCCCAACAGGTCTAACTTCAACACTTGCTATACCTGGATCAATTGCAACAGATTTTGATACGTTTCTATAAGGAATATTCTTTATAACCAGATTTTTATTTTTAATAAATGTATCTACATTTGGTGCATCTGGTGATAAATTTCCAACACGAATGTGTGCCTTTCCATCTGCTTTACATGGTTCATTTAATAATATTGTCAATTCTAAATTGGAAACATCATTGGTTGCTACTACATTAAAACTTCTTCCTGGAAGAATATTTAATTCCTTTGTTAACTTTTTATCTCCTGTTGCACCACTTGGCATGATTTCTACTTTATGCTTCCCTGGACTAACGTTAATTAATTCCGTTACATCTTTAAATTTAACTCCTGTTGCAATCTTTTGCCCATCTAACACAACATCCACAGTCGGCGCATTGGGAGAAGCATGTATAAATCGAATTTGAGAAGCATTAGGGTTTGTCGGAGATGCATTCACTCGCATAACTAGTACTGTCATAAAACAAGCAAGAATGGCTAAAAAAATACGTTTCTTCATTTTTTCAA
Source organism: Bacillaceae bacterium (assembly GCA_051873875.1). Taxonomy (GTDB): domain Bacteria; phylum Bacillota; class Bacilli; order Bacillales; family Bacillaceae_G; genus JBJEFI01. The sequence continues at coordinate 271 of JBJEFI010000119.1, read as the reverse complement.
CTCCTTATCTAAACTTAACCGAACACCTTTATTATGTGATATTGAAAAAATACTATTCATTTTTCCATTTATTCATAAAAGAAGAGATATTAAAAATTTCCTTCCATGATAAAGAAAAAACCACAGTTTTCTTAAACTGTGGTAATAATAGATAATCTTTGTTTTATAATAAAAAAAGCATAAAACCTATATATCAGATTTTATGCTTTCATATTTTGATGCCGAGGGCCGGAATCGAACCGGCACGGTGATCACTCACCGCAGGATTTTA
>JBJEFI010000118.1:0-7119 GCA_051873875.1 Bacillaceae bacterium | reverse complement strand
TTCAACTTAATTCCCCCTCTTTGTTTGTAAAAGCTTCATACTTCTTTCATGCCCTTGGAAAAATTTCTCTTTCCTTAAAATAAATTTGAATATTAATCGAAATTAATATTTTCGACATTTTAAAACTTTTTGCGACAATTTCATTATAAAACTTTGTCTAAGTTTTGTACAATAATTGAACTCGGATTCATTTAATTAATTCCCCTTCATTTTTTGTTCATATTTTTGTCTAAACAAGAAAGAATAGCCATTTAATTAGCTATTCTTTCTTGTTTTACAAAATTTTTCATTGTTTTAAAAAAAGATACTATTCAAAAGTTTTTACATTATACAAAACCAATACAAACACGATTTCTACTACGAATATATTGTACTACAAAAATATTTATGGTAGATTATAGTACAAGGTACTAAAAAACTAGTAAAGCGAACCTTCCATCAGTGGACGTTTACTTTCATCTCCTACTAAGGCTTAGTTGAACCAATCGGGCTCTTACTGACACTTATCTCTCACTTAAACTTCATTGTTTTTGCTAAGTTTTAAAGGGAGAGTCTTATTGTCAGTTAGAGCAGGATCAAAATAACGACAACTATTTTTCAAGGAAAATAGCTTGTCATTACGTACCTTTCTCTTTATTTCGCACTTATATTTCTTATCTATTAAAAAGGAGTTACATTATGAACAAAAAGGTTATTTCAACTATTTTTATTATCGTTGCATGTATTGCTTTAGGTTTATCCGTTCTTCGCACTCCTACTGCAAAAGGAACTGATACATCTAACTTCTCAGCAACAAGAGCAGCAAATGAAATCAAACAATTCGCGACAGAACCTCATGCGGTTACACAACAAGAATCACTTAAAAAAGTTCGCGATTATCTCCTTAATCGCCTAACAGAACTTGGATTAGAACCGACAACATTTACATATAAAAATATTAGTGATAAATATGGCTGGACATATGACATTAATAATATTTACGCTAAAATTGATGGAAAAAATGGCGAAAATGGGTCGTATATTTTACTAGCTGCCCACTATGATTCTTCACCTAAGAAGCGAGTTGGTGAAGAAGACGGTTCTCACGGCGCAGCAGATGATGGGTATGGCTTATCTACTATTTTAGAAGTGATTCATCATATTCAAGAAAGCAAACAACCATTAGAAAATGGAATTAAAATCTTATTTACAGACGCTGAAGAAACAGGCCTTCTAGGTGCTAACTTAGAAATGCAAAAAAATAGAGATTTATATAAAAATGTTAACTTCGTTATCAACTTAGAGGCACGAGGCATTAAAGGCCCTGCTGTTATGTTCGAAACAAACAAAAACAATTTAAAAACAATTGAATTATACAAACATGCGAATCTGCCAATGAGCTATTCATTAGCAACAGATGTTTATCAAAAGATGCCAAATGGTAGTGACTTTACTGAATTTGCTAACGCTGGCATTCCTGGGATTAACTTTGCTGTTTTAGATAACTTAGACTACTATCATACGAAACTAGATAATCCTGACAACATTAGCGATCGCTCTATCCAGCATTATGGTGAGCAAGTTTTACCAATTGTAAAAGAATATGTATACAACGAAAAATATAGCGACTTAAACGTGTTTGATAGTAAAGAAAATATGGTTTACTTTACATTCTTACCTAATTTAATCGTTTCTTATTCTCATACAACAGCTATTATTCTAGCAATTATTGCTGTAGCATTAACGACTTTCTCTGTATTAATGTACCGAAATAAATATCAAGTTTCGATTAAAAATGTTGGAAAATGGACAGGATTATGGATTTTATTTGCCCTTGCTGCGATGATAACTGGTGTAGCTATTTCCTATATCTTATCGATTGTATTTGATATTCCATTTAAATTAACATATATGCCAAAAATTCCATTTGATAACACGATTATGATTGTTGCTATTGTTGGCTTTATCGCACTTATGACAGCTTTTGTTCGAAAAAATATCAAGACTGGTGCATGTACAAAGAGTATTGTACTAGGTGGTATGTTATTTAATACGTTACTACTTATTGTCTTTATGATTGTTCTTCCTGGTGGTAGCTTCTTATTCTTATGGCCAGTTATGCTATTTAGTATTTTTGCATTAGGGAATGAACTACTAAAGAAATTCAAAAAAACATTACCAAAAATCTTCATTCTCCTTCCAGTTATGTTTACGATTATGATTTACGTACCAATTGTTTATCTTTTACACATTGCCTTAACAATTGGTGCCCTTGGTGTTGTTTTATTCTTAGCAATGGCAAGTATTGCAATCATCGTTCCATGTATCGCATATTATGTAAAAAAATAAATAGATACTTAGGCGAATCCTAATTGGGATTCGTCTTTTTATCTAATTCCATTATGAAATACTACGCTCCATATTCCCTTGACAAAAAAACTTCCTAAATTGTATCATTTATAAAAAAGACCGTCCGGACGGTTTTTAAAAGGAGCGGTCATAAATGGAATCAAAAGCTATGATAAAACGCAATCTTATCTTGAAATCTGCAAAAGAATTCGTCCTTCAACATGGTTTTAATGACTTAACGTTAGATGCTGTTGCAAAGCATGCAGGAATTAGCAAAGGTGGATTGTTATATCACTTCCCCAATAAAGAAGCTTTATTAGTAGGATTAGGAAACTATATTTTTGAAGAATTCACTACGGCCTTTAATGAACAAGCAAAACAAGACCCAATTGAAAAAGGGAAATGGTGCCGTGCTTTAATTGAAACGACGAAAGAAGATTTAAATCACAATGCCGAATTAAATGTAGGAATTCTTGCCACTTCTATGCTAAATTCTGATTTATCAACAAGTATATCTGAAGGCTATCAATATATGCAAAGTAAAGTAGAACAAGATCAAATCGACCCTGTCACTGCAACTATTATTCGATTAGCAATTGACGGTCTTTATTATTCAGAGCTATTTAATATTGCCCGTTTAAATGATGACATGCGCGAAAAAGTAATTCATACATTAATTAATATGACAAAATAGGAGGTGCACAACTTGAATCCTTACGTAATTTTAGCCATAGCTATCGCTAGTGAAGTATTTGGAAGTTCCATGTTAAAAGTATCAAACGGATTAAAAAAATTGCTTCCTTCCATTTGCGTAATAATTGGGATGGGCACAGCTTTTTACTGCTTATCCATAGCCCTTAAAACAATTCCATTAGGAACCGCTTATGCCATCTGGTCAGGTGTAGGTACTGCTTTAACCGCACTAGTAGGTGTTGTTATTTATAAAGAAGGCTTTAATCTTAAAAAGTTTTTAGGCTTAGTTCTAATTATTGGTGGCGTTATTGTTTTGAAGCTATCAAGCGATGGAGCCCATTAATCTTTAGAAAATCGGAGGGAATAGTATGAGTGGCTATAAAGCTTTGGCAATCGCAATTATGAGTGAAATATTCGGTACGACCATGCTTAAATTATCAGAAGGATTTACGAATTTACTTCCTTCACTTGCCGTTATTTTTGGTTTTGGATTAGCATTTTATTCTTTATCTCTATGTCTCAAAACCGTTCCATTAAGTTTAGCTTACGCCATTTGGTCCGGTGTAGGTACTGCTTTAACAGCATTAATCGGTGTTCTTTTATGGGGAGAACCCTTTAATATGATTACATTATCAGGCTTAGTATTAATCATTGGTGGCGTTGCCTTATTAAACGTATCTAATAATGATGAAACTGCAAATAAATCAACAAACTAAAAGGCGAACCCATTAAAGATTCGCCTTTTCATTTTATGATTATATAGATACTAATTGCTTGTGCAATAAACATAACTGGTACACCAAGGCTAAATTGCCAATGCTTTGTTTTATGACGAAAAAGTTGCATTCCTGCCCCTATCCCTACGCTTCCATAAAAGAAAGCAATTAATAATAATTTACGTTCAGAGATACGCCATTCATGCTTTTTCGCTAACTGTTTATCTCGATACATACAATAAAATCCATATATATTTATAAAAACAATAAATACAATTAAAGCCTCTATCATTTTAAGAAACCAACCTTATCTTTTCTTATAATGTTGCTTTTGCATCTTACCAATTTTCTTCCACTTGTCTTTTTCTTGACGCGCCAAGGCGGCATCTTGTTTACGCATCGCATAAGCAAGTTCTCGTTGCAGCTTTATATAGCTAGAAAATCGCTCAGGTGACAATTGTCCATTTTTAATTGCTTCTTGTACTGCACAACCAGGTTCACTCTTATGTTGACAATCTTGAAAACGACAGTTTGTCGCAAATTCCTCTACATCCGTAAAAGTTGTATCTAAGGAATCTGCCCCATCCCAAAGCTGTAACTCACGCATTCCCGGTGTATCGATAACCATTCCACCAGAGGGAACAAAGAATAATTCACGATGAGTTGTCGTATGACGACCACGATCATCTCCTTCACGAATGCCACCAGTCTTGGCGATGGTTTCACCCATTAAGGCATTTAGTAATGTTGATTTGCCAACACCTGACGAACCTAATAAAGCAATTGTTTTCCCTTCTGAGACAAAAGGTTGTAACGCCTCAATACCATTATAAGAAATACTATCTACTGCAAAAATTGGTACGCCATAAGCGATACTTTCAATTGCTTGTATTTTCTCTTCTACATCTGTACATAAATCCCGCTTCGTTAAGACGAATACTGGATTTGCACCACTTTCGTAAGCAACTAATAAATAACGTTCTAGTCGACGTAGATTAAAGTCGTTATTTAATGAACTAACAAGAAAAATCGTATCTACGTTTGTTGCAACGATTTGCTCATCTGTTCTCAATCCTGCTACTTTACGAGAAAATGTGCTAAATCGAGGGAAAACACCTTGAATCATGGCCTTCCCTTCATTCGGTAATAGTTCCATCCAAACCCAATCACCAACAGCTGGATAATCGCTCCGACAAGTTGCATTGTAATGAAATTTTCCTACTAATTCTCCAATATACTCTTGCTCGCCATCGCTTATTCGATACATTCCTTTATGCTCTAAAATAACACGACCGACTGCAAATTTTTCTGTTGGCGCTGTAAACGCCTCTTTCCAACCTAATTTAACTAAACTCAATATTTGTCCTCCTTATTTTTGAAGGACAATCCGCTCCTAATTAAGAGTGATGTCCCTCATTGTTCTTTACTTGAAATACTCCGTATACATTTGACATATACATCACTCCTTTACACGTAATTACCATTATTATATGCTTCCCTTCTCCCCTCTGTCTACTTAGACATAGAAAAACTATAAGTAATCTTTTTAAGAAGAAAGTAAGTCTACTTAATAAAAATCAAAATCATTATTTTAAAAATAGGAAAAAATGAAAAATATACCCATTTTTACTTCTTTTTATGTATGTAATTCAAAAAAATTACTTTTCTCCGAAACAAAAAACTTTATTTTTCAGAAAAATTAAAATATAATCATCCATAATAAAATTATTTAATTATCGAAAGGATTGAAAAAAATGGAGAAACGGTCACAGTTTGGTAGTAGAGCTGGCTTCATATTTGCCGCTATCGGTTCTGCTATCGGTCTAGGTAATATTTGGAGATTCCCAGCAGTTGCCTATGAAAATGGAGGGGGCGCATTTTTTATCCCGTATTTAATTGCCCTACTAACAACTGGCTTAGGGTTTTTAATTTTAGAATTTGCATTAGGAACAAAATATCGTGGCTCAAGTCCTCTTACTTTAGCTAGAATTAACAGAAAATTCGAACCATTAGGTTGGTTACACGTTTTCATTACATTCATTATTACAACTTACTATGCTGTTATTATCGCTTATTCATTACGTTATTTAGTTTCTTCTTTTACAGTAGCTTGGGGAGATGATCCAGAAGGCTACTTCTTCAAAGATATTTTACAAATGTCAGACGCTTCTCCTGTTTTCGGAAACATTGTTCCAGGAGTTCTTATCCCACTATTACTCGTATGGGCTGTTGCATTCTTTATCGCCTTCCGTGGTGTAAAAAAAGGAATTGAATCATTTAACAAAATCATGATTCCTGTCCTTGTTGTCTTATTTGGTATTATTGTTATTCGTGCTATTACATTAGATGGCGCTACAGCTGGTTTAAATGCCTTATTTACACCTGATTGGTCAGCCATTAGTCACGGAAAAGTATGGATTGCGGCTTATGGTCAAATTTTCTTTAGTTTATCAATTGGTTTCGGAATTATGATTACGTATGCTAGTTATTTACCAAAGAAAACCGAGTTAACAAATAGTGCCTTAATTACTGGTTTCGCTAACTCTAGCTTTGAAATGTTAGCTGGTATTGGAGTATTCGCAGCCCTTGGATTTATGGCAACACAATTAAATGTACCAGTAAATGAAGTATCGGCATCTGGAATGGGATTAGCTTTCGTTGTTTTCCCTAAAATTTTAAGCACCATGCCTGGAAGTGAATTTTTCGGTATTTTATTCTTCAGCTCTTTAGCAGTAGCTGGCTTAACCTCATTAATCTCGCTTCTTGAAGTATCTGTTGCTGCCGTATCGGATAAATTCCAATTATCACGAAATAAAGCGATTACCCTTATTGGTATTCCATCTGTATTAATATCGATCGTCTATACAACCCAAAATGGGATTAATATTCTTGATGTTGTCGATTATTTCAATAATAACTTTGCAATTATCTTTGCTGCATTAACTGAAATTATTCTTGTTTTATTTATTGGTAAAAAAACAAAAGAAGTGATGAAACATACAAACGCTGTCTCTCATTTAAAAATTGGCACTGGCTGGATGTTAAGTTTAAAATATTTAACACCAGTATTGTTAACGTATATGTTCCTTGATAATACAATCAAGACCATTATGAATGGCTACGGTGGTTTTGAAACTTCCTTTGTTATTACATTTGGTTGGTTATCTTTAGCTTTCTATGTAATTGGAGCATTTCTCGTTTCGACTTTAAAATGGAACAAACGCGTACCTATTAATTCAGTTGATGAAGATGATGAACAGGAGGAATTATCGGTATGAATACAGAAGCAATCGTTGTAATGGCCATTGGTTGTGTCATTCTTTGGGGTGGATTAATCGTAAATGTTGCCATTGCTATGAAAAATAAATAAGAAAATAAAAAA
>JBJEFI010000117.1:10649-34280 GCA_051873875.1 Bacillaceae bacterium | reverse complement strand
TCTCTATTTTTTCTCATCTCCTTGGGATTATCCTTAGCATTGTTTAACAATAAGATGATAAAGTGAAACTTCCACCAGTGGAAGACTTAGTGTCAGTTTGGGCAAGATAAACTAAACAAAAAAGAAGAAGGTTTCTCTCCTTTCTCCTTTTCTCTTAATCGATATATACACCAATTTCAACAGGCAACAATTGTGGTTGATCTTGTGTCCATAAATACTGTCCATCCCCTTCAAGAATGAAGTAATAATAGGCGAGAGGATCATTTGTATAAAAAATAATTTTAAACATAGTAGAACCTTTTATAATATCATCTATTGCTGTCTTACTATTATTTTTAGCTTGATTTAAAAGAGAAACAACGGTCGCAATCTCTTTCTTATCTACTATTTTTTTCGTAGGTTCATCACTACCCTCTTTATATATTTCTATTTTATTAATTTGCTCTTTCTCCAGTCGATCGTACGCCATCTGCTTACCTTTATAAGCATATACCACATAGCCATTTACACCACTTGGATCCTTTGCGGCAATAAATTTTTTCTCTCCTTTTATGGCATATAGTTCTGTTCCTTTTTCTAAATACGTCGCATCCCCATCTTTCAGTTTATAAGCCGCATCCACTACCTCCACGTCCACATCAGCCTTTACTGTACCTATTTTTTTGCCAATGACTGCTTCATCTCTTATGACAGCATTGAACATACCATCATATTTCTTTCCGTTTATTTTGACTGTATCGACCAAATCAATGGCACCGCCGTAAGAACTACAGCCAGCTAATAAAAACACAACTAAAAGCAAAAATCGTTTCAATGTAACACCTCCAAATTTAGTAAAGTAAAGCATTCCTTGTTTGTTTTTTCCTACCTTGTTATATAATAGATACTAAGCTTTTTTCATGTTTACAAACAAAGGAGGAAATGAATGTATGTCATCCACATTAAAGAAAAGTTCCCAAAAGATTCAAGAAAAGTTGAATGAATTCGGATTAGAGCTTCAAGTAGTAGAGTTAGCCGCTTCTACTCGCACATCCCAAGAGGCAGCAGATGCCATTGGTTGTACTGTTAGCCAAATTGCCAAATCGTTAATTTTCAAAGGAAAAAATTCGCAAAAACCCATTTTAATTGTTGCTAGTGGTACAAATCGTGTAAATGAAAAGCGAATTAAGGAGTACATTGGTGAAAAACTAGATAAAGCAGATGCCAATTTCGTCTTAGAATGGACAGGCTTTGCCATTGGCGGTATCCCACCTCTTGGCCATACAAACCCAATCACCACATTCATTGATGAAGATTTACTACAATACGATGAAATATGGGCAGCAGCCGGTACACCAAATTCTGTCTTTAAGCTAACACCAGCCATTCTTGTAGAGATTACAAAAGCACCTGTTGTTGCTGTAAAATAGAGGTTATTATCTACTCCACTTTATTATATCTGAATTTTCTGTATAATAAAACAAATATTCTTATGGGGGATAAAAAATGAATACACAAGTCGTCGCAAATTGGGGTGGACATCCTGTTAAGCTCACATGGTGTCCAATGAAAAAAATAGATGATTTCAATAAAGTTACAAGCGTTCATGGATGTTGCTTTAAAGATGGAAAGGTTTTATTAGTCAATATCGAAGAAAGGGGCTTTAACTATCCAGGTGGTCATATTGATGAAGGAGAAACGCCTGAACAAGCACTTCATCGAGAAGTTTTTGAAGAGGGGTATGTAAAGGGAACGATTCAATATATTGGTGCTATCGAGGTAAGCCATGAAGATAATCCTTTCTTTATTCCACATGGAAAATATCCACTTGTAGGTTATCAACTATTTTACCGAATGGATGTAGAAGAATGTCTTCCTTTTCTTTCTGAACATGAATCTACTTCCCGAAGATGGGTCAATCCTAACGAAATTCCATCTCTCATAAACGACCACGAAATTGCTTTAATTGCTTTGCAGGAAGCGTTGCATATTCAAAGAGAGTTGAAAATAGAGTGATGAATAAGATAGAAGAACTAACTATATTTCTTCAAACCGTTACAGAGAAACGATTTATCGTCGCAATAGATGGCTTAAGTCGGTCAGGAAAAACAACATTTACCGCAGCCCTTTGGGAAACATTACACCAAAAGAAGATTCCTCACCTTGTTTTTCACATCGATGACTATATTACAACAAGGGAAAAACGTTACAACACAGGTCATGAACAATGGTTTGAATACTATTCTTTACAGTGGGATGTTCATTTTTTAAGAGATGCCTTTTTCCAGCAATTAAAATACGCTCATCAACTTACCCTTCCCTTTTATCATAACGATTCTAATACACATCACACTCAACAAATTACCATACCCGATACATGTCTCATTATCATCGAAGGTGTTTTTCTAATGCGAGAGGAATGGCAAAATTTCTTTGACTATATCGTGTATATTGATTGTCCAAGAGAACAGCGATTTCTTCGAGAAAAGAAAACTACACAACAAAACATTGAAAAGTTTAAAGAGCGATATTGGAAAGCAGAAGATTATTATCTAAATGAAATACAACCGATAAAACACGCCAATCTTGTTTTAAAAAATGAACAGGGAAATAATAAAGAAAATGGATATACAGCAAATTTCAAATTTAAATAACATTGACGTAACTCATTTAGTAAATGAAAGCAAAGAAAAACTACGATAATTTAGTCCTTCATATAGACACAGAGCAGGCAGATATTTTCTATTTGTCTTTTAGATTTATAAAAGGACAAAAATTCCCTAATACAACACATTGGTTAGCAGTAGAATATTCTTTTTGTGTACAAAAAGAGGCTGGGACATAACTAAAATCCCCAACCTTATAGACGAACAATTTCACATTAAGAAATCCATAAATCGAAAAAATCCGAACTAATTCGAAACTCTTTTTATAATTTCATATCATAGTTCGGATTTTTCTTTGGCTGAAATACTTTTGTCCCAGTCTCTTTATACGAATTCCTATTTTAATTATTCATTTCTGGCATTTCATAGCTTTTATATTTGCTATAATCACTTTCACTACAATCAATGTTTAAAATTGCACCTGCTTCTATATACTCTGCATCATGTATAGCCACATGTTGATTTAAATAAGATAGCACTTTTCCTTCTGTATACGGAATTAGCAATTTACAACTTACATAATCTGTAAATATATATTCATCTAGTTTATCTACTAGTTCGTCAATGCCAATATTCTTTTTAGCTGATAGATAAATGCCATCAGTCTTTTCCTTACTTGCATCTATTAAATCAACTTTATTGTATACCGTAATCATTGGAATATGGTCTGCTCCTATTTCTTTCAACGTTGCCTTTGTGACAGCAATATGATTTTCATAGCTAGGATTAGAAATATCAACAACATGAATTAATAAATCAGCCTGACAAATCTCCTCTAATGTGGAGCGAAATGCCTTCACTAAGTTATGTGGCAAATTACTTACAAACCCAACTGTATCTGATAATAAGAATGTTTTATTGTCCGGTAGCTTAATATTTCTTACATACGTTTCTAACGTGGCAAACAACATATCTTCTTCAAACACCTTTTTATCTGCCTTTTTCATATACATTTCAACTAGTGCATTCATAATCGATGATTTACCTGCATTTGTATATCCAACTAATGCCACATTCGGGATATTTGCTTTTTTTCGCTTATTCCGTTGTGTCGTACGCTGGTACTTTAACACTTCTAGTTCTTTATTTAAATCTGTTATTTTTTCTTCAATTCTACGTCGGTCAAGTTCCAATTTCTTTTCACCAGAACCTCTATTTTTTGTTCCAATCCCACCACTTTGGCGCCCTAAATTTTCATTTGAGCCTATCAATCGCGGTAATTCATATTGAAGCCTTGCTACTTCTACTTGTAATTTTGCTTCTTTTGTTTTTGCTCTTTGTGCAAATATATCTAAAATTAACGCTGTTCGATCCATGACCGTACAATTTACTTTCTCCTCAATATTTTTAATTTGTGAGGATGATAATTCATTGTTAAACAACACAATATCTGCATCCAATTCTGCTACCATTGCCGCTAGTTCCTCCACTTTACCAGCTCCAACATAGTAAGAAGGATTTACTTTTTTAGCATTTTGTACCATTTGAGCTGCCACATGTATATGACATGCTTTACATAAATTCCTAAATTCAATAATTGATTCTTCAAAATGACGTTTGTGATTTATATTAACGTTTACTAATATGCCTCTTTTTCCCATTTTCATAATCTCCTTTATTTAAATTTTAAGTTTAAATAACACGGAGTTATGACTTTGTAATGATAGTAAGATGATAGTCACAACCCGTGCCCTATTCTCTAATTCTCACGTAATACATGAAAGCCTTTATCCACATGGCTTACAACCTCCCACTAATTTCCAGAATTAGTTTCATAATAAACTGGAACCTTCATTAGTGAAATTTTTCCTCTCTCACTAATGGATACTTAAATAAATTGGCTAAAAACAAAAATACCCTAGAGCACAAGAAAAAATCCTACGCTCCAGGGTATGGTTTCTTATTTATAATCATACAAATGACACACGTATCACATACGTCTATCGTTTGTAAGCGGAGCGGTATTTATATAAGCTTTATAAGTTAAGATCATTAACTTTTTCATTTTAACCACTCCTTTTTCTTCCAATTCATTATATTTTAATTATAAACTATTTTTAGATTTTTGTGAATGTATCTTATTTTTACCAATTGACCTGCAAACATTTTTTATTCCAGACAGTAGGTCTATTTTTTCAGCTTTTATCCCCCTTATCTTATTTAATAAATGGTTGAATATATAAATAACAATTATTTCAATTTTTTATTAAATTAAAGAAGGAATTTAATAAAATGTACGGAATTTCTTTTTATGAAAGCGTCAGCAAATATATCCAATCCTATCAATAGGTGGCACATATTTGACGCTTAAAAAATGGAAGATGGAGGTAGATGAACAATTGAAAGTATTCAAGAGTATGATTGTTGCCATTTTATTGATAAGTGGCATGTTCATGAATGTCATGCCCAAAAAGGCAGCCGCAGCACAAGGAAATGAGTATCCTATTATTCTCGTACATGGACTTGCTGGATGGGGACGTGACGAAGCAGTAGGCATTAAGTATTGGGGTGGTGTAAAGGATCTTGAAGCATACTTAAATAACCTTGGTCACAAAACCTACACCGCGACAGTAGGGCCTGTTTCAAGTAATTATGACAGAGCAGTGGAACTCTATTACAATATTAAAGGTGGCAAAGTTGACTATGGGGCTGCCCATTCAGCAGAACACAAGCATAATCGATATGGAAAAACGTACAAAGGGTTATATCCAGAATGGGATGAAAATAATCCTGTCCACTTAGTTGGTCATAGTATGGGTGGACTCACCATTCGAGGACTGACTGATTTACTAAAAGAAGGAAGTAAACAAGAACAAAACTATGTGGCTTCACATCCAGCTACAGATATTTCTCCCCTTTTTACTGGCGATCATAACTGGATTCAAAGTAATACATCCATTGGTACGCCACATAATGGAAGCCAATTTGCAGATGATGAAAGTAAGGCATCGGCACTGATTAAAGAAATCGTCTTAAATGTAGCAAAAATTGCAGGTGTTAATCCAAATTCCTTCGTATATGATTTCAAACTCGATCAATGGGGATTAAAACGCCAAACTGGGGAAACTTTCACAACCTATCTAAATCGAGTAATGAATAGTAGTATTTGGAGTAGTAAAGACATTAGCCTTACCGATTTAAGCACACCTGGCGCATCTGATAATAATAAATGGATGAATACCTTCTCGGATGTTTATTATTTTTCTTATACGGCTCAAACAACCTATCAAAACCTCTTAACAAAACATCACCTTCCATCTATCCTAACAAATCCAATTATGCTCTATTCATCTAACTTCATGGGAAGCTTTACTAGACAAGATTCTGTTCTTGGACCAATTATTGACCCAACTTGGTGGGCTAATGATGGACTTGTCAGTGTCGTGTCTGCCAAACATCCAACCAATCATCCATCTACTTCCTACACCAATGATCGTTCACCTCAACCAGGTATATGGAATGAATACCCAGTTATGAATAATTGGGATCACATGGATTATATGGGCTTAGATGCTCTCTCTTACGGAACGTCCTTCAATATTCAACCTTTCTATAAAAATTTAGCTGAAACATTACACAAACTTCCTTCTAGGTAAGGAAAATAAATCCCCATCTTCGTTATAGATGGGGATTTGTTTATAAAGTGAAACTTCAATCAGTAGGAACTTTCATTTATCTTCCACTTAAACTTCTCAGATTTTGTGAAATTTTAAAGGTCGAGTCTTAGTGCCAGTTAGAACGGGATAAAAAATGCTCATGACTTACCTTCTTCTAAATACCTTCCAATCAAATTAAACGCATAGATTGTCAAAATAAAAGCAATACTTGGTCCAATGACAATCCACTGATCTAACATTAATTCCTGATAACCTAAACCAATCATCCCTGACCATTCATGACTAACAGATGCCGCTTTTAACGTTCCCTCATCATCCATTTTCACCATCATAATACCACCAACTAAAATATGAAAAACACCTAGTTGGACAAATAAAAATAAGGTCTGAATCATTTGCTGAACGAAATAAAGAGACAAGCGTGAACGGAGAAAAGGCACAATATGCCGCCTAATAAGCCAAAAAGAATTCCCTCCTAATGTATTTGAGGCAACGATAAAATCATTCTTCATATAGTCTTGCACTTCATTCCCTACCATACTTAACATTGGAACGGTTGCAATACATACAATCAACGCCAGTTGAACGCTATAATACAGAAAATAATCTTCTCTTGCTCCTAAAAAATTGAGACTCATTACAAGCATCACTGCTGGAAAAAAGCGAAATGCCCTTTCAACTGGTTGAACAAGGAAACGGAACTTCCATCCATATACGCCATAAATAATTCCTAAAATTGTTCCTGATAAAACACGTAATAGACTAATAGCGAAAGCAATGAATATCGTATACTTTGCTCCATCAATTACTTGCCAAAAAACATCTTCCCCTAACCGATCTACTCCCATTGGATATGTGAAAGAAGGTGGATATGGTGGTTTATCAATTAATTTTCCTTCATCGTTATACAACAGTTCCGGCGGAGGTTCAATATGGTCTTTCAACACATATGTATATAGAAAACTTAATAAAAGCAAACCAACAATAAACAGTAATCCGCTATAAAAGGATACCTTTCTTCCCACTTACACCCGCTCCTTCCCCGTAAAAAATAAAGTGATTCCCTTCATTGCTACATCCAATAAATAAAAAGGAATAAACAATAAAGATAACGACACATAAAAAATATCCGGCTCTCTAATAACACTTAACAAATATGAAAAATAGCCTTTTATATAAAATAAGTGCTCAATGATTAATAAATTAGAAATAGCAAACCAAATAATCAACTGAAAATTCGAAAAAATTGTCACAAGGGCATTCCTAAAAATATGACGAAACAAAATCCACGTTTTGCTTAAACCTTTTGCCTTTGCATATTCCACATATTCTTTTCCTTTCTCTTCATCAAAGGCTAATATCATCCCTCGAAACAATAAAATTGCCGGAGCTATCGCCAACGTAAAAATCGGCAATGCATAGACATTACTAAACAGCCCAAACGGTTCCACAACGAGTAACTCTGTCTTTTTAAAAATCCAAATGACAAACAGCTGCATTCCAAAAATAAACATTACATCTGGAATAGAGCCAACAAACAATAACAGTTCTTTTAATACTGTTTGTAATTTACTTGGTAACATATAATGAACAAAAGAAAGGAGAGTGGCAAGAACAAAGGCAGCTACTAATCCACCTGCTAATATAGTACAAGAATACACATATGGCTCCCAAATAAAATCCTTAAGTAAGTAGAGCCCTTCCTTCCCGTTCACATATAATTCATTCCAAAAATAAAAGCTCCATAAATTGGTTTGCACATTTTCCCAAAAGGCAGGCAAAAAAACCTCCTCTTTATTTAAAATATTGGCTAAAAAAGCAATTAAAACTGCTAACGTAACGAGGGTGAAGAGCAATTGTACCAATTGTTTTCCGATAAATATCGTGAGACGCATATTAACACCTAACCCTTGCTTGCTTATCCATTACGAAACCCATATTTCTATATAAGCCTCTTTCCTTTTCCTTATTCACTGTAATAACAACATTCCCCATTCATTTTCTCTCCCTTACTACATAGGATTTAAAAGAAAGTAACCATTATCCACTTCCCCTGTTTCTTCTGTCACTTTTTCAAGCATGCCTTTTAATTGAAGAGAAACAATTTCTTTCCCCTCTGTTTTTGTGACAACTCGTCCTTTCGAGCCTTTTTTTATGTATTCACCATGCTCTCCATATACGTTTTTTATTGCTTTTGACTGAGTTGTTGAATCAAATAATGCTGTAATTTCATATCTTTCAGTCCCCTCTTGGATAAGGGTTTTTTTCGGATATGGAATTTTAACCTTGGCCATCTTTATATTACTCGTTTTTTCATTCATCACTTCCGCTACTTTTGACGTAATTACCTTATTCATTTTTCGATCCGATAAAGTAACTGTTATTTTTGAACCAATAGGTAAATTGGTTTGAATCCATATCTCGAAGGTTTCACTCATATACATTCCATCCGCCCAGAATTCAACCAATTTTGATGCTTTTTTCGGTGCACAACCAACTAATAAAAATATAATTGCCACACTTATCATTACTCGCTTCATTCAACCCTCTCCTAAACCAAATGTTTTAATATAAATACTTTTTCATCCTCTCCTGTACATATGTTTATAAAGGTTTTAAAGGGCGAATGTTACGTTATCCTAGTAATCTATCTGTTCTTTCATTCTTGAACCTCATCTAACATGAAATTACCACCGACCATTTTTGTTAATTCACCATCAACGATTCCTTCAATAGTCGTTGATACATGTAGAAAGACAGCCTTCTTCCCATCTTTTTCTACTTCTACTCGTCCCTCTGTTCCTTTCTTTATATATTCGCCATATTCTCCATAAATCTTTTTAATTTCGACATTTTGTTTTTCTGGTTCAAATGTAGCTGAAACCTCATACTGAATTTCACCACTATCTTTCGCAATGCCATCCTTTGGATATGGCATTATCACATTGGCTACTCCTTCTTTATCGATTATTCCTATTCCCGTTTCCACTACTTTTTTTAATTTACTATCTATTAATTGAGTCGTTATTTTCGCATCTGCTGGTAAATTCGTTTTTAAAATCACACGAACAATATCCCTTGAATACGTTCCACTTCCTTCAAACTGCACGACTTTTGCTGGTTGTTTCGGTACACAACCAACTAGTAAAATCATTATTGTTAAAATCATTATTATTCTTCTCATTCTATTTTCTCCTATTTCTCTACAATATTTGGAAGAATCCACGCTTCCAGTTCACGTCCAATATATCCATTTCCTGAAACATCGGTAACTAAATTATCATCTTTATTCCGAAACACAGATGTAGTACTATATTTCGTCCATTTTCTATCATCAACAGTAATGTTATACATATCATCATTTGCAACAATAAAGAAATCAATATCCCACGTTAACCATGATTGTACTTCCTTATTTTTATTTCCAAATTCCTTTTCATATTGACGCATCCAAATCGTTCTATCCTTAAACAACGTATGCTCATATTTCATTTTGACATAATAGGTGTTTCCATCATTTTGAAGAAAGATAGATGTTAGCGTATAGTCAGGGTGATTTAATTGCTTTAAATGAGGAAATGTCTGCTGAATGTTCTTCAATGCTTCTGCTACTACTTTTGGCTCTCCTTCTCCAATAAACATAGAGTCTTCTCGTAACTGCTTATTGATATCAATAGGTGCTTGCTTTTTCAATTCCACATATCGATTAAAGCTGTACAATCCCACTGCGTCTTTTTTGCCTTTAATCCGATACAACTCTGCTCCTTTCTCAAATACATTAGAATCCCCATTTTGTGGATAAATCCATGTACCCGTTCGCTCCACAGAAGCAAGGTACTCTCCAATATCTTCTCTCTCAACAGTTTTATCCGTATATACATAGAAATGATCATTCCAAACAACATAATTGTGATTTTTATTAACCAATTCTTTCGCATCTTCTCCTCTTAAACTAGCAATTGTATTCTCTCGCACATCTGGCAACGAAAAAAGGACACCAATAAGAAGAGCAAAAATGACAAAAACTCGCTTTGTTATTACCTTCTGCTTTTTCTTTAAGATAGAATCAATATGAACTACCTTCGGAAAAAGCCGTTCATCTGCCACTGTATGCAATGCATCTTTAATTTTATTGTCCAAAAAAATGACCTCCTTTCGTTGAATGAATCGAAAAATTCTCGAATACAATCTTCAATTTCTCCCGTCCATGATATAGCCTTGATTTTACCGTTCCAACACTAATGTTTAATACCTTTGCTATTTCTTGTAAACTCATTTCCTGATAATAAAATAAGATAATGACAATTTGCTGTTTCATTGGCAACTTTGAAATAGCTTCATAAATTTCCTCCTGTTGCTCCTTATCTATATAATGACTTTCTGGCGTTTGATTATTGCCAAGCTTCATATATTCCGTTAACGTCTCCCACACAATTTGTTTTCGCCTCACCTTCAAAGCCGTCCGCACAACAATTGTTTGAAACCACGTCTTAAAGCTAGCCTTTTGCCGATCAAATCGATGAAGGGAGCGATACGTTTGAATAAACGCCTCCTGCATCGCATCTTCCGTCAATCCATTATCTCGAAGCATCAAATACACTGTCTTATACCCATTCTCTACATAAGGAGCAATCAATTCATTAAATGCTTCTTTATCCCCTGCTTTTACTCGTTCTATATACGCTTCCTCCATCAATTTCTTTCGCCCCTCCTTTTCCCTTCATAGTCTTATTACCTTCATGTTATCAGAAGGTTCAGTTTTTTGAGAGAAAAATAAAAAAACGCTGAATTATATTCAACGTTTTCATGAATAATTTTTACACTTATTTTTATAACGATAGCTTATTTCCATCCCCAAACTTA
Source organism: Bacillaceae bacterium (assembly GCA_051873875.1). GTDB lineage: Bacteria > Bacillota > Bacilli > Bacillales > Bacillaceae_G > JBJEFI01. The sequence continues at coordinate 23,155 of JBJEFI010000117.1, read as the reverse complement.
ACACTCCAACCATTATTTGACCAGGAAGAAAAATAAATAGAAATCCTAATAATAAAAAAGATAAATTACTTCTCGATATTCAATTGGTAACATTATGACTGCCTTTAGCAATTCATCATCTGCTTCCTTTTGAATAATAATTTGTTCGACCGCTTCTTTTTTTGTGCTTTTATTTGTTATTTTTTCATCTTCCGTCACAATAACATTTTTGTTATACCAGCTTTTTAAGAAATCCTTGCAATGATTAATGGCAATTCTCCACAACCATGTCTTTAAGGTTGATTTTCCTTCATATGTATGAATCGATTTATAACACTTCACAAATATTTCCTGTGTTAAATCTTCGGCTATTTCCTTATTGTTCACATAAGAATAAGCAAGTTTTAATATGGCTGTCCCGTACTGATTCATTAATTCATCTACTAAAGCATCTTTATCTGCTATTTCTAAATTTCCACTTAATAATTCCTCCACGTTTTCTCCTCCTTCTGTATGATTAGACGATGCTTATTATGAAGAAGTTTCACTGTTTTTATCTTTTGTATAACTATACCAATCTCCATTTATAACACAAAACAAAAACAGCCTAGCATCATCACTAGGCTGTTCTCTCTTATTCAATTATCACGTTCATATAATCTCCATCTTCATCCATACTTACTTCATTATTCTCATCAATTTTCCACTTCTCGATAACCTTTTTATAGGTAAAACCGTTTGTGTCCCCTCCCTTGACGATAAATTCAATCGTATCGCCAGGCTTCACCTTTAATTTAAAACTCTTTAATTCATAAGTAAATTCCATATTATAATCATCTAATGAAATTTCTTTCTTTTTCATCTTTTTCGATAAAATGGTCTCGCCATTTTGACTGATTTCATATGCTGCGTTAGTCAGTTTATTCGAATCTGGATCATATTGTTGTACTGCTTGTAAAGTTGCGCCACCTGTATAGGTAATCGTCCCATTCTGTTCTCGCCATTGTGCATTTGTTGGCCATGCATTGAATTCTAATGCATATTGACGTTTAATATCGTAAATTGCCTCTAAATTCTCTGTTTGTTTTACCTTGCCATCATCCAAAATAACGCTATATGTTACACTATCTGCCAATGGAATCGGAATCGTTGCCGTAAATGTTTGGCCAGCGCCTTTCGTTGCGGCAACAACTTGTTCTGTTCCTTCATCAACTTTATATACAAACGAAACCTTCATTCCTTCTGTATAACGCTTTGGAGTTGCTTGTAATAACAAGGGAATTGTTTTATCCTTTTTATTCCATTCTTTGAATGTATACGTAGCATTTGAAAGTAGGCTCGCTTCTTTTTTCACTTCGGTTGTGATTGTTGAAATTTGCTCTTCAAGATTACCTTGAATCATGGCAACTTGATCTTGATAATTTCTTACTTCTTCTCGTAGCCTTTCTATTTCTCCATATAACCTTGTATTCCAAATGGTTAATGCCAACGTACTAGCTATTCCAATTATGATTACTTTATCTTTTGTTTCCAATATCCCCACTCCTTCTATGTATCTATTTCAGTTTAATTTATTCCTTTTCGAATAGGATAATTTTGGAATATAAGAAACGGGTTATTTACTTTCGATAATCAACTAGCATTTCCTTTAAATCCTCGTACTTATTTACCAATTTAATTTCACTAGTCTCTAGTTGCATCGTTTTATTTTTATAACCTATTCCAAAATGGCTTATGTTTATGCTTTCTCTTTTTAGCTTATCTAATAATTGAAAGGCTCTAGCTAGTTCTTTGTCAATGTTATCCTCTCTAATCGTTATATTATTCGCCGATCCAACCTCAACAAGTGCCATTGTTTTGTAGCTAGGAATAGGTATCCTTTCATCCTTTGAAAAATCGTTAATTTCCACCGAATAAGTAACATTATCTTGGTAAATTTCTTTAATAATCGGGGCTATTTCATTATAAGCCTCATATCTCCACATTTCATAGTGATAAGCATCTTCTACCTCGTTTGTGCGAGTATTTTGCCCAACATGAAACGTAACATTTGGATGATTTACAGGTGTTGCGTAGGCATGATAGGTTTTCCCATGAGTATAATCAAAAGAAAACCCCTTCATAATAAACTCTTCCTTATACTTATCTCCTAAATATCTTTCAAATTTATTTTTATTTATTATTAAATCCCATGGCGTTCCATAATAAAAGTAAAACCAAATGCCACTTATAACCATTACTAAAATGAGTAAAATAAACCGTCTAGACTTTACAAAACGTAAGTATGTGCCAACCGTTTTTCCCATACGTTCCGTTCACCTCGATTTTTATTTAAGCTTTTTCCTTATACACTCTACTACTCTTAACAAAAATTTCGACAAACTATAAGATCATTCCAATTTTATTAATTTCCTTATTTTAAATAATATGAAGAAAATGATATAGGCCACCATTAAGTACCAAAGTGTTCGTTTTATAATTTTCAGATAAAGTAAATTATTATGTAAATGCATAATAAACAAGAATGAGCATGTAATGAAAAGGACTATGTCGCAGAAACTGGTGTTACCGACTTTTTCATGGATACGAAAACGGGAATTCAATTGAAGCTATACGAAAATTTTTAGAATTGAGTGAAATTGAATTAGCTAAATTATATAAAGAAACCGGAAAAGATTTCAGCATCATACTAAACCCTATATATAAATTGCTGGTACAGAATCGCTTATCTACGGAGTAAAAGTAAGAAATATTTCACATTATTATGCTGATTTATTTTTAACTTTTGCTTATGAAGAACAAGATGTAGAAATGATTATAGAGTACATTTATTAGGCGAAAATGTAGGTTTAGAAAAAGATTTTAAAAAGATGGTTGATAGCGTTACTTTCAATTGGGAATAAAAAATTATTTTTAGGATGGATTATTATTTAGAATATAATAATTAAAAAAAGCTCAAATCCTTATACAATAGGGCTTCGAGCTTTTTTATATTGATGTTCCCGACTGGATTCGAACCAGCGCCCCCCACCATGTCAAGGTGATACTCTAACCAACTGAGCTACAGGAACGTATGAACTTGTACCTTCATGATAGCATATTCCTTTTCAATTAGTAAATAGATAATTCTGACTTTTAAATATATAAAAGCAGCACTACAAATTGTAGTACTGCTCCTTTTTGTTATTTCTTTTTATTGCATGACGCCCATTGGTTATCTGTTGCTGACTTCTTGGCATGGCGTGAAGTCATTTCGTCATTAGGCCCTGCCCATTGGTTATTCTCGGCTGTTTTCTTATCCTTTGCCATCATTTTTCACCTACTCTACGTATACATTTTGTAGGCATTGCCTACACATGTATTATTTGTATTTAAAGGGGAATTATGATGATTAGTTGAACCAATTATTTTTTCTTACTTATTAGCTCGTTACTTTTTTATAAAAAGCCATCTTTGCTTCGTTGTATTGATCTGTTAAGTCGTTGAAGCTTTTGTTTACTTTGTTTAACTTCTCCGAAATTTCGCTTAACGTACTTACTTGGTTTGAGATGCCTTTTAAATCTGTATTGGAATTGCTTAAGTTCGCATATAATTGTTCTTCTTCTTTTAATAATTTTGTATATAAATCCATTGCTTCTGTTGATAATTTATAGCGTTTTTCGTATAAGCTATCGATATTTTCTGCTTGCTTTTCTAATTTATCATCACGAATACGGCGAAGTGATTTTTTAGCTTCTTTAATTAAATCGTATGATTCAGTCATTACTTCTTGGCGACCTTCTATTAAACTACGAATCTCTTTAATTGTTGCTTGCGCTTCTTTAATTAATGGCGATGCTTGTGAATTATCTTCTTTGCCTTTAGCAATAATTTGATCGTATAAGTTCGACTCTTTCTCTAATAATTGTGCTAAGTCTCCCTTTTGTTTGTTTTCCAATTTAGCCGCTTCTTCATGTTTTGATAAAAATGTCACTTCATTATTTGTTTGAAAAAATATCATATAAACGCCGACCGCTACGGCAATAGCCACTAATCCAATAATAATTTTTTTCATCGGGATCTCCTTCCTTTAAATTCTATCATCTTTCATGAAGTTTAATGGGAAATGTTTGTTTTCATCATACACTTCAAATTCATACCCTTGTTCACGAACGACATCGATAATTTGAGGCAATGCTTCAATTGTGCCTGGTTTATCATGTATTAAAATAACTTCTAATGGAGCTGTTAATTGTTTTTTTATATTTTCTACAATTTGACTTGGATTCTTTTGATACTCCCAATCAAAAGAATCAATTGTCCAATCCCATGTTTTTAAACCTGCTTGTACGGTTTTATCACGTAAGTTTTGATTTAAACCAGGATTTGTTCCATATGGGCAACGGTAAAGTACTGATTCATGCCCTGTAATAGCTGCAATTCGTCGTTGTGTTTCTTTCATCTCATTTACAATTTCACCATTTGTATACAATTTGTTGTAATCATGAGTAACAGAGTGCATCCCAACATAATGCCCTTGATCGTAAGATGCTTTTACCGCTTCTTTATACAATTCTACATTCGTTCCAATTAAGAAAAATGTTGCCTTTACATCTTTTTCTTTTAAAATTTGTAACAACTTATCTGTATGTTTTGATGGACCATCATCAATTGTTAAATAGGCAACTTTTCTCACTTCCCCATTGTAATGAGTTGGTGCTACTTTTCCTTTATGCTCAGTTGGCAATGTTGTTACCATTGTTGGTTCTGTTAATACTTGTTGATCCTTTGCGACAACTTTTGTAATACCTGCATAGCCAATAAACACAATAACCGCTACCGCAAGCACAACAAGTGCACTTTTAATTCCTCGACGCAATCTTCTTCTCATCTCTCTAACTCCCTTAATCTAGCATTCTCTTAGTTGCATAACCATTCAAAAACAAATTATACCATTTTTCTGTGACATGAATGTTTCATTTCCCCAATTATTTTTTCGTTATAATTTCATTATATCTTTTGTTACCTCTTTTGGAATAACAAATGAAGGTGTGCCCATTGCGCCTGGGGCAATTTCATATTCCCCAAATACAATAACAAGTTCCCCTTCTTTATTTATATAGAAAGATTGATTTCCTTTAATCGATGTAAAGCCATCTTCTCCTTCAAAATAAAGAGCATTCTCGTCTTTTTTCATTTGATCTTTTATTTGTCTTGTTATTTCCTTATTTAAAATAGAACGATAATCTACCTTTTCAACAAAAATATCTTGTAGCTGTAATTGTTTATTTGTACGTAAATCAATATTGTAATATGTTTCTTGTTCATAAGCTGACGCTTGTATTTCTGTCGTCACCACTTTGAAGGATAAAATATCCGTAACGGATAATAACTCATAACGAGAATCAATCATAATAGGCATTGCATCTACATTATTTTGCTCTGCCTTTTTCTTCGCTAATTCAACACTTTTCGCTGTTGCTTCTTCCATGATTTTGTTTGCTTCAGCTTTTAGTTCTTCATTTAACTGGGCTTCATATTGTTTATCTTCCATTCCAACAATTTTTGGCACGCTTACGTCTAGTTTTAACGTATCTGTATCTTCTACATAATCATTAACAGTTATAAGTTGAACAAAAGCACCAAGAATCGGTACATTTTCTAACGTTTTTGCAAAGGCAATATTTGTATTAACCGTAATGGTTAAAAATAAAAGTGCTGCCGCAGTCATACTTGTACTCACCATAAAACGACGACGACGTTTTCTTGCACGTATTCCTCTTTCTAACCCTTTTGTAATAAGGTCATCTAATTCAGTTGGAATAGACTGTTGCTCATAGGAATGCTTCAAGCGATTTAATTTATCAGACAATGTATCATTCCTCCTCTAGCTCAATCTTTAATTTCTTTAATGCGGCATAAAGCCTTGTTTTGATTGTACTAACATTACAATCTAATGTTTTCGCAATATCGTCTATTTTCATATCCTCAAAAAAACGTAGAATAATAATAATTCGTTGATTATCATCTAATACCTCAAGCGCTTCGTATAGCTCAAGATACGTATTACTATTTGTTTGTGCTACTTGTTCTTTTAAATAATCATCTCCTATATACACAATCCGTTTATTTTTACGTGTCCAATCCACGCAACAATTGATTAAAATACGATAAAACCATGTTTTTAAATAGTCTGGATTTTTTAACGTGTGTAATCGATACATTGCTTTATAGCTAGCTTCTTGAATAACATCAAGGGCATCTTCTTTTCTTTTTGTATAGCTATATGCAACGCGATAAAATTGAGCTTGATTCTCTCTTATATACGCATATACATGTTGTTCATCTATCTTTTTACTCACGTTTTCCAGCTCCCCATAGTCTCACATAAAATTAGACGGATTATCTATATAAAAAGTTTGACATAAAAAATATTTTTATAAAAAAATAATGACATCTAAAAGAAAAGGTATTTGTCATATAAAAAGGTTGATTCAATTCTTATTTGAATCAACCTACTTTGCTTATAAAGAAGGATCCTTCCAGAAATTCACTGGAAAATGATTCTTTTCCTCGTATACTTCAAATTGATAACCTTTACCGCGAATTAATTTAATAATCTGTGGTAGCACTTCAATTGTTCCAGGCTTATCATGTAATAAAATAATTTCTATATCATCTACTAATTGACTATTAATTTCATCAATAATTTTAGACGGATTTTGTTGATATTTCCAATCTAATGAATCTACTGTCCAATCCCATGTCTTCAAGCCTGCTGCTGTCGCTTCTTGTCTTATTTGTGCATTCAAACCAGGCATAGAGCCATACGGTGAACGAAACAAGGTTGGTTTCTTGCCAGTAATATTGCTAATAATTGTCTGTTCTTGGCGCAGTTCATCAACTATTTGTTGCTCTGTATATAATTTATTATAATCATGCGTCATCGAATGCATCCCAACATAGTGACCTTTTTTCTCTATTTCTTTTACATTTTGTTCATGCCCTGGAATATTCGTTCCAATTAAGAAAAAGGTTGCTTTTATTTTTTCTTCATCTAGTACACGTACTAAGTCTGATGTATGAGCAGATGGTCCATCATCAAAGGTAACATAAACAATTTTTTGAGTTTTGCCATTGTATTTTTTCGGTGCTTTCTTTGTTTCCTTTATTAAGGATACTCCAGCTAACATGACAGGTGGTGCTAATTTTTCTGACTCCTGTGCTCGCACAGCTGTAAAGGATGTATACCCAACAAATCCAACGCCAATTACTGCTAACAATACAATTGCATATTTGACCCATCTTCGCAAGCGTTTCTTTTTTTTTCGTTCAACTCTCATCTTCCCCCTATGTCCCCTTTCTCCTTTTATCTATTTAGTTGAATTTTGTAATATTTTAGATTTTTCTGTCATTATAATAATATTTTAAACATCTCCTATTATAATGACAATCTATATTTATTAATATAAATAAAAACATCTATTTTTCCTTCATAAGGCACTTTCACTTCGCTCTTTTTTAACACTGTATTTTCAGATGAAAAGTATTTTTTGGTCTTTTCCATTATAAAAAATTGTATCTTTTTCTCTCATCTTATGGCATAATGAAAAAAGTGATTTTAGCACCTAGTATTAACAGGAGGTTTTACCTTTGAAGAAATTTACAAAACCCTTTCTTATTGTATTTGCGGTTTTCGTTATTATTGCTGGTGGAGTTGGATATTATTTTTCTAACGTCCTTTTATTGCCCGAACAAGCAGCTGATTATACAAAAAACCCTGACAATAAAGAAGCAATTACTACTTACAACAAATTGAAAACAGAATTAAATGGAGAACGAATTACAATTCCTTCTACTCATTCATATAATTTAATTGGAGATTATTTCCCGGCGAAAGAAGAAACAACGCGCACTGTCGTTAGTGTGCATGGATATACAAGTTCTAAAGCACAACAAGCGAAATTCATTCGCATGTTCCATAACTTAGGGTTTAACGTTATCTCTTATGATCATCGTAATCATGGTGAATCTGGTGGGAGTTATACAACATACGGCTTATTAGAAAGCGAAGATTTAAAAACAGTTGTTGATTACGCAAAAGATCGTTTTGGACAAGATGCAATGATTGGTATTCATGGCGTTTCAATGGGTGCAGCCACAACATTACTTTATGGTGGTATGGTTGAAGATGGAGCAGATTTCTATATTGCAGATTGTGCTTACAGTAACTTCAAAGAAGAAGCAGAATATCGATTAGCAGAAGATTACCCTATTATCCCGTCCTTTTTACACAAGCCAATTGTTTTCCTTGGAGATTTCGTTTATAAAATGCGTTCAGATTTCTCAATTGCTGAAGCTTCTCCTCTGAAACATATTAAAAACATTAAAAAACCTGTTTTATTCATTAATACAAAAACAGACGAATACATTCCTCCTTATATGACGGACGAGCTATATGCAGCGAAGGAAGGAACGAAATCACTTTATTTAACAGAAACAGGTGAACATGCAAAAGCATTTGACGTGAATCCAAAACAATATACACAAGAAGTAATTGGCTTCTTAAAAGCAAACTTCTAATAAAGTGAAACTTCCATCAGTAGGAGTTTTCTTTCATCTCTCACTGAGGCTTAGTTGAACCAATCGGGTTCTAACTGACACTTATCACCCGCTTAAACTTCATTACTTTTGCTACGTTTTAATGGGCAAATCTTAGTATCAGTTAGAACGGGATAAAAAATTCCCACTTTCATCGGTGGGAATTTTTTTCTTCTTATACATAATACGCTAGCAACAAGTCAACTATTCGTCCGTAACTGCGAACGCCATCTTTGACGCCATTTAGTTTCAAGAAAGAGTTATTCACTGAATCAGATACATTGCTAATAGTGCCATCATAATTGGTCCAGAATTCATATTTATAAGCGATATCTTTTTTTACACCTTCAGATAACTTCTGGTCTAATTGTTTAAGTAATTCTATATCATTCTGTGCCAATGCATTTCGTGTATAAGATAACGCCATTAAATAACCCGTATATTGAAAATCCACATCTGGATGATGAATACTTGTCAAAAAACCAATAAAATTTGCTTCATTTTCACTGCTATAGCCACGTTGATGAGCCATTTCATGCATCGTTGTAAACGGAAGACTCATAATTGGCTGGGCAATATTCACATTGGCTTCTCCAGTAAATGGTGAATAGACACCTGTAATGCCCGTATAATTCATTAACTCTGAAGCCATAATTGGCTTTGGAGCCCCATAATTTCCTGCTAGAGTAGGATATTTCTGTTCTACTGCATCATATCCCTTTTGTGCTCGTTTTAATACGCTTTTATAGTTCCCGTTAGTCGTCATTATCCCCTGTTCATCAACCTCTACTTGTGTACGAAGGGTATTTGCTTTTTCAATTAATAATTCGTATAGTTTGCCTACATCTGCCACACTTCGTTCTGTTACTTGTAAACCAATCGTACTTTCAAAGGGAATCCGATTATAGTTTATTCCCCAGTTGATTGTAAATAAAAAGAAAAAGACAGAAACAGCTGCAACAACTGTTAATAAGGCATCATATAACGTTCTTTTTCGCTCTTTTTTCAATCGTACAAGCTTGCGAATGAGAAAAATAAGATACGTAACTCCCACAACTACAAGTACATAAATTCCAAACTCATGAAGGGAAAAAGGAAAAAGCCCCGTTAACTTGCTAAGTCCTTCAATAAACATTTTATTTATTTTTGTAGAATAGACATTTTCCGTTATTGTTGGTGATAGTGAAAAAAAGTATTTAATGATAAAGGCAATTGGTAGTAACGCAATGAACATATATTTTAACTTACGCATCTTTCCCCTCCTTTTTTCTTCCATTATAGATGAAAAACCGCTAACTAGATAGTTAGCGGTGTCTTTCTTTAAGGTAATATTATTTCTAACAATGCATCGACTAGATCTTTTTCTAAATCCATCGCGTGTAATTCAATCATTAATTTATAACGGTCTTTCGTCCTATCGATTAAACGATATAGATAATCTTTTAAACTAAATTCAATTTCAGCATGGTCTAAGAAACAATATACTTTCTCCATCATATTACTATTTGTTGTGATGACATTTTCAGTAGCAAAAGCTACGATAACTTCGTCACCAACGGAAACAGCCAATAACTCTATAACCATTGTTTGTGTCGCTACATCATAAGAAGCCTCATATGCGCATTCATTTCCAGCGATAGTGACGTTTACCTTCTCTATTTTATTTACACCTCTAAAGAAAAGGCGAAGGTTACGCTTAGCTGGTACAACACTTGTATCACCTGTCGCAACAGAAATCGTAAATGTAGCTTGTTCGCTCCAATTTAATGCCATTTTTGTTATGGCAAATTGTCCTTCGCGATAGCTTAAATCGATACCATTGTCTTCGTATAATTCAAACGTATTATCTGCACCTGGGAAAATCATAACATCCAGATTTGTTGGGTTTTCTATGCTGTTTTCATGTTTTACATGACGAGTCATCGGAACAATTGCCCCTGCTTTTGCAAGTACTGGTTGTGTATGCAAGCTACGGAATAAACGCATTGTCTTCCCACCGCTATACATTGTACCCGTAAAGAAATCAAACCATTTTCCTTCCGGTAACCATGCTTTTACAGAGGCAACATGCAATTTTGGATTTACTTTTGTCGTAATTGGACAAACCATTAATTCCGACCCAAAGAAATATTGATTTTTCATTTCATACGCACGATCTTCATTTGGATACTGATAATATACCGGTTGAACAAGTGGCGTTAACTCTTTATGGGTCTGGTAATTCATCGTATACAGATACGGTACTAATTGGTGACGAAGGCGTAAATACTCCTTCATAATTTCACTACATTCCATTGAATAGCGCCACGGTTCTTTGCCATTAAAAATGTTACAAGAGCTATGGAGACGCATAATTGGGCTAAACACCCCATATTGTAACCATCGTGTGCTTAACTCGTCATCTTTTGCGCCCATAAAATGTCCACCAATATCATGACTCCACCAGCTATAACCAATGTTTGATGCCGTTGCAGTGAAGTATGGCTGATAATCATAGGAATCCCAAGAAATAACCGTATCGCCAGAGAAACCAACTGGATAACGATGACTTCCTACTCCTGCATAACGAGAGAAAATCAACGGACGCTTGCCATCACGAGCAAGGTCAACAGCGTGATAATGATTTAACATCCATAGTGGGTCAAGTCCTTCCATTTTACTTGTGGCCCCTTGTTGCCAATCAATCCACCAGAAATCTACACCATCTGCTTCTTGTGGATGATGCAAATGTTTAAAATACGCATCAATAAATGCTCGATTAGAAAAATCAAACTCAATTCGATCTTCATTTTCATAATCGACTCCCAGCTCTTTTGCCATTGGCTCATACATTTCCTCATGGGCACGAACTCCATCAGCAGGATGTAGATTCAATGTAATCCACATATTGCTATCATGTAACCAGGACATAAATCCTTTTGGGTCTGGGAATAGTTCCTTATTCCATGTATATCCAGTCCAACCACTACCATATTTCTCAGGAATATCGACTAAATGCCAATCCATATCCACTACACTTACTGAAAAAGGAATGTCTTCTGCTTTAAAACGAGTGATTAATTCCTTATACTCCTGCTCATCATAACGCCAATAACGACTCCACCAGTTCCCCATAATTTGCCGTGGCAATAACGGTGTTGGTCCTGTTAATTTATATAAATCGCGAATTGCCTCTAAATAATGACGACCATATCCAAAGAAGTAAAGATCGATAACATCCTGACGTCGAGGCTCTACCCAATTATCTTCTGTTAAAATAAGTGATTTAGAATCATCAATACAAGAAAAACCATTTTTCGAAATGACGCCATCCTCTAATTCGACTGCTCCATCCGCTGTATCTAGTGTACGAGCTGTCCCCTTTAATGTGTCTAACTTCATCCCATATGACCATCGACTATGATAGGCACTATAATTTCCTTTTAACTCTACATATAAAGTTCGCTCAGAAAAAGGTCCCTTTTTATAGTAAAGATGAACATCCTCTGTAATAATTTGCAAATTCTCTTCATCTTCTACTAAACGAAATTCTGGTACATCAAAAGAACGATTCCAGATGGACTGTGTTGGCCGATCCTCAAAAACACCATCCGCTGCATACTCCATTCGAATTAATTTACTCGTTAAAACGGTAAAACGATACATAGCCCCTTGTATTATTGCTTTTGGATTGGCTTGTCCATTTATATCTTGTTGGTACACATTTTTCCGCTGTAATAAACTCATTTTTCCTACTCCTTAATCTTTAAGATTAAACGTTTAATTAAATATACGTTAACATTTAATGAATGCGGTTTCAATAAGAGTTTTTATTCATTTATGAAAATTATTAGCTACTTCCTCTCATCACAAACTCTCATTTCATTTTATGAAAAAACTGCATAAAAAAAGAAAACATCACTATCAAGTGATGCTTCTTTATCTAGTACTAACTAACATGAAACTTT
>JBJEFI010000117.1:0-10549 GCA_051873875.1 Bacillaceae bacterium | reverse complement strand
AAACATCACTATCAAGTGATGCTTCTTTATCTAGTACTAACTAACATGAAACTTTCTATTTTAAATTTATCAACAGCGAGAAAGAAGTGTCCGTAAGACCCGGTTCGTTCAACTAGCCATCCGCGGGAGATGAAAGTAATCCATCACTGATGGAAGTTTCACTTTATACAATACTTTTATTCGCTTCTACCCACACCATTGGTGGCATCTCTACATCTAGCTTCCAAACAAAACTCATCGGTTTGTTTCCTGAATGACTGACATAACTTGCTGTTCCTAAGAAAACAAATGGTGACGTATGGCCATTTTTCATCTTATATTCACGAACAAATAGAGCAATTTTATTCCCAGTTTGTTGATGATGAATATAACGTTGCGCTGTTGGACTGTGTTCTCCTACTTTACTTTGCGTTTGCCAATGAAATAACGTTTCATTTATCGCATAATCTTCGTATAACGTAGAAGGTGAAAAGTCTTTTTCTGATTTATTTAATGTAATGAAGAAAGCATCTAATTTCTTATCTGCAAAGTATTTTACGCCTTCCCGAAAAGCAGGCATTTTCTCCTCGTTAAAATAGTTAAATGCCGCCATAATTTGCGAAGTTGTATAGCTACTATGGATTTCTAATGGACAAGAAAAAGAAAAATTTGGTTCAATATTTAAAACATCTAGCTGATGATAGTTATACGTTACAATTTCTAACATTTCTTCTCGTATTGCTTCTGTTTTCAATAAACAGTGAATACCTTCTTCCATTGTAGCAAATCCTTCTTTTGGCGGTTCCTTACTATAAAAAGAATAGTATAACATTCCTACCATCAAACGTTCTTCTTCATTCAAATTATTTTTCCCATTAGCAAGGTATGTCATTAAAAACTGCAACAATTTCTTTGAGTTAAGATGTAACAATCTCGGTAATCCTTTTGTAATCATTTCCTCATTTTCACATTCAAAAGAATCACAAACACCTGCTTCTACTTGAAGGCGTTTAAAACTACGCTTTCCACCTCTTCCATAAAAATCATAACTAGTCATCTGATGATAGTTTAAAAAATTTTCTAATGTTAATGGTAAACTACTATCTGCTTCAAAACTACTAATCATGCCAATCAAATTATTTTTAGTTAAAGCCGCTTCTTTTATATTTCGTAAAATATAATCTTTAGCTTGTTTCTCAAGCTGAATAAAACAGCCTTTTGGCAGATTTAAAAAGCCATTTTCCAAATAGTGTTTCACCGAATGCTTTGTTCGACCAATTAAAGCACGGAACTTCTCTTCAAAATTATAATTTTTATGTGCCTGTCCTACAAAATCAAGAACAGTTAAACACTCCTTGTCTTCGCTTAAACGTAAGCCACGACCTAATTGTTGTATAAAGACCGTTAAACTTTCAGTTGGACGAAGAAATAAAATGGTATTTATTTCTGGAATGTCGACTCCTTCGTTATATAAATCTACAACGAAAATAATCTTGATCTTGCCACTTACTAATAAATCCTTTGCTTCTTGTCTCGTTTTATTATCACTTTGTCCACTTAAAGCAATAGCAGGAATACCAGATTTATTAAAGTAATGCGCCATATATTTAGCATGTTCAACACTTACGCAAAATCCTAGCGCCTTTACCTCATTCATATCTGTTACATATTTTTTCATACTTTGAATGATTTGGTTGCTACGCATACTATTATTCGTATACACATTTTCTAATTCATGAATGTCATAGCCTCGACGACTCCACTTTACTTTCGATAAGTCCGTTTCATCACTAACCGCAAAATATTGAAATGGTGCTAATAGCTTTCGATTAATCGCTTCTGTTAAACGCATTTCTGCAGCAATTTTCCCATTAAAATATTTTAAAATATCCGCTCCATCCATTCGTTCTGGCGTTGCTGTTAAACCTAATAAAATTTTAGGTTTATAATAATTTAGCAATTGTTGATACGTTGGTGCTGCTGCATGATGAAATTCATCAATAATAATAAAATCATAGTAATCTGCTGTTGTTTTCTCCGATAATTTAACACTATTAAAGCTTTGAATACTAACAAATAAATGTTCAATTGATGCAGGTGTCCGCCCACCTACAAGTAAATCTCCAAAGTTCGCATCCTTTAATATCCCTCGAAACGTATGTAATGATTGAGTTAAAATTTCTTCTCGATGCGCTACAAATAACAACCGAGCTGGACGATTTTTTTGATAATAACGTTTATAATCAAATGCAGAAACAACTGTTTTCCCCACACCTGTCGCTGCTACTAATAAATTATGATAGCGCCCAAAAGTTTCACGTTCTACTTGTAGCTTTTCTAATAATTCCTTTTGATAATGATATGGCTGAATATCAAAATGATAATGAATTGTCATCTCTTCTTGCTTTTTCTTATTTAATGCCTCTTTTAAGCGGATTTTATCTTCTTCTTTTTCTTTTGAAAAAGCCACAAACTCTTTATCATTCCAATAGCTTTCAAAGGTTGCTTCAAACTTTTTGATAATATCAAAGGAATCCTTTTCCGTTACTTTTACATTCCACTCTAGACCAGATGTTAGGGCTGGATTTGACATATTAGATGAACCAATATAGGCAGTCGTAAATGCGGTTTCTCGCTTAAATAAATATGCTTTCGCATGAAGTCTTGTCCGCTCGACATCATAAGAAATCTTAATTTCTGTATTCGGTAGTTTACTTAATTCTTCAATGGCTTTATAGTCTGTTGCTTCCATATAAGAAGTTGTAATAATACGTAATTTCCCACCACGAGTTATTGTCAAATCTTCTAAATCCTCTAAAATACAGCGAAGTCCACTCCATTTAATAAACGATACTAACATATCAACACTATCTGAAGAAAGAATCTCTCGTTTTATTTCGCTTAGCATATTTGGTTCAAAACTAGAACCTGTAAAAAGGGAGCTTTCAGATAAAGAAGTAATTGGACGAATCGTTTTTTCCTTTGAAAGTTGTTTTCTCTGATTAATTTTAGAATAAAGAGATAGCAATACTTCTCCTTCTTCGTCAATTTTTAATTTTTGAAATTCCTCTGGCTCTAATCGTTTGCTTAAGATATCAATAATTTCATTACATGTTTGAATTTGAGATAACAATGCCTCGTCATCTTTTTTATATTCTTCTCTTATGTACTGTAATGCTCGACGTGTGACGTTGGAAATATATTGTGCTAACTTCTTTTTTGCTTCTTCTACATCTAATTTTCCTTTATCTATATCATAAATGTTACTATCTAATTCCTCTAACTCTCGCTTTAATTTTCTCGTAATAATTTCCTCATAAATTCCTTCAACCGCCATTATGTATCCCCCTCAATACATTCACTGTTGGAATATCTGCTGGTGCCCACTGTAACTGCTCTAATTCTTCTATATGTAACCATACTACTTCACTATGCTCGACTGGTTTTACTACACCACTTACTATACTTGCTTCATAAGTCATTAGGTGAACAATAATGTTATCGTATTCATGTATCACATCTGCTACTAAATGATGAACATCAATGCTATAGCCTAATTCTTCATGAATTTCTCGAACTAATGCTTGTTTAGGATCTTCTCCTTTTTCAATCTTTCCACCAGGGAATTCCCAAAGATTCGACATACTCATCTGCTCAGACCTTAACGCACAAAGGATTTTACCTTCTTCATTACGAATGACTGCTCCTACTACATCTACTGTTTTTTTCATCGCTCGCCCTCACTTTCATATAAAGATCATACCAGACCGCTCATAGTTTTGCAGCCATTAAAAAAGCACCTCATCATCGAGGTGCTTTTCTCCTTATGCGTTCATATCTGTTTCAATTTTCTTCTTATCATCCTTTTCGAAAAGAACGAGTAAAGCTGGTAGTAAAATACCACGAACAAGGAATGTATCTAGTAAAATACCGATTGCCACAATAAACCCAAAGACGAATAAAACGGCAATTGGTTGCGTCATTAATACGGCAAAGGTTGCAGCTAAAATAAGTCCTGCTGAAGAAATAACGCCACCTGTACGGGCAACAGCAATTTCCACTGCTTTTTTAACTGAATGCTTTTGTCGCTCTTCTTTAAAGCGTGACACTAAAATAATATTATAATCCACGCCTAACGCCACTAAGAATACAAAGGCATAGATTGGTACCCGTGAGCTAATGGCCTCTATATCAAATAATACATCCGTTAAAAACGTTCCTAAGCCAAGTGCGGCTACGAATGAAACAAGAATTGTTCCCATCATATAAATTGGCATTTTAATAGAACGAGTTAACACAAGTAACATAACAAAGATAAACAATGTTTCTAGTCCGACAATTACAACTAAATCACGATCATTTATACTTCTCTCATCTGCTTGTTTGGCAGTTACACCAGCAAAATGAAGGTCACCATCTATATTTGCTGTTTTCAAAATAGCAGTCTCATCATCACGAATGTCTACCAATGCATCTAAGGCCTTAATGGAGTATGGACTAATATCAAATGTTAAGCTATACTTGACAACTTTTTTATCTTCTGTATTTCCAGCTAATCGCACAGTAGCAACATGTTTTTTACTTGCTAATTCATCTTGAACTGCTTTTATATCACTATCTGAAAATGCTTGTTTGCCTTCTAATAAAACCGTTGTTGGTGCCAAAACACCTTTATCAAATTTTGATTCTACAATTTCATACCCTTCTCGAGAAGGCATATCCTTTGGAAATGTTTTAACTGTATCAAATTCGTATTTTAAGTTAAAAACATTTAACGCTGATACGATTAAAAAGATTCCAACAAGCCCACCTGTTAACAATGGCTTTGCTGAGACAACCCGTCCTAAGCGACTCCAAATGGTTTTTTTATTTTCTTTTACTGAACCAACCTTTGGAATTCTTGGCCAGAACGCCTTTCTTCCAAATAAGGCAAATAAAGCTGGCACTAACGTAATTGATGCAATCATGATAATTGCCATCGTTGTCCCAAAGACAGGTGCAAAGTTTTTATAATCTCCGAAATTAGCAAAGAATAAAATCAACATTGCCACAAGTACGGTACCACCAGAGAAGAAGACTGGTTCACCTGTATGGTGCATCGCCTGTTTCATTGCATCATATTTACTATGATACTGAGTTAGTTCTTCTCGATAACGAGCAAAAACAAATAAGGAATAATCAATGACCGCTGCAAATAGTAAAATGGTCATAATCGATAACGTTTGGTTATTAATATCTAAACCGGCTTTCCCCATCAGTCCTAGCGTTTGATTTACTACTTCATATACAAACACTGCAGCTAACAATGGAATAAGCGCCAACAATGGCGAACGATAAATGACAATTAATAATACTAAAATTAACCCAACTGTTGATAATAATAAAACAACATCTGCTTGTGAAAATAGTTTTAATGTATCACCAGCAATCCCAGCTGGTCCCGTTACACGGAACATTACATCACTTTTTGTTCCTTTTTCCACATCAACAATTTTATCAACAATTTGTTGAATTTCTTTGTTTTCTAGATTGTCTTTTAAGTTAACAGGTAAAACAGCTGTTGACTTATCTTCTGAGTAAAAAGATGTTTGTACTTGTGGTGGAAGCTTAGAAAATGGTAAAAAATCTTTAATTCCTTCGATTTTTTCCCCTTCAATTTTATCCATAACACGACTAATTTCTTTTGCATCTACTTCCCCTTTTTTATTGTGAAAAACAAGTAGCGCAGGTATTCCTTTGTCATCCTTAAAATACTCATTCAATTTCTTATCTGCAATAATGGATTGTGCATCATCTGGCAACAATTGTGTTCCTGTTAACTCATACTCCTTGGCACTTGGCGCAAATACTGCTAAAGCCATTGTCACAACTAACCATGTGATTAATGTAATCCACATCCCCTTCTTTGTCGAGACAGCATCTGTAATTCGATGTAGAATTGTCTTCATTTATATCCCCCTTTTTAAATGACACGCGTGTCATTTATGTTATAAAATAATTGCTTCTCCTACATTAAACAATAAAGATGACACGTCCGTCAAAAAAGACGCTTTACTCTTTTTTATTTCATTCCTGCCCCTTCTAACCAAATCGTAAATAACAAATCCGTCCATTGTTCTAATGAAATTGATGCTGGATTTCTCGTATTAATAAGCGTAAAAAAGACACTCATCGTTACCACAATAGGAATATCATCACGTAAATGTCCTTCCTCTTTTGCCGCTTGACCTAGGCGTCCTAATTGCCCTTTTAATAGTTCATGTCCTGCTTTTATATATTCAATATCTCGTTTCGTCGCTTCACTATCATCCATATCTACTTTTTGTACATTCATTAAAAGAAAATGAAGATCTGCTTCCCGAAGATAGATATATAACAATTTCTTTAACGCCTCCATTGTATTCGTCTCATCAATGGCAGACGTTTCTGCTAGCATTCGCTCCATCACACGCTTCATACATGCTGCTACAATTTCTTCTTTGCTTTTATAATAAAGATAAATGGTACTTCGGGCACCACCTACATGTGTTGATAATAATTTTAAATGAAAGCCTTCATAGCCATATTGAAGTAATAATTTCTCTGTTGTTTCAAGCAGTTGTAGTTTAGTAAAGGCTTGTTTTCTTCCCACGGATAGCCCCCCTCTCATTTTACTTACATTTTATCATAAAAATATAAAAAGCTATCTTTTCATTCACTCTTTTACAAATAAGCAAAATAGATGTACTACTTTTATCGATTAATCTTCATTGGTAATAAAAGCTAAGAAAGCTATAAATCTTCTATTCCCAAAACGTTTAAGTTCATGTAAAATAAATATATCCTATAGATAAATGAGGGAACAACCATGGAACAATCATTCATAGAAAAACATAAAAAAGGAATTCTTTTTTTCGTATATTGTATTGTCTTTAATTTATTACTTCTACCAGTTTACTTAATAATGATTGAATTCAGCCAAAGGCAACCTGATGCAGGAGCGAAAGAAATAATGAATGCGATTTTATTAGTCGCTGTCCCATACTTTCTTCTACCAACAATCGTTATCTTTACTGTTATTTTTATTACAAAGAAAATTATGAAACGCTTTAGAGCGTATTAATAAAAACAGAAACAGCCCTAGCCCATTTTTAGTGCTAGGGCTAATTTTTTGGGGAGGAAATATAGCCATTTCCTTATCTCATAATAAAAGGCTCTCATCGGTTAAAATGAGAGCCTTTCTTATTAGTTAATTGTTTGCTTTACGCCGTTATGAACAACGTCAATTGCATCTCCACTTAGAAGCGTGTATGTTGTTGCTTCTTTTGTCATTTCTACTTTAATTTGACGACCTTTGTAACCAATATTAAAGGAAATGCGATTCCATCCTTTTGGAAGTGTAGGATTGAACGTAAGTGTTCCATCGATTACACGCATTCCACCAAAACCAAATACAACATTTAACCAGCTACCACCCATACATGCCATGTGTAAACCATGCTTCGTATTGTGATGTGTATCATCTAAGTCTAAGCGAATTGTTTCGTTGAAGTAGTTTTCTGCTTCATCTTCTAATCCAACCTCGCTAGCGATGATTGAATAAATACAATAAGATAAAGAAGAATCATGAGTTGTTAATGGTTCATAGAACTTATAGTTTACTTCTTTTTCTTCTTTTGTAAAGTACGTTGGTAATAATAGCATCGCTAATAAAAGGTCTGCTTGTTTTAATACTTGGTGCTTATAAATAACCATTGGATGGTAGTGTAATAATAATGGATAATTTTCTTTTGGTGTTTCTTCAAAGTTCCAAGGTGCTTTTCCAAGGAATGAATCATCTTGTCCAATTAAGTTGTTTTCAGCACGATGGATATACATGCTTTCTACAACTTGTTTCCATTCGTTCATTTCTGCATCTGTAATACTAAACTTTTCTTGCCATTGTGCAAATAATCCTTCTTGACGAGCTTCTTCAATAACTTGTAATAAGAAACTAATTTGGTATTTTACCATCATGTTTGTATATGTGTTGTTATTGATAAGGGCTGTATATTCATCAGGACCTGTTACACAGTTAATGCAGAAGCCTTTTCCTTCGACCCAATCACCGTAATCAACATAGAAACGAGTTGTTTCTACTAACATCTCAATTCCTTTTTCGTTTAAGAATGATTTGTCCCCTGTTACGTTATAGTATTGCGCTAACGCATACATAATATCTGCATTAATGTGAATTTGAGCTGTACCTGCAGGATAGTATGCTGAACATTCTTTCCCACTAATTGTACGCCATGGGAATAATGCACCTTTAAAGCCTAATTCCTTCGCACGAGCTCTTGCACCATCTAAAATGTGATAACGGTATGCTAATAAACTCTTCGCCATTTCTGGTTGTGTGTATAAGAAGAATGGGAAAATGTATGTTTCTGTATCCCAGAAATAATGCCCACCATATCCTTCACCAGTTACACCTTTGGCAGCGATATTATTTGTTTCATCTTTTCCAACCGATTGAAGCATTTGATATAAACTAAAACGAATAGACTCTTGAACTTTATCATCGCCATCAATTTCAATATCAGATGTTTTCCAGAATGCTGTTACATATTCTGTTTGTTTTTCTACTAAACCTGCAAATGAAAGTTCTTGCGCTGCTTTTAATAAAGAAGCGCCGTCTGCCATTTCGTTAATGATATAACAATTGTATTTTGTATATGCAACTGTTTCAGCCGCTTCTACTACGAAAGTGTGTTGGCGTTTGATTACTTCTTGTTGCTCATCAATTGTCGTTTCAATTGTGCCTTCTTTTGATAATTCATCTGTAGATACTAATGTAAATATACCATTGTTTGTTTTTGTTTGTTGTTTTAAAACTGTTACGCCATTTTCTTCACCAATTTGAATTGTTTCTAATTGACGCTCTTTTACGTGATTATTTACACGAGGATCATTTTCTTCAACAACATTTTGAGTTTTTCCATCGATATAAGACGCTACTTGTACGTTTGCACTTCTATCGTGTGATTTCACTTCAATGTGAAGTGCGACAATTTCTTTCATTATAAAGGAAGCTAAACGCTTAAATGTGAATGTAAAACGCGCACCATCTTTTGCACGCCATGTAAAAGAACGAACTAAATAGCCTTCTTTTAAGCGTAATTCTCTTATATAATCTTCCACTTGTTGACCGAATACAGTTACACCTTCACCATCTACAGTAATCGTTGTACGTAGGCCATCTGGAATACTTAACATCATTTCCATTTCATGAGGATTTCCGTAATGATCTTCTCCATATACAATTTCACTTGTATCAAAGAAACCATTGATATATGTGCCACGAACACTTAGTCCATTATCAGCTCCGTAACCTTCTTCAAAATAACCACGAACACCGATGTATCCGTTTCCAATCGCAAAAATAGATTCGTTTTTTGCTAGTTCATTTACATTTATCTTCTTTTCTTGAATTGACCATGTTTGTGTCACTATTTTATTCTCCTCTCAAAATCAACTTGATTTAACTTGTTTTTATTTTATAATGTTATTAAAAATAGACTTATATATTTCTAATCTTTTTTATATAAATCAAATATAAGGAGCTTATGTATGAAAGAGATTGATAAAAAACTTTATAAAGAAATATCAAAAAATATTTACTACGCCTATAAGCACCCACCTTACTTATTAGAGCGCAAACTTATCGCTGCCATTCAGCTTGGCAATACAGATGTAGCTATTGCTACTTTAGATGAAATCAACCAATTAGAACGGGCCACATTGGCAAAGTCCCCTTTGTCCTCCCTTAAATATTCACTCGTTGCTTCGTGTACATTATTTACTCGTGGTATCGTTGAAATTGGAATTGATCCAGAAAAGGCATTTGCCCTTAGTGATCTTTATATTGGAAAAATTGATGAAACGAATACAATCCAAAATCTTCAAGAATTAGAATACGATATGATGCTTGCTTTTATTCGCTTAGCAAAACGAAATAAACAACATGCTTACAATTCAACAGTAAATCGGGCTATTTCTTTTATAAAAGATAACATCGAGGAAAATCCAACCGTTGCAGAAATTGCTATTCATGTCAATGTACATCCAAATTACTTAACCGCTCTTTTTAAAAAGGAAGTAGGCATTTCCTTATCTACATTTGTCACTCGCTACAAAGTAGAAAGAATAAAGCAATTACTTCAATATACAGCAACACCTTTACATGAAATTGCAACCTTATTTCATTTTTCAAGCCAAGCCCATCTATCTACTTTCTTTAAAAAGACAACTGGATTTACACCATCTGCTTATCGCAATCTCTATTCGCTTCTTTAGAAAAACTGCAAGCGGTCCTTTCGATATCACGTAGCGATAGCAAGAGATATTAAAAAGAGTCTCTCGACAGGTGTTAGACCTCAGCTACAAAAAGTCTGCACTTGAACTTTTTTGGATGAGGTGAAACATCCCAAGAGAGAAAGTTGGAGGTTAAACAATTATATAAGGCTAAAATCTTATACTTTCTTATCTTTATAAAAAAACTCCGCTAGGATTTACCCTAACGGAGTTTTTACGTTATTTATTTCTTTTGACG
>JBJEFI010000116.1:0-7215 GCA_051873875.1 Bacillaceae bacterium | reverse complement strand
CATCCCCTACAAAGTCTAAGTTAAATGCCTCACCTGTAATAAAAATTGTAAAAGATGACATAACAACATTTAAATTCCATAAAGCATCTACTATTGCAGCAAGAGATAAAAATAATCCGTGTTCAACACCATCTCCCCATTGCCATGGTAACCAATCCCAGTTTGTATCAATGTGGGTTTCTAATTGATAATTTACATATTTATGTTCATTTGGAGTAAATGCATTTTTATTATCTGTATTACTATAATAATTAGAGCTAGCCTCCGTATACGTTGGAAAATATGCACAAAAAATAAATATCCCTACTAAAAGAAAGATAATTATTCTTTTATATTTCATCACTCATATAGCTCCTTAATCACTTTAGGCGATAGGTTTTCTACATATAATTTAAACTTAGTATCACTAGAAAATACGTTAGTTATTTTCCAATTTCCTTTAACTTTTGAAACTTCTAACCTTTCGGTAACTCCTACTTCATTTGAATATCGATACATTATAACGTAATAATATTTATCTTCTTTTGCTTTCCATTCTGTTAATTTGTACTCTTTTAATGTTTTATCCTTAGTAACTTCCGATTTATCATTATAGAAATCCTTGATAGCTACATTATCATCAAGTAAATCATAGGAAGCTTTATAATCATTTTGAATATCTGCTGTAGCCCACTTTACCGGAATATCTCTAGGTGCATCACTCCCGCTAGTGTTTTTACCGCATCCAGTAATTAAAATTGTTATACATATTCCTATTAACAAATATACTAATTTTTTCACACCATCACCTCATCCCTTATAACATCCACCTGTTCTGGTGGTCGAGTATCGAATGCATCAAACAAATCTTTAAACAATGCATTGATTTTAACAACCCCACAACGGCCATAAATATCTTGAAACAAACATTGCCCATTCTGCAATTCTCTTAAAATCTCTGCATTATATTTGGTATTCTTAAGATTTAACAATTCCAATACGTTCTCTATTTCTTTCGAATCCGTTGAACGAAATGCAAATTTCATTCCTATATTGTTCTTCATTTTTTCGTCTAATAAGTCATTGGCGTTTTGTGTAACAAAATATATACCTGCATTCATTGATCGTCCTGCTCGAACCAATTTCATTGCTAAATGACTACCTTGGGATGTATTTAATACTGCCCATGCTTCATCTAATAAAACTACCTTAAATTGACTACGATCTGTATGAATGAACTTTAAAGCAAAAGATGAGATAGGTAACATCATTGCAACAGACAACATTTCGGATAAATTATATTTTTCTTGTGGCGTATCTGGAGCAGGAAGTTCTAAATTTTGAATCTGTAATACATTTAATGCTGAGGATAAACTAATCGTATTTTTTCGCTTTCCATCCCCAAATAGTAACTTGGCAAAAGATAGTTCCTTAAAGCTGAGGATGTGTTCACCTAAACTAAGTGCAACTTTATCATCTGTTTTTAAACGTAAGATAGTAATTACCTCAGAGAGTGACGGAAATTCAGACTCAGAAGCCTTTCGAACAGCTTGCGATAGACGTGGAAACCGTTCACTATCATCAATCCTTACGCCTGTAAGAAAGGTTAAAACATCTAATGCTAATTTCTCTGCCTCCTTCTTGTCTTCAAAAATTGTGAAAGGATCTAACTTGCCTTTGTCTTCTTCATTTTGGCTTAAGGTAATAATATTAATTTCACTCCCTAATTCATAAAGCGCATCTTTCCAGCCACCACGTTCCCCTTTAGGATCCACAACAAGACCTTTTGCCCCACTTAAAACTGAAAGGTATGTAATTAGGTTGGAACTAAAGGATTTTCCTCCACCCAAGCTTCCTAAAAAACAGGCTGATAAGGCATTCGTTTTTGTACCATGAATTCCTTGTGCTGCTCGATTTGGCCAGATATAAACAGGTTGATTTAATACCCCAGTTGTCCCGATGAAAAATCCTTCTGGGTCTCCCAATTGCCTTGTAGCACTAAACATTCCACTTGCTACTGTTGCTGGTTCCATGTACTGAATGTAGTCGTGTACATATCGTTTTGACCCTATTAAACACTCGTTGAAAAGTAACCATTGATCCCCATAAGGTTGCTCAATTTGAAACATCAAGTCTCCGTACATATCTTTTACTGCTTCAATACGTCTTCGTAACTCTTCTTCATCACTTGCTGAAACGACAAATACAATACTTGTTTTAATTAGTGGCATTCTTGATGTTTCTAAAAATGCTTCTAACTCATATGCTTCTTGTCGCCCTTGTAGAATATTTAAATTCGTATCGTTATTTGTTTCTCTTGCATGTCTATCTTGGTCCTTTAATTCTTTTTGTTTATTACGAATAGAAGATAAAGCTTTTCTATTTTCAATCGGTTCTGTACGTATACTCATCTCTAATGGAAAATCTAAAAACTGCATCATATAAATCCATTCATCATCAGGAAAGCTCATCTCATAAGGAACATTGGATACGGTTAAAAAAGCTACATGCCCCTCTTTTTCTTCTCCATTTATCACTTGTTTAATAAGTAAGCTTCGCTTTCTCGATTCATCGATTAATCCTTCCGTTAGTCGAATAATTTCATTGGTTACCGGTCTTCTTGCTTTTACTTGTGTATCTTCTGTGGATACGATGTATGTAGGGCTCCAATCCTTCCAAATTGGCACATGCTTGATCCCTCGGTACCAATTGCGACGGATAAGCCATTGAATCATCGTTTCATCCAATTGTTCCGCCTTAACACGACCAATAATCTTACTAAAAACCCGTTTTTCGCTTTTATGATAAGAAAGAATTATCTCTTCTGGAATATCATAAAAATCCAATCCTGTTTTACTATAAATCGAGTAGACAAAGTCATTAAAGGATTCTTTTATTTCTTTAAAAAATCCTTTTCCTTTGATTTCTCCTACTGGAGGTAACTTCACACCAAAAATAAATAAGTATTCCGTTCCTTCTTGATCTAAAATTACTTTCAATCGTTTCGCAACATCTTCCGCATGACGAGTGGCCGCATCCTTTAACGGCCCTTTTAATCTTTCTTTTAATTTCTGGTGTTTCTCTTCTATTGTTGTGAAATTAGGTACAACTAACATATGTGTATCCAGTTCTAACTGCCAAAACAAAGCTTTTAATCTAGTAAAGTATATTTTTTTCTCATCATCGGATAAAAAATCATAGTTCAAGCCTTTAATACTATAAAATGCCCAACATTCATTTTTAGGGGTAAATACAAGGTTTCCTTCAAAGTACTTAATTGGGAATTCAATCACCTATTCATCACCCTTTCTTTCCTTATCGTCAGATATATGTAGTTGTCTATACCCAACATAACTATGGTATTTATAAGGCTTTTTAGATAATTTTATCTCTTTATACCGGTTATGTATGTTAGGTCCAAAATGGAATAAACAAACTCGTAAGATAAACTTATGAGGGAGTTTTCCATCTAATTTTTTTTGTGTAAAATACCATGAAAATACGCCTGGAATTAATACAAATTTAACTAGATTAAAATCAATCAAACTAATAGGAGGAACTTTATTAAGAAGATACATGATAATTAAACCAAATATAAAAAAACCAATTTGCCGATACGTGATGGGTATCGGCAATGCAATATCTTGTATGCCATATAATACTTTCTCTGTTTTCCAAACTGCATTATATGTGCGAACTGTTTCACGAGTGGACATATATTATCCACCTACTAACACGTCAAACAACTTAATTCCTAAGTCCTTAATAAGCGTCGGTCGAAATACAAATACCCCAACAAGCATTGCAAATAAAGCGAAACCTATAAACTTTGAAAACTCCCTTTTCGCTAAATAATAAATGGCTACACCACCAATAATAATTAAAAAGATTGCTCCTATTTCTCCAGTTAGCCAATTTTGTAAGTTTTGTCCGAATGTAACGCCTACTAACATGCCAATCCCTTCCTCTCTATTGATTCTCCATTTTTTTAACCAGATAATGTGTTTTATCTTTTTCAACAGTCATCAAAATACGATTCGTCATTTCGATTTGAGAATTCTTGTGGATCATTACTACAGATGCATCCACTTTGTATTCATTCTCCTTTTCCGTAGCATATACCGTCATATTGGACAATTCTTTAAAGGTTACAACCCCATTTAGAGCAGCTAGGTTTATTCCTTTTATGTAATAGTTCAATTCAGCTTGTTCCCCTGTATACGCTTTAAAAAACACATTTAAAAAGGATTGAATTTCATTTGTGATAACTGGTTCAATTAAACGATTTCCTATCTCTTCTTTCTTTTCTGTAATGGTTGGTTTTTTAGGGATTGCTGTAAAATATGGGGTTTTGTACACAGCAAATGACTGTTGATCTTTATCGGTCTGTACAGGAACAACTAAATATTCTTTAAACGGGCCAGTTTTCTCTTCTTTTTGATTTACTGGCGTTCCCTTATTCCCATTACTTTGGATTACTTTTGTTAGACTATACTCAACTTCTAATACCACATTCGCTGTATAGGCACTCGTTTGCTTTACTTCCCACGTTTTCGCATCAATAAACGTACTGTTCAACATCCCATTTTGCACAGTAATACCAGCTTGTTCGTCCATTGATGGTACCAAGTAAGGTTCTAACCGACCTTTTCTTCCATCACTTTTTTCTTTCGTATCCCAACGAAAATATTCTTTAGCAAAGTTATAGGCAAAGGTTTCTACAGCAGGACTACCTATAAAAGGACTAGTCTCTTGTTTTATCACTTCTTGCTTTGGAGAAGAGACCACCTTATTACTCAAATTTATTACTCTCAACATCGCAATGAGAGCTAGTATAAAAATCAAAATGAAGATACTCCAGAAAAGACCTCGAAATACGGTTCTTTTTCTCGTTGAAAAAGGATAAATGCGTGCACCTTCTATTTCAATATCTCGTTTCTCTTCACTTCTTTTTTGATTTTTTTCCTTCTTTTTTATTTTTATTGCCGATTTATTTGGAGAAATAGGTTGAACTTTCGGTTGCTCCTGTATTACCTTTTTCTTCACTTTACGAACCTTAATAACACGTTTTTTATCACCATTTACAACATCTAGCTGTCTATCTTTGTCCATTAAATCACCCCAATCAAATGAACTGTAATTTTTCTAGTCTTTCTGGCGTTACGATATAAAAAGCATCTTTTATCCCCCATTGAAGCATCATATCCTCCATACAAAAGACTAGTTGTATTCCATCATCTTGAAGTGCATACTGATTGATCAATGTTTTTGCGTACTCAATTGTTGGAACATAAAGCAATGGCGAGAAAAAATCACTACTATCATTTTCTATTTCCCAACCACTTTCCTTCCTGTTCCAAAAACGTCGATACATCTCTACTTTTCGATTCACCATATTCGTACTGTCTAATTCAGTCAAACGATCCAAATAAAAGGTAATCCTTCCGTTCTTTGTATCTAAATCAATTGTCGTAAAAGCTCTTACTGGTTTTTCTTCTATTTCACCAATAACAGGGTAATACCTAAAATCGTTTAATACTTTTTCTTGGTATAAAGTTGCTAGTAAATCATTTACAGCCATCATTCGCTGAATTTTTGCATGAATGGCATCATCATATTTCATCACCATACACGGATCTTCATCAAACACCCTTTTCCCAAAATTTAATCCTTTTCCGACGGTATAAACAGACTTTGGGCTATTGATTGCCTGTCTCGTATGAATTTCCCACTGATAAATCAAACCAAGTTTTAATAAAAATTGTAGACGTTTTTGCAATGTTCGTTGGTTAAATGTTGTTATGGTTTTTAATTGATTATGAGTAAGTGCACCTCCACGCCAGATGAGATGAAACAGATACATTTCATTATCATTTAAAGGTCTTGGATCCAGAAACTGCCCTTTTAGTGGTTTTGCTGGCTGGATCCAAAACTTTTCGTCTGTGGAATAATAAATTGCATCAGTTGTATTCATAGCGTAAAAAGCTTCCCTTCTCGTATTTACGCGACTTTCCATTTGGATACCCTAATATAACGCAACGGGCACTTTCTTTCTCGTCATCTAGTGTTTTTATTTGAACCGTCACAATATCTCCTTCAATTGGAGCAGGAATACCAACAGGTTTGATTGCCTTTAACTCCACTTCCTCACGCAGCTGCACAAAAATGCCATATCGTTCATCTACCATCGACACAACCGCAGCAATGGCATCGCATTTTGCGTATTCATTTTTAATAATGTCATATGGTTTTGGCATCGTTGCTTTTCTTGAAACGATTATTTTTTTCGTACTCTCTTCTATACGTAACATTCGGACCTTTACGGTCTCAAATCGTTTTGTCATCACAAAGTCAAATCGATTTCTAATTTTCACATGGGAAAATTCTTCTAAAGGCATAGTTGCTGGGACACCATTTAGATCGACCTTTAATTCTTTTCTCCCTACATCTAAAATGGTTGCTTCAAAATCTTCTTCCTCTAATTGTTCACCTAAACTGGAGATATATTGAAACATTTCTTCTTGTAACTTTTCCTGTGCTAATAAAATAGAACCAACTGCAATCTTCTCTTTCTCATTTATGTCTAAAATGATGAATTTTTGCGTAGTTCCTACTAAATTCATCAATCGTTTTGATTCAGATTTCTTTGTTTTCGTATCTTCTACTAATACTTCTTCTACAGGGCAATAAACCTTGCAATCTTGAATATAAAACACAATACAATCCCTTTTTTGATTAGAAAACGGCTTTGCATATTGAAAAGACGGTAAGACATAGCCTTGAATACTAGAAGCCACTATTTCTTCTAATGGTTCCTGGCTTCTGCGTGATTCATGCAACAGTTGTAATGCTGTTTTTTTCATCATCCTACATTTTCCTCCCTTTTTCTCCTCATTTTTCTGCCTACATTGACTGTAAACAGTTCCTTCAATACGAAGTATTTCCCTGAAAAACACAAAAAGCACTCATAGACATAGGAAACCCTATGCTTACGAGTGCTAATTGAAGTTTTAAAATACTTATTTTCAATATATTTAAAATTACCTTTCAATTCAATACCTTATCCAATATTTCTCAATAAAATCGTTTGACAAAATCTTCCCTTTTACGCAAATTAAGATTCTTTATCTTTTATAATTTTTAAAAATTCAGCCGGTATATCATCCAATAAGTCATCCAAAATATCTTGTAAAAAATACGCATTATCAGCCGATTGAAGGCCTTCTTTTTTTCTTT
>JBJEFI010000115.1:1884-7266 GCA_051873875.1 Bacillaceae bacterium | reverse complement strand
CAACATCTATTGCTGTAAATTTTGCTGTACCAATTGATTTGTTTGCGTTTGGGTTTGTGTATATTCCGTAATTTGCTTTGTAATATCCGATTCTAGTGTTGGTGCAGATGTACTATACATGCCGTGCTGGGCCATAAAATTATAAAGCTTTCCTTGTAGTCCTAAACTACTTTGTGTCAGTGTTAAAAATTGTTGGCGAACAACCGGACAATTAGACTCTGTTGTTGCCGTTGCATATTCTCCGCTAGTTCGTTTTAAATTGGCTAGAATGGTATACAATAAATCTTCATCTGAAAGAATTGGCTTTTGTTGTGTCATATATGTACCTCCTTACTGATTTTGATTTTGTGCTGTTTGGGCCTGTTGCTGTTGTTCCATTTGTGTTGCCTCTTGTGGTGTTTTTGGGGCAATGGACGTATGTTGTTGTAGTAAGCTAAGTAATGTTTGATAATGTTGTTTATGTTGCCCTAATAGTTCCTGACAAATCTGTTTAACACCTGGATTTGACGATTGTGCTGCTGCAACGACACATTGTTTGATTAATAAATCTTCGTTGGACATGGAATCTACAATATACTCTAATTCCTTGGCAGTTAATGGTTTCACAAGAAAACCCTCCTTTACTCATTCGTTGTTAGAATGTGAAAAGAAGAGTTCTTTTATACGTATCGCTTACCGCTTACTTTATTATTTTTCTAACTCAACAATCGCAGCAACACCTTGACCGCCACCGATACATAAAGTAGCCAAACCAAGACGAGCATCACGACGTTTCATTTCATGTAATAACGTTACAAGAACACGAGCACCACTTGCGCCAATTGGATGACCTAAAGCAATCGCTCCACCATTTACGTTTAAAATTTCACTTGGGAATTTTAACTCACGATCAACGGCTAATGCTTGAGCTGCGAAGGCCTCATTGGCTTCAATTAAATCAAGGTCACTAATAGAAAGACCTGCTTTTTCCAATGCTTTTTTTGTAGCTGGAACTGGTCCAATACCCATAATAGAAGGGTCTACCCCAGCTGTACCAAAGGATTTAAGCACAGCCATTGGTTTAATGTTAAGCTCATTTGCTTTTTCTCTACTCATTAATACAAGTGCCGCTGCTCCATCGTTGATACCAGAGGCATTTCCGGCTGTAACCGTTCCACCTTTTTTAAACGCTGGTTTTAATTTACCAAGTTTCTCTGCTGTCACACCAGCACGTGGGAATTCATCTGTATCAAAGATAATTGGTTCCCCTTTACGTTGTGGAATTTCAACTGGTACGATTTCTTCTTTAAATTTGCCTTCTTCGATGGCTTTTACTGCTCTTTGTTGACTTCTTGCAGCGAATTCATCTTGTTCTTCTCGTGTAATTTCGTATTTCTCTGCAAGATTTTCTGCTGTTACACCCATGTGATAATGATTAACTGCACATTGTAACCCATCTTTAATCATCGTATCTTCAATCGTTTTATCTCCCATTCGATATCCATTACGGACATTTGGAAGTATATACGGAGCTGCACTCATATTTTCCATCCCACCAGCAACGACAATATCTGCTTCACCAGATTGAATCGCTTGTGCTGCAAGATGAACTGTTTTTAAACCAGATCCACACAATTTATTAATTGACATGGAAGGTACTTCTATTGGTAAACCTGCATTTAATGCAGCTTGACGACCTGGCCCTTGCCCAAGACCAGCTTGAAGAACATTCCCCATAATGACTTCGTCAACTAATTCCCCTGTAATCCCTGCTCGTTTTACAGCTTCCTTAATTACAATTCCACCTAATTCAGTAGCTGGCGTATTGCTTAAAGTACCCATAAAAGATCCTACCGCAGTTCTGACAGCGCTAACAATAACAACCTCACGCATAACTAATCTCCCCCTAAAAATATGTCTTTATAAATTCAAATCGTATTAATTACCACGATATGAATGACAAAAAAAATAATCAACTTATGTGAATGTTATTGCCTCCTACACATAAGGATTTAGATAATAAAACATTTTTATAAAGTGGTAATAGGATAGATGCATTGATGAAGTGACTGTTATTCCCCTTTATTTCTGTCCTTTTCTTCCTATCACCCAATAGTTAGAAAATTAAAATAACGTTTTCAATATAACTTTACAACTCTCTCATCTATAAGTAAAATAAGGATAAAGAATAACTATTATGAATAATAAGAATAAATGAGGTGGGTTTATGGAATTACGTGACTTAAACGCATTTATTGATGTGGCCAATCACAAAAGTTTTACAAAAGCCGCTGAACACTCTTATTTAACACAGCCTTCTTTAAGTAAATCGATTAAACGATTAGAAGAAGAGCTTGATGTAGAACTATTTGATCGCTCAACAAGACATGTACGGATGACAGAAGCTGGCAAAATTGTCTACCAACAAGGTCAAAAAACAATTGCCGCATTGGCACAAATAAACACACTGCTAGATGAGCTTAAAAATGTAGATACAGGCGAACTAAAGATTGGCATTCCCCCAATTATTAGTACGTTATTTTTTCCGAAAATCGCTACTACGTTGCACAGCCAATATCCGAAGGTAAAGCTACAGTTAGTGGAACTAGACACAAAATCCATCGAACAACTCGTTGCCAACGGGGAAATCGACCTTGGTATCGTCGTCTTACCAACTAGCGAAACAACCTTTACGATTTATCCTTTTATTCAAGACAAATTCGTCCTATACATACACGAAACCCACACCTTAGCTACAAAAAACACTATCTCCTTGTGTGATTTAAAGGACGAAAACTTTATCACCTTCTCCAAAGAATATACACTACATGATTACGTGATTGAAAAATGTGAAGGCGCTGGATTTATGCCAACTATCGCCTATGAAAGCTCCCAGCTAGATTTGATTATGGAACTTGTCTCATCTAATCTTGGCATTGCTTTGTTACCAAAAGCCATTCATCCAAAGCCACTACACGAAAACATTAAAATGATACCAATAGATGATCCAACCTTTGTTTGGCAACTAGCAATAATCACTAAAAAAGGCGGATACCACTCTTTCGTTTTGAAAGCGTTGTTAAATTTATTAGAAGAAACAACAAGTAAGGGATAATTTCATTTGTTCTTTCATACAAAAAAGGCACTTATCTAAAAATAAGTACCTTTTTCTTTTATAAAAAATAACTTCCTATATTCAACTTTTCGTTACTCTCTATATCTACTGGTGTCCCTACTACAATAACTTGTCCTCCATTTTCGCCACCACTAAGATCAAATTCCACAATTCAATCATATTCACCAAAACAACTAAACACATATTTCCTCCTTAAAGCACAAAAACTACCTAAAACTAGTTTCAAAAACAAGGTAGGAGGAAAGAAAATGGACTACAAATTATTTAAATCCATTAACCAACTTGTAGGTCGTTATCCGTTCTTAGATACAATCATGATTGCTATTTCTCAAAAAATGCGTTATTTGTTTATCTTGATTTTCATTGTTATGTGGTTTCGAAATCACCTTCATCGAAAAATCACGATACTCGCTATTTTTTCTGGTGGCATAACATTACTGTTGGAATTTATTATTAAACAGTTTTACTTTAAACCTCGTCCATTTGTAAATCATCATGCACAGGTTTTACCCCCATCTCCATCACAAGAAAGCCCGTCTTTTCCTAGTAAACACACTACCTTGGCATTTGCTACTGCCACCGCTGTAATTATTCACAAATGGGTGTTAGGTAGTATCATGTACATCTTGGCAATTTTAACAGGCTTTTCTCGCATTTGGATGGGACAACATTATCCATCAGATATTGTTGGTAGTGCTATGTTAGGAACGATTACAAGTATCATAGCCAATGCATTCATCAAAAAACAGTAAAAAATGTTTGGAGATAACATAATAAAACTGCCTTCCTAAAAATTTGCTGTTCATCTAAAAACACAAATTAATTAAGAAGGCAGTCCATATCTCATCGTTTTACTAAATCCATTAAATACTGTACAAATTGTTCATCTCTTGCTAGCCCTGCCTTATAATTTCGTTTTAAAAATCTTTCCCCTTCATCAAAACTCGTGAAGGTTTGTTCTAAGTTCTTGTTATCTTTTTCAATTCCCCAAGCAAGATCATGTGAAGGATAAAGAAGAAATAATACTTCTTGTCGATTTTTATATAAAGTACCAAAGGAAGATTCTTTTACATTAAAACGATTTCGTTTTGCATCTTCTTGAATTGGATCCAATTGAAACGTATCTTCTACAAATAACTTAAATGCTTCACTATATAAGGAACAACCAGCCGCCTTCGCATGTCCTCCACCACCGTATTGAGTTGCTATTTCCGAAACATCGACATGATCATGGATGGTACGAAAAGAAATTCTTTTTCCCCCTATATTCAAGATAGCAATATAATCCAGATAGGGATATTCTTTCCCTAGTTCGTTGCCAAGCTCCGAATGATATAATTCCGCATAAACGACACCAGCAACATGAGATCCTATTTCTGTCTGTACTAGCTCTCTTTTTTTCCGACGAATATATCGTTCAATCTTGTCTTCTTCCATATTCAACAGTTTCTTTTCAAATTCATCAAAATCAAAATGGTCACTTGTTTGAAGTCGTTGAATCATTTTTTCTTCAAATTCATCAATAGAAACTAAGAAGAAAAGCATATTTAACTGATGGGCTTGATAATTATCATTCTTCTCCCACTCCCACGTATCATATTGCCTTACTAACTCCACAAATTCAGTTACTACATCTGTTGCTTTCAACATCTCATGTTTAACAAGATAGTCATAAAATAAAGAAGTAGCGGAAGTTAACTTACCTTCTTCATCCTCGACTAAGACATTCCCCCACTCATACTCATTTAAATGTAACGCTGTTTTATGATGATCGATCAATTGAACATTCCCTTTTTCATGATAAAAAGTATTTAGCCTCTGTTCATTTTCTTCATTTGGCGACAAATCAGTTATAAATAAAAAGGTATCTTGCTGATCATTCTCTAGGAAGAACTCAATTTCTCTATTAAGAGAAGCGATGGAATTATATCGCACCTTCACTTGATCATGAAAAGCAAGCTTTGCTAAAATCCCACACCCTACTCCATCCAAATCTGTATGGCTCAATAATTTATACATCTGAATCACCTCTGAATGTAGTATGAGGTTTGGATGGCAAAATTATTGAACATATTCTGGATTAACCAACAAAAAAATCCCTCTTTAGATACTTCTATCTAAAAAGGGAAACGTCATGTTTAAAGCTCTGTTACAGTAACTTCTTTCATTTCAGTTGCAAGTACTGCTGAGTTTTTTGATGCGTGTTCTTTTGCTTTATCACTTGCATGTTTACTTGCTTGGCATTTTGCTTTATTTTCTGCTGATTT
>JBJEFI010000115.1:0-1784 GCA_051873875.1 Bacillaceae bacterium | reverse complement strand
CAAAAGAGCTTTTCCTATTTTTTTCCGATCTTTCGAATCTCCCCCTGAATGCTGGTTTGATTGTGTCGGAGGTGTTGCTTGTTTTTTATGTGGAATATCGTTATTTGTTCCGGAAGAGCTTTCATCCTTTTGTTGTCCAATAAGAATAGGAGAAGATAGCGTCTTATTTTTCTGACTTAACTTAGGTTTTTCTTTAGTTTTACTAATATTATTTGTCTCAAGTTTATTCATCTTTACAATCTGACGATTTTCCATTTCTTCAGATTTACTATCCTTTGGAATTTGTTTAGAAGGTTTTTCTGTGACAACGGATTTAATCTGTTTATTTTCTTTAATTGCATCATTCCGTTGGACAGGTTGCTTTTCTTTCTTAGCTAACCCCTTCTTTTTCCCTGGATTAGTCATAGGCTTTTTGGGTATAGACTTTTGACTAGATGGTTTTCCCTTTCTCTCACTCGCTTCTTTTGCTGAATCACTTGCTTGTTCTGGCAATGTTTTTTTCACATGAGCTGGTTTAGTAGCCTTCGATTGTGAAGAATGTGAAACAACAGAATGTTTTTTACCTTGTTCTTTCTGCTTATTTTCATTTCCATTAACTTGCTTTGACATGATTTTATCAGCATTGGTTTCCCCTTTATTGGTAACAGCCTGCTTTTGAGAAAGATTGGGTTTATCGGCAAATACATACGTTGGTAAAAGCAAAGCTACCCCTATTATTAAACCACTTAAAACGAATCGCTGAAGATGCATCAGTTCACCTCCTTCTAAGTTCAACATTTCAATATAAAAAGAAATAATCTTACTATGCATTTTTACCTTTACTATTATAGGGTGTTTTTAGAATATTTCAACTTTTTAGCTTATTTTTATCGATAAAATATGTCAAATTTCCTCACGAATAGCAAGATTATTTAACTAAAACAATGCTACTAATTCCAAATCGAATTACTTCTCCACCAATGCTGATTATGATATATTTTGGCATATAGAGAGGAGATGAATGGTGTGTTTTTAAAGAAAAAGGCCGAATTAGGAGAAAAAGACGGCGTTGCTTATTTAAATGGAAAAGTGAAGTTTCAAGGTGTTTCATTAAATGTGCATAGTTATTTAGTTGATGGTGTCTTAATTGATACTGGTGCCCAATCCTTACATACTCATTTTGAAGCATTTATTGATAAGACAGATTTTGAGCAAGTAATGCTTACTCATTTTCATGAGGACCATACAGGTTGTGCTGCCTATGTTGAAAAAACAAAGAAGCTCCCTATTTATTTAAGCGAAAAAACGATTGATTATTGCACACAACGAGCAGATTATCCTTTATACAGACAACTTTTTTGGGGAAGAAGAAAGCCATTCCATGCTTATGCTATGCCAGAAACATTTACATCTCGACATGCCACATGGGATGTTATTGATACTCCTGGTCATGCATTTGATCATAAAGCCTTCTTAAATCGAGAAACTGGTCAATTATTTACCGGTGATTTATATGTAAACGAACGAACAAAAGTAGTCCTAGCCGAAGAAAGCATTCCTACCATTATTCACTCCTTAGAACGTGTACTAACCTATGATTTTCAAGATGTCTTTTGCAGCCATGCCGGATTTGTTGAGAATGGCCGCATAGCGCTCCAGCGAAAATTAGACTATTTACTGTCCATTCAGCACGATGTATTAACGCTACAAAAAGAAGGCCATTCAGCTGAAGTAATCCGTCATAAGCTATTCCCTAAAAAATACCCCATCACAAAATTCTCAAGTGGCGAATGGGATTCCCTACA
>JBJEFI010000114.1:0-7301 GCA_051873875.1 Bacillaceae bacterium | reverse complement strand
CAAGAATCCTTTTTATTTGCTGATACCATTCGTGAAAATTTAATGATGGTAAAACCTGATGCAACTGAAAAGGACATGATACAAGCTGCCAAAGATGCAAATATTCATGATTTCATTATGTCATTACCAGATGGGTATGAAACAGAGCTTGGTGAACGTGGCATTCGTTTATCAGGTGGTCAAAAACAACGGTTATCCATTGCGCGGGCTATTTTGAAGGATGCACCAATTTTATTATTAGATGAAGCAACATCAGCGTTAGATAGTGAAACAGAACATCTTGTTCAAGAAGCGTTAGATCGATTAATGAAGGGACGAACAACACTCATCATTGCCCATCGATTATCAACGATTCAAAATGCGGATGAAATTCTTGTGATGAACCATGGTGAAATTGTAGAAGCTGGCACACATGAACAATTATTAAGAGCCAAAGGTCACTATTATAAAATGCATCAAACACAATTTAAACATGCAATGGTTGAAACAGCGTAAGGAGGTGAGGAGATGCTTATTTCCTTTTTAGAATGTTTGTATAGTCAATCGTCTTTGCCAACAGACGAGCAAACATATCATCAATTAATTGATGATATTGAGTTTTCCAATGTTTCAGCACAAATATATCAGTTGCTTAAAAATCAAAATCGTCTCGAACAAACCCCTAACTTCTTTCAAGTTCATTTAAAAAAACGATACCAACAAATTTTGCTACAAAATATGGCACTAAAAAAACAGACAGATGATGTATTAAGATTGTTTGAACAGGCGTGTATTCCTATTATTCCATTGAAAGGTGTTTACTTTGCACAACGTTATTTTGAAGATATTGGTGCCCGTTGTACAACCGATATAGATGTTTTAATTCAAAAAGAAAATTACGAACAGGCTGTTATGATTTTAAAAAATGCAGATTATGACATGATCGAACATTTACCAGATCATTTTCATGCAAATTTTTTAAAAAAACAAGGAAATCACTCATTCAGTATTGAATTACATTGGAATATTGGAGAAGAGAGTCAAATAAATATAGAAATGGCTGATTTTTGGGAAGCTGCTGAACCATTGGTTGGATATATGTATGCCAAACAATTGTCTGATTATCATACGCTACATTCCATTTGTTTACATGGTTGGAGCCATCAGCTAGCTTCTGCTCGTTATTTAATTGATATTGTTCAATTAATCCACCAAATACAATGGAATGAGGAACAGTTTTTTTTAGATGCAAAGCGATATAAAACATGGAGAAGAATGCAACGTACGTTAGCGATTGTATATGAAAGCTTTCCTCATC
Organism: Bacillaceae bacterium; assembly: GCA_051873875.1. GTDB lineage: Bacteria > Bacillota > Bacilli > Bacillales > Bacillaceae_G > JBJEFI01. Next base: position 6,004 of record JBJEFI010000114.1, on the reverse strand, counting down.
TAGCAAATGTGAAGGCAATTTCTTTAAAGAAAAAAGCACCTTTATGGTGGAGAGAAGCAATATTAAATGCAGATAGCAAGCGTGGGGAAACAAGCAAAATAAAAACATATATGCACTGGACGATGGGAGAAATCTATCATTGTTGTTTAGATGGGGATACCTTAATGGATCGATTAAACATGTTGAAGAATTGGTTCATACCTAATAAAGCTCGATTAGAATATTTAGGTTTTCAAGGCTATACATCTTTTTACACAAGTTTCCTTAAAAAAGCATACGGGGCATTAAAAAAAGCGTAAACGTAGTCCCAGATGTCACGCATTAAAAAATAATACACAAGCTTAGTATAGCAGACAAACAAAAGAAAAGAAGTAGGACAAAAAAACATGATTTATAGAAGAGGAGGAAGCGCAAATGAGTTATCGAAAAAGATTGTCTATCTTAATAGTAATTGATTCGGTGATTGTGTTTTTCTCCATGTATGCAAGCAGTGTTTTTTTTCCATATGAATTATCAGGTAGATTAGCAAATATGGTGCTGGTAAGTTCAATTTTATTATGTGGATTGCATCTTATTTTCGCTTATCGCTTTGGTTTATATCGAAAAGTATGGGAATATGCCAGTGTGGCAGAAGTGTATACCATTACAAAAGCCGTTACGTTTTCTGTAATAGGTACGGCAATCATTCAATATTTTTTATTTCAATTTATTTCAGTAAAGATGCTTATCGTTGCATGGATGATTAATCTTTTGCTAATTGGTGGAGCACGATTTACTTGGTGTATTTACCGAGAAACCTTTTTAAAACATGAAAAAGGAAAAGTAAATACATTAATTATCGGTGCTGGTTCGGGTGGAAGCATGGTTGCCCGACAATTGCTGCAGGGAGAAGAAAGTGATTTAGAGCCCGTTGCTTTTTTAGATGATAGCGACAGTAAACAAAAGTTAGAAATGTACAATATCCCAATTGCAGGTAAAGTGAAAGATATTAATAGAGTTGTTGATTTATATAACATTCAACATATTATTATCGCAATCCCATCCTTAACAAAAGCAGAATTAAATAAAATATATGATTTATGCCGACAAACAACGATTAAAACACAGATTATGCCTAGTTTAGAGGATATTGTAGAAGGGAAAATTTCCATTTCCCAGCTTCGAGATGTATCTGTAGAAGATCTACTTGGAAGAGATACGGTGAAGTTAGATGATGAAGGTATTTCTAAAGATATCCAAGGAGCTACTATATTAGTAACTGGTGCTGGTGGTTCAATTGGTTCAGAAGTATGTCGACAAGTGATGAAGTATAAACCAAGTAAATTAATCTTACTTGGACATGGTGAAAATAGTATCTACACAATTGAAATGGAATTACGAACAACATACTCAGAAACAGAAACGACAATTGTAACAGAAATTGCAGATGTACAAGATCGAGATAAAATATTTTTAGTAATGAAAAAACATCACCCAGACATTGTATACCATGCTGCAGCTCATAAGCATGTTCCATTAATGGAACGAAATCCAGAAGAAGCAGTAAAAAACAATGTATTTGGAACAAAAAATGTTGCAGAAGCAGCTGATTTTGCCCAAGTGAAAACATTTGTCATGATTTCATCGGATAAAGCAGTAAACCCAACGAGTGTAATGGGGGCAACAAAACGGATTGCAGAAATGGTCATTCAACATTTAGATCATTACAGCAAAACAAAATTCGTGGCTGTTCGCTTTGGGAATGTACTCGGTAGTCGAGGTAGTGTCATTCCATTGTTCAAAAAACAAATTGAAAAAGGTGGTCCATTAACAGTTACTCATCCTGAAATGACTCGATATTTCATGACGATTCCAGAAGCATCAAGACTTGTTATTCAAGCAAGCGTTCTCGCTAAAGGTGGAGAAATTTTTGTACTGGATATGGGAGAACCAGTTAAAATTGTTGATTTAGCGAAAAACCTTATTACCTTATCAGGTTATAACGTTGATGAGATTGGAATTGAATATACGGGTATTCGCCCAGGAGAGAAATTATACGAAGAATTATTAGGATCACAAGAAGTACATGAAGAACAAATTTATCCGAAAATCTATCGTGGGAAAGCCACATATTTACCAAACATTATGGATATTATTCACGATGAATTAGAAAGTAATTTGTACACATTATCTTCTAATCAACTACGTGATTATGTATTAACAATTGCAAAAGATAGTTTAAAGGTAGCAGTAAGTGGAACAGGATAAGGCTCATATAAGGTGAGCTTTTTATTATGAAAAGGGGAAAGTACGATGAAACAGGTGGGGAAACGAATCATTGATATCTTTATTTCTTTTGTTGGCTTAATTATTTTACTACCTTTTATTTCTATCTTATCTATCTTAATTTATGCAAAGCTAGGATCTCCAATCTTTTTCGTACAAGAAAGATTAGGGAAAGATGGAAAAGTATTTAAAATGATTAAGTTTCGAACGATGTTAAATACAACGGATAAACAGGGGAATCTGTTGTCGGACGAACAACGATTATTACCTTTTGGAAAGAGATTAAGAGCATTAAGTTTAGATGAACTACCAGAATTATGGAATGTCTTAAGGGGAGACATGAGTTTGATTGGACCAAGACCGTTATTAGTAGAATACAAGCAATACTATTCAAAGCAACAATTTCGTCGACATGAAGTAAGACCAGGCATTACTGGTTGGGCTCAAGTAAATGGACGAAATACGATAAGCTGGCAACAACGTTTTGCGTTGGATGTTTGGTATGTTGATAATTATAGTTTGCTGCTAGATATGAAGATTTTACTAATGACGATTATGAAAGTAGTAAAAAAAGAGGGTATTAGCCAAGAGGGACATGTAACGATGGAGAAATTCACAGGTTCAAATTAAGGGGATGAAATAGATGGAAAAACGTATTTATCTTTCTTCCCCACACATGAGTGGAGAAGAACTAGATTATATTAAAGAAGCATTTGAAACTAATTGGATTGCACCACTCGGAACAAATGTTAATAAATTTGAAGAAGAAGTAGCCGAATATGTGAATGCAAAACATGCAGTGGCATTAGCGAGTGGAACGAGCGCCATTCATTTAGCCTTGAAGTTATTAGATGTAGGTGAAGGGGATACTGTTTTTTGTTCAACCTTTACATTTGCTGCAAGCTGTAACCCAATCTTATATGAAAAAGCCACTCCAGTGTTTATTGATTCCGAATATGAAACATGGAATATGTGTCCGAAAGCATTGGAAAAGGCATTTCAATCTGTTGTAAGAAAAGGGAAATTACCGAAGGCAGTCATTGTTGTTAACTTGTATGGCCAAAGTGCTAATTATGAAGAAATCGTTCGCATTTGTGATGCTTATCATGTTCCTATTATTGAAGATGCAGCTGAATCACTCGGGGCAACATATAAAGGTAAACAGACTGGTACGATTGGCAAATACGGAATTTACTCTTTCAATGGAAATAAAATTATTACAACATCTGGTGGCGGCATGTTTGTTTCAGATGATAAAGCAGCAGCGAAGAAAGTAAAATTTTGGGCAACACAAGCTCGAGAGCCAGAACGTCATTATGAGCATAAAGAAGTTGGATATAACTATCGGATGAGCAATGTAGTCGCTGGAATTGGTAGGGGACAATTACACGTCTTACAAACACGCATCCAACAGAAAAAACATATTTTTAACACATATAAACAAGCATTTTCAAATATTCCAGCGATTCAGATGATGCCAATTAGTACGGATGGGGAGCCGAACTATTGGTTATCTTGTATCACATTAGATCATACAGAAGTGAAACCGATTGATATTATCGAAGCACTTGAAGTCCACAATATTGAATCTCGTCCACTTTGGAAACCGATGCATTTACAACCATTGTATAAGCAGTTTCCTTTTTATTCTTCTTTAAGTTCAGGAAGTGTAGCGGAAGACTTATTTGATCGAGGTGTTTGTCTACCATCAGATACGAAGATGACTGAAGAAGAAATGGCAAAGGTGATCGAAATTATTAAACCGTTATTTTAAAGCACATACATGAACATATAAAAACAAGGGGATATGTGTCATGAAAGACTTAATTATTATTGGTGCAGGGGGAGTTGGGAGAGAAACAGCATTAATCGTTGAACAAATCAATCATGTAAAACAACAGTGGAATGTATTAGGCTTCATTGATGATAATCCAGCAATCCAAGGGGAAATGGTTAATGACTATCCCATTTTAGGAACATTCGACGAATTGCTTCAATACGAAAAAGAAGCATATGTCGTCTGTGCAATTTCTAATTATGCTGTGAAAAAGAAAATGGTTGAAAAGATTACTGCAACGAAGTCAAACCTTTCGTTTGCAACATTAATTCATCCATCTGTTGAGTGTAATAAATTTATTGTTATCGGTAAAGGATGTATTATTTATCCAAATGTTGTAGCAACAACAAATATTACAATTGGTGATCATGTTATTGTTAGCCCAAAAGTGGGGATTGGACATGATACAGTTATTGAAGATTATTGTACATTACTTTGGAATGTTAACATTTCTGGTAATGTAAGATTAAGAGAAGGAACATTTATTGGATCAGGAGCTACAGTCCTTCAAAATTTAGAGGTAGGTAAGGGAGCTATAATTGGTGCTCAAGCGATTGCATTAAAAAGTGTAAAAGAAAATCAAATTGTTGCTGGTGTACCAGCAAGAGAGATAAGCAAGGTGAAGCAACCATGAAAAAAATATTATATATTACAACCGTTAGCAGAACCATTAATGCTTTTTTAATTCCACATATTGAAATGCTACTTGCTGATGGACATCAAGTGGATTGTGCATGTTGTATTGATCAAGAAGTGCAGGATGTTCTTTTGAATAAAGGTGTTCATATCTATCCGTTACCATTTACACGCAATCCACTCGATTTAAATAATTTGAAAGCATTTAAGCAATTAGGAAAGCTTCAACAAAAGAATCAATATGATATTGTTCATGTTCATACACCAATCGCGGCCCTTTATGGGCGTTTATTAAAAATGAAATTTCCACAACTAAAAACCATTTATACGGTTCATGGTTTTCATTTTTATAAAGGTGCACCATTTCTTAACTGGGCTATTTATTATCCAATTGAAAAAGTCATGGCTCATTTTACAGATGTGATGATTACAATGAATGAGGAAGATTATGAGCGAAGTCAAACATTTGCAGCGAAAGCTTGCTATCATATTAATGGTGTTGGAATTGATACCAAACAGTTTAATATTGAAACATATGAGAAAGAAGCGATTCGTAATGAACTTGGTTTAGCACAAGATGATTTCGTTATTTTAATGATTGCAGAAGTAAATGCCAATAAAAATCATAAACAAATGATTGAAGCGGTGACTATTTTGAAAGAGCGTGGCATTGATGTGAAAGTACTTTGTGCAGGGGATGGGGAAAAGCTAGAAGAGATTAAAGAGCTTGTTGCAAAGAAACAGTTAAATTCAAACATTCGAATGCTCGGTTATCGCACAGATATTCAAGCCCTAATTGCTGCTTGTGATATTGGAATGCTATTGTCTTATCGAGAAGGCTTACCACGTAATATTATGGAGTTGATGGCTTGTGGAAAACCAGTTATTGGGACAAATATTCGTGGTATTCGTGATTTAATTGATAATGAAAAAACGGGCTTTTTAGTAGAAGTAAGTGATAGTGAAGATACAGCTAATAGAATTGAAGAACTTGTTTGTAACAAGCAAATTCGAAATGATTTTGCAGCACAATCCCTTATGAAAATAGAAGACTATCGAATTGAAAAAGTAAATAAGCAGTTAGAAAAAATATATATGGTTTCGGGGTGATGTGTGATGAACAACATTCAACCGAAAGTGAGTGTAATTGTACCTGTTTATAATGTGGAACGTTACATTGAGCGTTGTTTAGAAAGTTTAATCCACCAATCTTTAAAAGAAATTGAGATTATTGCTGTAAATGATGGTTCAACAGATGATAGTTTA
>JBJEFI010000113.1:4173-35034 GCA_051873875.1 Bacillaceae bacterium | reverse complement strand
AACGTGTCTATGAATCTCGTGAAGAAATGCTAGAAGACCGCAATGTGGATATTGTGTACATTGCGACACCACATAATTTACACTATGAAGGCTTATTAGCGGCAGTAAAGAGTGGAAAACATGTGTTATGTGAAAAAGCAATTACCGTTAACGCCAAACAATTAGAGGAAGTAATGGATTTAGCAAAAGAAAAAGGGGTGATTGTTGCCGAGGCAATGACCATTTATCATATGCCCCTTTATAAGCATGTAAAAGATATTATTAAGTCTGGTGCAATTGGTAAAGTGAAAATGGTTCAAGTTAACTTTGGAAGTTGTAAAGAGTACGATGTAACAAACCGCTTTTTCAATAAAGATTTAGCTGGTGGTGCATTACTTGATATCGGTGTCTATGCCGTTTCTTTTGCAAGATATTTTATGGACAGTAAACCAAATGTCGTATTAACTACTGCAAATTATTTTGAAACAGGTGTAGATGAACAATCTGGTATCATTATGAAAAATGATTGTGACCAAATGGCAGTTATTTCATTAACGATGCGAGCAAAACAACCAAAGCGTGGTGTCATTGCTGGTGAGTCAGGATATATTGAAATTAACAATTACCCAAGAGCAGATAAAGCAACGATTACGTATACAGTAGATGGAAGAACGCAAGAAATTACGGTTGGTACAACGGCTAGTGCATTACATTATGAAGTAGAAGACATGCAAGCGGCTATTCGTGAACAAAATGGTGCGAATTATCTCCAATTAACATCAGATGTCACCCATGTATTATCTGAAATTCGAAATCAATGGGGTTTTAAATATCCATTTGAATAAGCAAGTTGTCATGATGGAATCCTTAATTGTACAAAATGTACGGTTAGGGATTTTTTTATAAAATGTAGTTGACATTCACGCAACGTAAAGCTTTATGATGAAATCATCAGGAGGTGATGAAATGGAATACACCATAAAAAAGTTAGCAGAGTTGGCGGGAGTTAGTACAAGAACGTTACGATATTATGATGAAATTGATTTATTAAAGCCATGCCGAATTAATTCATCTGGTTATCGTATATACGGGCAGGAAGAAGTGGATAGATTACAACAAATATTATTTTACAGATCCATTGATATGAAATTAGAAGACATTCAACAAATTATGTCCCAACCAGATTTTGATAGTCATAAAGCATTGCTAGAGCATCATCAACAACTTATTTCAAGACGAAATCAAATTGACCAATTAATCTTAACTGTGGAAAAAACATTGGCATATAAAAAAGGAGAGATAAACATGTCAGATAAAGAAAAATTTGAAGGATTTAAACAACAAAAGTTAGCAGAAAATGAAGCAACCTATGGAAAAGAAATTAGAGAAAAATATGGGGAAGAGACGGTTGAAGCTTCTAATAAAAAATGGATGAACATGAGTGAAGCTGATTTCAAGCAAATGCAACAAATTGAAAATGAGATGTTTGAGGCTTTAAACGAAGTTGTTCAAACGAAAGATATTCAATCAGAGGCAGCGAAAGCAGTCTATGAAAAACATAAAGCATGGTTAGGTTTTTCATGGCCAACATATTCACCAGAAGCCCATATTGGTTTAGCTGAAATGTATGTGGCAGATGAGCGATTTGCTAAATATTATAACGATCGAGCAGGAATAGATGTTGTAACGGTATTACGTGATTGTATTGTTGCTCATGCTAAGTAATGTAAAAAGCACTTGTCTTGATAAGATAAGTGCTTTTTCTTATTACATAGAAATAGTATCCTATACAAGGAGAATACATATTAGCTGGAGGACATATGAAAACATATACATTTGAAGCAACAATTAAAAAGCATGAAGGAAAAGATGCCACATACATTGAAATACCTTTTGATATCGAAAAAGAATTTGGTGCTAAAAGAGTAAAAGTAAAAGCAACCTTTGATGGTGAACCATATAGAGGCTCCATTGTTCGAATGGGATTACCATGTTATATGTTAGGTGTGACAAAAGAAATGCGAAATAAAATTGGAAAAACATATGGCGATACAATGCAAGTTGTCATTGAAAAGGATGAAGAAGAGCGAATTGTGGCACTTCCAACTGATTTTGAAAAGATGCTTCGTGAAAATAAAGATGCACATACATTTTATGAAAGTTTATCTTATTCGCAAAAACGAAAATATATGCAATGGATCACGTCTGCGAAAAGAGAAGAAACAAAGCAAAAGCGAATGGAAGAGGCATTAGTTAAACTAGAAAATAAATTAAAAATGTAACGAAGTAGTTAGACATTTTGATTAAATAAGGGGGATGGGTTATGCATTTTGTTAATAAATTGGACCCAGTAGAAGCAGCTCATCAATTTATCGATAAGTATTTTCCAAATTGCCAAGGTGCATTGTTAGCTGGTAGTGTTGTTCGAGGGGAAGCAACAAAAACATCAGATTTGGATATTGTTATTTTTAATAAAAATCTTCATTTTTCTTACAGGGAATCCTTAATGGCGTTTGGTTGGCCAATAGAAATATTTGTACATAATTTAAGTTCTTATAAACAGTATTTTAAAAGTGATTATGAAAGAGCAAAACCAGCTATGCAACGAATGGTGGTTGAAGGAATCGTAATAAAAGATGATGGAGTAATAGAATCGATAAAAAAAGAAGCGAAGGCAATGCTAGATAAGGGACCGGCACAATGGTCAAATGAAATGATAAACACAAAGCGATATTTCATTACAGATGCATTAGATGATTTTATCGGTTGCTCCAATAGAGGGGAAGAACTATTTATTGCCAATACACTTGCTGAATTGATAAGTGAATTTATTTTGAGAACAAATAAGCAATGGATTGGAACATCTAAATGGGTGGTGCGTGCTTTACGAAATTATGATGAAGTAGTTGCCACTCAGTTTGTTACGGCTTTTGATCGTTATTATACATCTAGAGATAAAGAGCTTGTTATCCAATTTGTTGACTATGTGTTACAACCTTTTGGCGGAAGATTATTTGATGGATTCTCATTAGGAAAAAGGTAGTTTTTAAATGGGAAGAAAACAAAGAAAATCCTGTATATGTATACAGGATTTTAATGAAATTGTGTTAGTAATCGACTGAGGGTGTCATCATTTAATGATGGTTGGTTCTTTAATAAGGAGGGCAGTTGCCCAAAAAACAAACATCCAAAAGCTAAGCGCAATAAAACATGAGAAAAAGAATAGTTTGACAGTCATTGTAAATCCCCCTATCCTATTGCATCTTATTTTTATAGAAGGTTTATTTTGAAAAGTTAAAGAGAAATTTTAAAATTATCTTCTATATTATATATTTTAAGATTTTTAAGTAATAGTTGTAAAGAAATATGGTACGATAGGATGGAAAGAAAAAAGGGAGGATATCGTATGGAGAACATGTACGAAAAAGTAGAACAATCAGCAGTATACATAACAAGTCAAGTAGACCGTCGTCCCAAAGTAGCTGTTATTTTAGGCTCTGGATTAGGCTCTTTAGTGGATGTAATGGAAGACAAAGAATATATCGAATATAAAGATATTCCTAACTTCCCGCAAGTAACCGTTCAAGGACATGACGGTCGCTTAGTATTTGGACATATTAATGGCGTAGAAGTTGTCGCCATGCAAGGGCGTTTTCATTATTACGAAGGATATACAATGAAGGAAGTAACCTATCCAATTTATGTAATGAAATTAATGGGGATTGAAAAAATTATTGTTACAAATGCATGTGGTGGAATTAACACAGATTTTGAACCAGGTACATTGATGATTATTAATGATTTTATTAATTTAGTGTCAGATAATCCATTAATTGGTATGAATGATGAACGATTTGGTCCACGTTTCCCTGATATGTCAGAACCATATAAAATAGAATTAATGAATCTTGCTAAAAAAGTAGCAGATGAAAATGGAATTGCCTATAAAGAGGGTGTTTACGCTGGTTTTATGGGGCCATATTATGAAACTGCTGCTGAGATTCGTTCTATTGGTCGCGCTGGAGCAGATGCAGTGGGAATGTCAACTGTGCCAGAAACAATTGCAGCCAACTATTTAGGAATGGATGTATTAGGAATTTCATGTATTACAAATATGGCAACAGGGATTCAGAAAGTGAAACATTCTCATGAACGTGTTGTAGAGACAGCACAAAAAGCATCCGTTATATTTTGCAAATGGATCGAAAAAATCATCGGAAAGATGTAGAAATTGGACGAGGGCCCGTACAAACTGTACGAGCCCTCTTTTATATAGTAATTTATACGAATATATTCTCTCTTATGCCGCGGTATATGTCACAATGTGTTTTTATACCTAAACAACGTAAGCCCTACCTTCTCTTACGTCTTTACAGCTCCAAGGCTGTGCCAAATGAATAGTGTTCCGATTGATAAAAACGTTGTAATGCCATCCTAAAAACCGCATAAACTACTGGTTTGATGATAAAAATAAATTATAACATCAATATGTTACGTTGTCAATGATGAAAGGTTTTGAAGGAATAACTATCTATTTTTAAGAGGAGATGTGACAGACAAGCAAACGTTTTCAAAAATAGGTTGCTAGTTTGAATAAAGTTTGGTTTAATTAGATTAAACGTTTAACCTATCGTAGAGGAGAAAGAAAAAATGAGATTTGGAAAAGAATCATTACGAGATTATGAGACAGCAATTTCAAGAGAGTTTTTGTTAACGAATGGCTTAGGTGGCTATGTAAATCAAACGATTTGTGGTAGCAATAAACGTAAATACAGCTCTTTATTAGTTGCTTCTTTAAATCCACCTGTACAACGTACGCTGTTATTATCTCAATTACAAGAAACAGTTATGATGGATGAAAAAACATATCCAATTTATACAGATGAACGTATCGCTTTTAAAGAAGAAGGCTATAAATATCAAGATAACTTTTCATTTACTTATTATCCAACTTTTACATACAACGTAAACGGTCTATTCATTGAAAAAAGAATTACGATGGTATATGGCAAAAATACGACAGTTATTCAATATACATTAAAAAATAATGTGGATCATGCAACGTTTACTTTGCAACCACTAGTGAATAATCGTGATCATCATGACGTTACAAAAAAAGGTGATTTTACCATTAATCAACTAGTAAATGAAAATGGCACAACAATTACTTTTGATCATAATGATGTAACATTATATATTCAATCAGATAGTGCCAAGTATGAAAAAAATGAAAAATGGTATCGTGGCATGTTCTATGCCAATGAGTTTGAACGTGGATTAGATGTATATGATAATCATCTTATTTCAGGAGTATTCTCGGTTGAATTACAACCATTTGAAGAAAAAATTGTTACAATTATTGCTTCAACAGAAGAAATTAAAGAGTTAAATGGTGATGTGTATTTTGAGATGGAGAAAGAACGCAAGGAAAAATTACTTCAAAAGTTATCATATCGTGATAGCTTTACAGAAAAATTAGCATTAGCGGCAGATACATTTATTACCCACCGCCAATCGACAGATAGTAAAACAATTATGGCTGGCTATCCATGGTTTACAGACTGGGGACGCGACACGATGATTGCTTTTACAGGATTGACGTTATGTACTGGTCGTTTTGAAGAAGCAAAGGATATTTTATATACATTCAGTAAATATGTAAAAGATGGTTTAATTCCAAATATGTTTCCAGATGATGGTGTAGATCCACATTATAATACAATTGATGGTTCGCTATGGTATTTCTATGCTGTTGAAAGATACTTGGATTATACAAAGGATGATACGTTTGTAAAAGAATATTTATTCGATGCATTACAAGAAATCATTACAGCACATATCGATGGTACCCATTATGGGATTGGAATGGATAAAGATGGTTTAATGAAAGGTGGAAATGAAACGACTCAATTAACGTGGATGGACGTTAAGATCGATGATTGGGCTGTTACACCTCGTCAAGGGAAAGCAGTGGAAATTTGTGCGCTATGGTACAATGCACTATGTGTGTTTAGTAATTTATGTAAGAAATTTGGTCATGATAATACACAATATGAACAAATTAAGAAAAAAATAGAAGAAAATTTCGTAGCTACATTTTGGTGTGAAGAAACAAATTACTTCTTTGATTATGTAGATGGAGAAGAGAAAAATAAACAAATTCGTCCGAATGCAATTATTGCACTAAGCTTGCCACATACACCAATCAAAAAAGAGCATGGCATAAAAGCATTAGGAACAGCTCGTAAATATTTATATGCTACATATGGATTACGTAGTTTAGCATGGAGTGATGAAGAGTATGAAGCTTATTATTTAGGGGACCATCCTACACGTGATAGTAAGTATCATCAAGGAACAGTATGGGGCTGGTTAATTGGGCCATATGTAACAGCATTAATGAAATATACAAATGATAAGGTACAATGTGAAATGATATTGGCACAATTTGAAGATGTAATGAGAGATGATTGTGTTGGAAACATTGCCGAAATTTTTGATGGGAATGCACCACATACATCTCGTGGATGCTTCGCACAAGCATGGTCTGTTTCAGAAGTACTACGTGCTTATATAGAAGATGTAAAAAAATAAGGGAATAATAAAAGAGGCTGACGTTTGTTAGCCTTTTTTCTATATTAAAAGCTATATATAGCACGACTACTTAATTTTGTACATAATATGCGTAACAAGGAGGGAGAAAAATGTCGAAGGATGTATTGGTTTTTTTAGACCCTGGTCATGGAGGAAGTGATAGTGGGGCAGTAGGTAGATTAAATGGACAAACGTATTATGAAAAAGATATTAATCTAGCAGTAGTTAAATATGCAGAAGCATATTTACAAGCAAATTACGATGTCACAGAATCAGAAATTATAAAAAGTAGAATAGGGGACGAAGATAAGTCCTTATCTCACCGTACAACGAATGCTAATAGTCGCAATGCAAAAATTTTCATTAGTGTTCATTCTAATAGCTATCTTTCTAGCAGTGCCAATGGATTTGAATCTTATCGATATCCAGCTTCAGATGCGGCGAATAAAAAATTGCAACATGTTGTTCATACGAAAGTGTTTGGGGTATGTAAGAAGTTTGGTATTACAAAAGCTAGAGGACAAAAAGAACAAAATTTATATGTACTACGTGAAACAAAAATGCCCGCAGTGCTAATTGAATTAGGTTTTGTATCAAATCCAAATGAACTAGCAATATTATTGAATACCAATTTTCAAAAGGAAGTAGGAAAAGCGATTGGAATTGCAGCAGCAGAATATTTAAACTTAAAGCCAAAGCCGGTTGCTAATGATATTTATCGTGTAATTGTAGATGGAACGCAAGTAGGGGCATATGCAAAGGTAGAAAATATTTTGAAAGAAGTAGAGAAAGCAGTCCATAATAAAGCAGATAACATTCAAGTAGATAAAGTATAAGCGGAGGAGAGTAGAAAAAGTTAGTCTGATTATTCTTTTTCCTACCTCCATAGAAAGAAAATGAGGTTAATGTTTCTTTATATGGAAATAATAGACAAAATAATGTGTTTATATAATATTATTGGGTAAATAGAGGTTTTTTAGCAAAAAAAGGAGTATAATGAAAGTGTAAGGTATTTGCAAATAACTAAACAAATAAAGAAGGTGTAGTAATGAAAGCTAGAGCTGAAAATTTTAGTTTATTATTGTTACAAGTTTTAATTGGTTTAGGAGCAGTGCCTGCAGGGTTTATCCTTATGGTCGATCCTAGTGGACAATCATTAGGATTAGACATAGCTTATTTAGATAGCCTTCTATTTACTAATTACTTTTTACCTGGACTTGCTTTATTTTTATTCATGGGAATTGGGAATTTAGTATGTGCTTATTTCACTTTCCAAGATAGTGAATACTGTGGTATGGCAAGTATTATATTAGGTGTTCTGTTAATTATGTATATGTTTGTTCAAATAGAGGCAATCGGTTTTCAATCCTTTTTACAAGTAGTATTGATTGGGGTAGGTGTTTTAGAAAGTGTACTAGGTAAATTAATTATGCATCCAGTACAACCAGAAAATCACCAAAAAATTTATTTTTAAAACAATCAACTAGCTAAAAAAGCCAAAGAAGGATAAGCTACTGTACATTATTCAAAGTTATAATTTTTCATATAAGAAAAAGGACATCACGGAATTATTCCGTGATGTCCTTTTTGGAACATAAAAATAATTGCAAGGCACAAATTATTCCCAGCTAGTAAATGCTTCAATTGGTAAACGATCTGTTTTACGACCAGGTTGCGCTGCTTTTCCAATTGTAATTAACATAACGGGAACATAACGATCGCTAATGTGGAATGTTTCTTTAAAGGCATTGGCGTTGAAACCACCGATTGCACATGTATCGTAACCACGTTCTTTTGCGATAAGCATTAGTTGCATTGCTGCTAATGATGCATTTGTACAAGCAGCGTGTAAAGGGAAATGATCGTTTTGAGAATAACGATTATGAATTTGACTTGCTAATCGATTCTTAATTTCTTCTGTCATCATTCCAGCTTCAATGGAAGAAGCAAATACGGCATCTACTTTTTTATATGCTTCTAAATCGCCTAATACTGCAATAACAGCAGAAGCTTCTGTAATTTGGCTTTGGTTGTAGGCAATTGGTAATAATGCTTGTTTGCCCTCATCAGAATGAAATACTTTGAAATGCCAATGTTGTAAATTCCACGCAGAAGGAGCGCGGTTTGCTAATTCTAATATATCTATTAATTCTTCCTTTGAAATTTTTGCATTTTTATCATAAGCTTTAACGGAACGTCTTGCTTCGATTATTCCTGTAACGGTTGACATGTAAAAAACCTCCAAAAATCTATAGTCTAAGTTGAATCATAGTAAAAAATAAGCTTGGAGTCAATGTAACTACTTATTATAAATAAAAAAGAGCAAATTCAGCGATTGAATTTGCTCTTAAAAAGGTTCTAGTTTTCTTCTGGAAAGAAATCAGGGTCTGGACCGATACGCTCATCCTTGTTTAAAGCATCCATTGCAGCCATTTCTTCTGCTGTTAAGGTAAAATCAAACACATTAAAGTTTTCTTC
Organism: Bacillaceae bacterium; assembly: GCA_051873875.1. GTDB lineage: Bacteria > Bacillota > Bacilli > Bacillales > Bacillaceae_G > JBJEFI01. Next base: position 25,983 of record JBJEFI010000113.1, on the reverse strand, counting down.
AATTCGACTTGGTGTTACAGATTTTGGAATTGGATGAATGCCACTTTGAATATGCCAACGTAAAATAACTTGAACAGGTGTTTTTTCATATTTTTTTGCTAATGCAACAATTGTTTCATCTGATAAAGCAGCACCCCCACGCATAATTGGACTCCATGCTTCAACTAAAATATTATGTTCGCTACAGAAGTCACGTAATGGTTTTTGACTTAAATATGGATGACATTCAACTTGGTTTACAACAGGAACTACTTCACAAACTGCTAGTAATTCTTTTAAATGATGAATGTGGAAGTTCGATACACCAATTGCACGAACTTTTCCTTGTTTATATAGAGTTTCAAGGGCACGGTATGTATCAAGGAACTTTCCATTTTTTGCACATGGCCAATGAACTAAATACATGTCTAAATAATCTAAGCCTAAACGGTCTAAGCTTGCTTGAAATGCTTGAAGGGTTTCGTCATAACCTTGGTCATCGTTCCATACTTTTGATGTAACAAAAATTTCTTCACGTGGAATGCCACTTTCACGAATTCCCTCGCCAACACCGACTTCATTTTTGTAAATTGCAGCTGTATCGATTAAACGATAGCCTGATTTTAATGCGTGTAAAACGGCATTTTTTACTTCCTCGCCATCTGTTACTTGCCATACACCTAATCCAATGGCAGGCATTTTTACACCATTATTTAATGTAAGGTATTCCATACTATGTCCTCCTTTTGGTAAATATCAATTTTTATAACTTTGTATGTTAATATTATCCTATTTAGGAGTAAAAAAGAAGTATAGTACTTAAAATGACTGGAAATAATTGCACTTTTTGTCGTTCATTTTTTGAGAAAATGTTTTGACCTTCCGAGCATTCATCCTTTACATTTGAGGTAAGGTTTCATCGTTAAAATATATTTTTATGATGCACGCTTTTACCGTTAAAGAATATTTTAATGGTAGAGAACAAGTTTTAGGAGTGTGATACGATGAAAGTGTCTGTTGTAGATCATCAAGTAATCATCCGAATAGGATTAGCGGCTCTTTTTTCTCTATCTAAAGAAGTAGAATTTTTAACGGAGGCAACAACGATAAAAGAATTTATTAGCCAATTAGAAAAGAGAAATATTCCGGATATTGTATTAGTTGATGTTGCTTCAATAAAAATGAGCGAGATGGAAGTAGTAAATGAATTAAAAGAGCGATTTCCTAAAATGAAGATTGTCATTTTTACGAATGATGTAAATGAAAAGCAAATTGTAGAAGTGATGAAAATTGGCGTAAATGGTTATTTACTAAAGGATATTTCGCCAAAAGAGCTAGAAGTAGCCTTAAAGCAAATATACAAAGGAATTTATTATGTAGATGTACGAATTACATCAGTAATGATGCTAGCGCTACAAAAATCTTTACATGAAGAAGAGAATTATTTGCATACGTTAACAGCTAGGGAACATGATGTTCTTGCCGAAATTGTAAAAGGAAAAAGCAACAAAGAAATTGCGAGAGATTTGTATATTACAGAAAAAACAGTGAAAACGCATGTGACAAATTTACTTTCAAAATTGGCAGTAAAAGACCGCACCTGTGCAGCTCTTTATGCCATTAAACATGGAATGAAAGTGGGCTAAAGAAGATGGAGATAAAAGATGTAGAGTTAATGAAGCTTTTATTAGATCCAAAGCGTTCTCGTATTGTTCAATTTGCTAGAGAAAAGCCAATGACAGTTAAGGAACTAGCAGAGCGATTAAATGAAAAATCATCTCGTCTTTATTATCATGTGAAAAAATTAGAAGAATATGGTGTGATTAAAGTTGTTGAAACACGACAAGTATCAAATTTAACAGAAAAATATTATCAAACGATTAAAGAAGCCATTACAGTTGATGTAGAATTAGTAAAGAATTATGGAGATGAATTATTTCAAATGTTAAATAATGTGGTTCAAAAAGGAATGGCAGCACATCATCATATGCTAACGAAACATCATCAGACTGGGCAAGGACATGGGTTATCTGAATTATTTATTACGTATACGCAAGAAACAGGAGTGGAATGGTATCAAACCATTAATAACTTAAGTCGAATTTTACGACCAACACAAGAACCTGTTAAAGAAGAAGTTATTCGTACAATGTATGACCCACTTCAATTAGAGCAAAAAGGAACGTTTGCATATATTATTTTATCTTTCAAAATGGATGATTAACAAAGGTTGACTCAGGAGAACAAGTCAACCTTTTTTGTGTGCAAAGATATTTATATTCAAATATCTGAATTGTTTTTATTTGTATCTAGTAATATGGAAATGATTTTCTTCTAAGACTTTAGATGTAGAACATTTCAACCTCTGTTCTTATTTAAAAATCATCCTTCGATTGGAGGTATCTTCTTTCTTCTTTTCGTACAATACAAAGGGTAAACATCTTAAAAAACGGGAGGATTAAAAAATGATATTAGATCGAGAGATATTTAAAGAACGGTTAGAACAACTACGCTATGATTATATAAAATGTAATTATGCTTCATTAAAGAAGAGATGTAGTTATTATTGCCATCAAAGTGTGAACGGATTGTATCTGTTCATTTTTGGAGCATAAACATGAATGAATGTATTGCTCAAAATATAATAAGAAGATGTTCATTTTTTGTAGAAGGAAAAAGGAAACTTTCAGCTAGTACATAGGGAAAGTTTTTTTTATTTTTATGTATTTTGCTGAAAGAGCAGATAAGTTGATAGTTCTTGTTTTTAAACGATAAAATGAACATACATAAGAAAGGGTATCGGAGGGGGAAGTCATTTGAAAAGAATGATGATGTTACTTGCTGTTAGTGCAGTTATGATAGTAAGTGGATGTAGTAGTGAAAAGGCAGTGGAAAAAGACGAACATGCTCATAAAGAAACGGTACATATTAATCAAGAAGAAACAAAAGGCATCGATCAATTACCTTCTTTCTTAGAGGAAGTTCCAGAAGTTGTCATGTTAGCTTACAAAAGTGCTGCACAAACACAAGAGCTACTAGATTATATTCCTTGTTATTGTGGATGTGGTGAAAGTGTTGGTCATAAAGATAACTTAGATTGCTTTATTAAAGAAGTAAAAAAAGATGGTACAGTTGTTTGGGATGATCATGCAATTACATGTGAAAACTGCGTGCAAATTGCCCTTGAATCTGGAATGATGCACTCGGAAGGAAAATCAGCAAAAGAAATTCGTACCTATATTGATAATAAATTTAACGAAGGGTATGGAACACCAACGCCAACTGAAATGCCTGCAAGCTAAAAAACAATCTGTTCAGAAAGTTGTCACAAGGAAGTAACCGGAAAATGTGGAATATAATAATTGATAAACTATGTATGATTACATTTTCGCAAAGTGTAGTCGTATTGATTACAAAACATATGGGAGTTGGTTTGTGATGGCAAAAGTAGATGCAGTTTTGGAAAAAGAACTAGAAATCGCGAAGCAAGAAGGTATTCATGAAGGAAAGCGAGAGGTAGCAATAGAACTACTAGATATTCTATTACCTGAAGCAGTTGTTAATCAAACAGGACTATCATTAGAGGAAGTATTAGAATTAAAAAAACAAAAATAGATAGATTAAGGAGGAATTTCTTAAAGAGATTCCTCTTTTTTTATATAAGCTCAAAATTATGAGGATCAAATTTCGATATTTTTAGTATTTTGGATAAGCAGTATATAATAGATAGGATAGTAGGAAGTGTTATTTATATAAAATATGAATAGGTTAATTGAGACATGCTATTAGGGACCTACTTAAAAATAGATAGGTACTAAACTAGTAGATGAAGAATTATACATTGATTGTTAATGAAATAAAAATTTTATAGAGACGGTTAGGGTTGCCTTAGTTCAAAAAAATAAATGAAGAAAAGAGAGGGGACATTTCCGTCGTGGTAAGTCAAAACTGCCAAAATACTGAAAGAAGAGGAGATGTTGTTACTATTAAATATAGTAAATAGGATGCTTGATAAGGTAGTGATAAATGAAAGCCACAAGATTCGAAGCATACTAAATTTAACATTAACAGTCCAACTTATTTTTATGAATAACTAATGAAGAAAGAATTTGAATGAAAAGTGCTAGAGTTAATCGTATATCTAGCACTTTTTAGTATGGAAAAAGGAATTTATTTTTTTGTAACGAAAAATATGATAAAATATTTTTATACACACGGGGGTATTTTGTTCGGTGAGAAGGGAGGAGAATGCGTATGGAAAAGATTAGTCGATATGAAGAAATGGAATCGTTTATTAATAGTAACGAAATAGCCATTTTTTTAGTAAAGTCGTATACATGTAAAGTATGTGAGGATATAGAGTGGAAACTAGAACATTTTTTAAAAGGATATAAAGCGATTCCGACTTTAGCTGCTTATATTGAGGATGTACCCCTTATTGCAGGAAATCATCTTGTTATGTCAGCGCCTACGATTCTATTCTTTCAAGATGGAAAAGAAATTCATCGAGAAGCAGGATTTGTTTCTTTTGAGAAAATAGATCGATTACTAACGTTACTAGATAAAAAGAAATAAAAAATGACTCTAGCTAAACTAGCCAGAGTCATTTTTACTTATTTTTTCGTGATTGTAAATTCTTTTACTGACTCATTGCCAGCAGCATCACGAACAACTGCTTTAAATGTATTTGTTGTTTTGTCTACTTTCAATTTGACTTTTACCGTTTTGTTTGTTGGCTTTAAGTAAGTAGCCTCATCCAATATTCCTTTGTATTCGTTGTTATCATTGACATAGAAATCAACGAAGCCAAAGTTGTCACTTACTGTAAATGTTGCATCTACTGTTTTTGTAGTGCTAGTCACTTCTGTAGGGACAGTGACGTTTATTACTGGTGCTACTGTGTCCACATAAATGTGACGGGCAAATTCCGTTTTATTGTCATATACGTCAGATGCTTCAAAGGAAATAATTTGTTTACCACTCTCAGCTACATCTATTGTTGTTTTAAAGTTATATCGTTTTGTCGCTGCATCATAAGTAAAGGCAACATCTTTGCTGTTCACTTTGAATGATGTTAATTTTGTATCCTCTGTGATATACCCAGCAACAGGAATAGTTGTTGTTTTATAGAAGCCAAGTGCCTCTGGTGCCTTGTCATCTAAGAAAATAATTGGTGTGTTCTTTTCTGTAGTTGTTATACTATTAGATCCAAGATTGTATACTTTATCGGAAGCAATAATCGTAACAGTATCTTCCCCTGCTGAAGGAAGTGTGTAGGATGTTGTATTTGCATCTAATTCAGCTACTTTTGTACCGTTTACTAATACAGCATAGCCACCAATGCCTGAACCACTATCCTTAGCTGTCCATGTTACTGTTTTCGTTTTGCTATCGTATTTTACTTTTACTTCTGGGCCAGTTGTATCAACTAAGATTGGAATTTTCTTTGATTGATAGTTTGAATCTTTGTAATCAACGATAGATTTCACTTCATAATAATACAAACCATCTTTTACTGTTTCCATGTTCGATTTTCCATCCCAAGTAGCTGCTACCTTAGATTTGAATGGGATGTATTGTAACGGATTTCCGTTTGTATAGGATTTTCTAACATCATTTTCAACTTGTACTTTACGAATTAACTCTTTGTTACTATTTAAAATATTGTATTGTACTTCTTTTGCATTACGTAAGAAAGATAAGTAAGGCATTATGTCATCGTATAAGCCATCCCCATTTGGTGATATTGGATATACTTTTTGGTTGTTATACGTTACAGGACTAACGTAATATGTTTTTCCATCTTTATTCGTTTTGAAATCACTAAAATCTTTATCGAATTTAGAACCGACAAAGTAGTCATTTTTCTCGCCACTTAAACCATCTACGATTTCTGGCTCATCCCATTCACCATAGAAACCTACATAAGGAAGGGATAGAGTAGGGTTTACTTTCTTGCCATCAGATAATGTAACGAATCCTTCAACAAAGGCATTTTTTTCTAATGGTTTAAACTTCAAGTTTTTGTTTGCATCATAACCTTGTACTTTAGCGTTTTTTAAGTCTACAGTAATTGTAAATGATTTTGTCCCACCTGCAGGAATTGTAACTGTTTTTGGACCTGAGATTTTCGCATCTTTTAAATCATATGAAATCATTGGATTGTAAACAGTATCACCTTCTAGTTGGAAGGAATCTGCTAATACGCGTGTGTTTACATTATATGTTGCATTTTTAGTTGATGTATTTGTTGCTTTCACATTAAATGTAAGTTTTTTGTCTTTAAATTCACCAAACTCAAATTTTGGTTTGCCAGTTGTTTCGTTCACCAAATAAACTGGTGTTGTTACTGCTGAGTACGTTTGCATCATACCAGCACCTTGACGACGTGGAGAGAATGGTTGTCCATTTAAGTCATCAATAATTTTTGCTGTGTTCATTAATAATGTTTTAGCCAATTCCGTACGTTTTTTCACGTTCATATTTTTAAAGCGTTTATCTGTTTGTAAAAATTGTTGAACAAGTGCAGATCCACCTGCTACGTGTGGGGCAGCCATGGATGTGCCACTCATTAAGCCATATTTATCATCTTGAAGGGTAGAGTAAATGTTGCCACCAGGTGCTGTAATTTCAGGTTTTAATTGTAAGCTTGGTGTTGTACCCCAAGAAGTGAAGTCAGTCATGCGCCCCATTTCTTCGGATTCTTGTTTATTTGTTAAAGAAACAGTGAAATTCTTTTCATTTGCTTTTAAAGCGTTAATTAGTTTTTCGCCATCTGCTTTTGTAATATGCATAAATGGGATGCCCCAACCACCTTGGTCCTTATAGAATATACCTGAACCATGATCGATAACGATGATACCAGCTGCACCAGCTGCTAAAGCATTTAATGTTTTTTCATTGAAGGAAATGTCACCACGTTTTACAACAACGACTTTTCCTTTCACATCTTTCCCTTGATATTCTCCAACTTTTCCTAAAGCATTTTCTGATAGCATGATTAACTGTGGATTTTTTAATTTTTCCCAGCTATCAATACCAAAGCCTGACATGTTTAATGTTGGGCTTGTAAGCTTATGTTCGTATAAATAAGCAGTGTTCCCAGATGCCGCTACTTGGATTGTATCCGCATTTAAACCAGGAGCACCAACTAAACCGATATCTGGATTTTCATAAGTTGGTAAGTCATATCCATATGAAGAATAACCAGCATTACCTGCAGATACGGCACATACGATACCATTTTTTACAGCACGTGTAATGGCAAGATCTTCTGGGCTCTTACTATCGTAGAAAGAAGCGGCAGAACCTAAGCTCATATTTAATACGTCTGCGCCAAGGGCAATACTTTCATCAATTGCTGCAAGGTAAATATCAGAGTATGTAGATGGAAACTTTGGATCGTTACTGAATACTTTCATCGCTAATACTTGTGCTTCAGGAGCAACCCCTTTGACACCATCTTTATCGCCATTGGCAGCGACTGTACCAGCGACGTGCATACCATGTTCAGATGCTTCTGGCCCTAAATCCAAAATTGTATTATTTTGATCGAAATAGTTATAGCCATAAGGAACTTTTTCTGTGTAGAATTTTCCTTTTAAGCTGCTGTCTTTAATAACTTTGTTTACGGATCCTTTTGTTAATTTCTCTTTTGTTTCTGGACTTAATACAAAGTCTTTATGAGAAGGATCTATCCCTGTATCAATAACAGAAACAACCATACCTTCCCCTTTATAACCACCATCAGCCCATGTTTGGATTGATTGGATATACGAGTGACTCGTTGTCATATTAGGCTCTGGGCGCTCATATTCATTGGCAATATAAACGTCTTTAACACCGTTTGTCTTTTTAATTTTTGCAATATCTTTATATTTGACAATTCCACTAAATCCTGTAAATGCCGTTGAAAAATCTTTTTTCAATTTGATGGAGACTTTTTGTTTTTGAAGGCTAGCCTTTACTTTCTTTTGTCCATCTATGGCGCGTGTTTTTAATGTTGATTTTGTAGAAGTAGGGAGGTCCTTGTAAAGAACTCCTTTTTGAGTAGCGTATTCTAGAGGTGTTTGTCCATCTGTTTCGACGACAATTCGTACATCATCATTAGCCTTAAATGTATCAGTTTTTTGTTCTGGCCCAACTTTTTTCATTTTCTTTGCTAAATCTTGCTTTACTTGCTGTAAAACTTTTGAAGAGACTTGTGGTTTTGTTGTTTCTGCACTTACAAAGCTGACACTACTTAGTAAAAGTGCAGAAGATAGTACAACGGAAAAACCTTTTGATAGTTTCACATAGTTACCCCCTTATAATAGAATTAATATTCATACTAACAAAAAAATTCTGAAAACTCAACGGATAACTGTAATAATTTGATAATATTTATATATATATAGAAAGTTAATCATTTTTTGGAATATAAGAAGAGAGGACTATTTATAAGCAGGAAAGTATACGTGAAAAATCGAATATATGTATGATATGGATTTTGTTTTAGCAGAGGAGGAATAGGATGCTGAGCACTCCATTAATGCAAACAAAATTAAAGCCACCAAAGAAGCAGGAAGGCTTTTTTTATCGCCAACCGCTAGTAAAAAAAATGAAAAAGCTTCTGGATTATAAAACAATTCTTATTCATGCAGGAGCAGGATATGGAAAAACAATCTCTACATTGACTTTTTTACATCATCATCGCCTTTCTTTCTCATGGCTAAAGGTTACAAAGGAAGAGGCGAGTGTTGTATTATTTGTGTATCATTTAGTACATTCCATTCGTTCGATTGAGAAGGAATTTGGATTTAAAACATTAGAGTATCTAGCTTTCTATCAGGATGTCTATTATGAACAAAAAGAGGAAGATGTAAAATTGTTAGCCACCTTCTTTTTGAATGATCTAGCATCTTTAAATAAAGAATTAGTACTAGTTGTAGATGATTTACAAGAAATTTTAGATATAGAAGAAATTAATCAATGGATGGATCTTGTATTAGAACATTTAAATAATCATATTCATTTTGTATTTATTTCAAGGAGAATCCCTAATTGGAAGCAAATTTCTGTTCAGCAAATTAGAAGAGAATTACTTGAATTGACGGAAGTAGATTTTACTTTTTCGAAAGAAGATATTACGATTTATTTTGAAGATGAATTTCAACGGCGATTATTGGAGCAAGAAGCAGAGTTACTTTTTCAAAAAACACGAGGGTGGGTTATTGCATTACAGTTAATTGGTCATCATCTTTCTTATCATGATTCTTTGGAATTACTATCCATTTTTACAGATAAAACGAATTTATTTACCTATTTGACAAATGAAGTGTACGAAAAGCAACCACAAGAAATTCGAACTTTTTTATTGCAATCATCTTTATTAGAGGAGATTACAATTGAAAGCTGTGAAGAAGCGAAGTTAGGAAATGATATTGGAAGGATTATTGATTATTTAATAAATAATCATCTTTTTTTATATAAATTAGAAGATGAGCGTTATCAATATCATGCTTTGTTTCAATCGTTTCTTCAAAATGAATGTCAAAAAGAGAAAGACATGTATAAAGCATTGCTTGGAAACTATTTGATGATGTTTGAGAGAAGAGGGCAATATAACATAGCTCTTCGTTTTGCAAATAAATTAGAGGATGAACGAGAAATTGCGAGAGTAGTAAGTACGTATTATGATGCATTGCTAAAATTTGAAAACTGTCAAAATTTATATGATGCTATGAAAGATTTATCTTGGCAAATTCGAATAGAATATCCTACGTTGTGGCTCATTCAAGGTCATTTAGAACGTTATTTATGTTTGTATGAGGAAGCAAACAAAAGCTATGAACAAGCATGTCGTATTGGCGAAGAGAAAAAGGAAGTATCATTAGTTGAACAAGGAATTGAAGGGAAAGTGAAAATATATATTGATACCATTCAACCGATGTTAGCAGAACGATATTTAAAGAAGGTCCTTCAGTTAACAAATACAACAGCTATTAATGACAATACGAAAAAATTAATAGAATTAATGATTGAAAACTATATTAATTTAGGAGAAGGAAAGAAAGCAGATAAATGGTTTTCTTTAGCAAAACGCTATGGCATTTCCCTAGAAGATAAAAATGTAAAAGCACGTTATTATTTAAGGAGAGGTGAGCTTCAAAAAGCAAAGGAACAACTAGAAAAAAGACAAAAAAAGATGACCCAGCGAGTATATATTCAAGAAACGTATCGGGAAACAGATTTACTATTGTCATTAATTGAAGTATTTAGTGGAAATGCAAATGAAGCAAAGCGCTATGCGCAAAAAGCGATTCAACAAGGAGTAGAAATGCAAGCGCCTTTTGTGGAGGCATGTGGTTGGATTCGAATGGGACATGCTGTACAAATTATTGTAGACTATGACAATGATTTAGCGCGAAAATGCTATGAAACAGCATTGTTAATGATGGAGAAAATAGATGTGAGTCGTGGAAAAGCAGAACCGTATATGGGATTGTGTCTGTTATATGGAAAAGAAGGGAAATATGACAAAGCTTTTGAATTTGGCACACTAGCCTATATCGAAGCAGAAAAAGCAAAGGATATGTGGTTATCAGGCTTAATTCAATTAGCCATCGGAATAACGTATACACATGGTAAGAAATATGAAGAAGCATTTTCCTATCTTGAACAAGCATACCGCTATTTTTGTATTAATGGCGACAATTATTTTAAAATGATTGCTTCCTTTTGGAAAAGTTATTGTGGGTTTCATAGTGGAAAACAGGATGTATTTGAACAAGAGATTTTTATTTGTATTCAAGCTATTCAGACGTATGGATTTGTGTTTTTCTTAAAAGAACGAACGCTATTTGGTATTGATGACCATGAGAAAATGTGGCAGTTGTTTATTGCTGCTTATCAACGAAATATTCATCAAACATATATTTATCATTTATTAGAAAGTATGAAGCGAACGAGCATGTTACATGTATCTACTTTACATCCAGGCTATTCCATTCGTGTCCAAATGCTAGGGGCATTAACGGTCTGGCTTGGGGAAGAAAAAGTAGAGGAAGCGGATTGGAAAAGAGAAAAGGCAAAGGATTTATTTTGCTTGTTCTTATTAAATCGTCATCGGCATATAGCGAAAGAAGAAATAATTTTACTACTGTGGCCGGAATGTGATAAGGAAGCAGGAGAACAACAATTTAAAGTAACATTAAATACATTAAATAAAGTATTGGAGCCGAAAAGAAAGCCAAGGGAAGCAACTTATTTTATCCAACGAAATGGAACGAATTATGTATTTAATCCTCATGGAACAACTGTTGTTGATTATGAACAATTTCAACACCTTATGCTTCTTGGCTTAGGAGAGAAAGAGAACGAGCAAGCGTTATTTTATTTAGAAAGAGGTAAAGCTTTATACAAAGGTGATTTTTTAGTTGAAAAAATGTATGAGGACTGGGCAAAAGAAAAGCGTAGGGAACTATTAACTATCTATTTAAGTGGATGTGAACGATTAGCACAAAACTATATTCAATTAAAGAAACTAGATATGGCAATCTTACTATGTGAAGAGATTGTTACCAAAGATGCAACGTGGGAGGAAGCGTATCGATTGCTAATGTACGCTTTTTATATGAAAGGAAATCGACCTCAAGCAATTAAGTGGTTCCGTTTATGTAAACAAGTATTAGAAGAAAATGTAGGAATTGAACCGATGGAAGCGACAATGCAAATGTATCGGTTGATTTTAAATGAAGATGTGATGGAGATGTATGAATAAGATAGGAGGGCCATTGAGAGATGAGGAGGCCCTTTTGGTTGTTCACAATGTCTTCACCAAACTAAAAAAAGAATGATGATAAAAGACTATATTATAGAGATAACAATTGTAAATGTAGGGGATATAAATGAAGAAATCTATCAATATAGTAAAAAAAGAAGCACAAAAACCTTTTTTATATGAACGTTCTAATAGTCGTACAGCAATTTTATTTATACATGGTTTTTTAGAAGGACCAAATCAGTTTCAATATTTAATAGATATTGTACTACAAAGAGAGATAGCTGTTTATTCTATTCTTTTGCCGGGACATGGTGCAACTGCTAAAGAATTTGTAAAAAGTAACCTTTCTCAATGGATAAACTATGTGGACGAGCAAATAAATAGGTTAAGAGAACGGTATAAACAAATAATTTTAGTTGGTCATTCAATGGGATCATTGCTTGCGTTGAATGCCTGTTTAGAGAATGATAAACAAATTGTAGGAGTTATCGCAATTGCAACTCCGCTTAAAATAAGACTAACCTTTAGAGGTTTTATGTGTGCGTTAAAAGTAGTTTTTAATAGAATTAAAGAAGAGGATGTCTATACAAAATCCTTGTACGAGTCATATAGTATTGAAGCACCACCATTGTTAGGATACCTTTCCTATATTCCTCGTTATCTTGACTTATTTAAATTAGTTCGAATGGTGAGAAAAAATGTACATCATCTAAAAGTTCCTACTCTTATTATTCATTCGCAACAAGATGAATTTGTGAGAAAAAAGAGTGTAAGGCTATTTGAAAGTAAGTTGAACTGTACCTATAAAATCATCACATTACCAAAGTCAGGTCATTTTTATTATGTGGAAGAGGAAAGAGAACAAATTAAATTAGCTTGTCAACAATTTATAGACGAATTAGAACACCATGAAAAGAGTTTGCATTAAGATGCAGGCTCTTTTTTTGTAACTCATTTGTAACTGACATTTTTTAAAATAAGGTAAAACTTCCACCAGTGGGAATCTTTCATCCTTACGGGTGGGTCGTTAAACCAATCGGGTCCTTACTGACACTTAGTTCTATTGGAGTTTAAAAAGAAGTTTAGTGTCCGTTTGGACAGGATAAAACCAGATTGAGGCATTATTTATAGGGAGGAAAGAAAATGAAGAAATTAGTATGTGTTGTTGCTAGTTTAGCTATTTTGTTAACAGCGTGTTCGTCAGATTCAACATCGAAAAAAGAAGAGAATGGACCGATTAAAATTGGATTGTTAGCTTCTATGTCTGGACCATTAGAGTCTTATGGAAAGCAAACAAAAAACGGGTTTGAAATTGGACTTGATTATGCAACAGAAGGCAAACGAGAAGTAAACGGAAGAAAAATTGAAATTGTTGTTGAAGATACACAAACAAAGCCAGAAATTGCGGTTCAAAAAGCAACGAAGCTATTAGAAGATGAGAAAGTAGATTTTCTAGTTGGTTCATCAAGTTCAGCAGATACATTGGCGTTGTTACCATTGGCAGAAGAGTATGAAAAAATTATGGTCGTTGAACCAGCCGTGGCCGATAGTATTACTGGTTCAGAGTGGAATAAATACATTTTCCGTACAGCTCGTAACTCTTCTCAAGATGCCATAGCAGGGGCGGCAGCAATTGCCAAACCAGGGGTAAAGATTGCCACGTTGGCACCTGATTATTCCTTTGGGCAAGATGGAGTGAAGGCGTTTAAACAAGCAGCAGAAAAACTAGGAGCAAACATTATCCATCAAGAATTTGCGGATCCAAAGGCAACAGATTTTACGGCTAACTTACAAAAAATCATTGATGCAAAGCCAGATTATTTATTTGTTGTTTGGGCTGGAGCAAATTCACCATGGAACCAAATTTACGATATGAAATTGGCTGAAAAAGGAATCAAAATTTCAACAGGTGCACCTGATATTCCTGTTTTAAAAACAATGAGTAGCTTAATTGGAATGGAAGGGTTTAGTGTGTACTATAATTCATTGCCGACAAATGATGTTAACAAGTGGCTTGTTGAGGAGCATAAAAAACGTTTTAATGGCGAATTGCCAGATTTATTTACGCCAGGTGGAATGAGTGCAGCAATTGCCATTGTAGAGGCACTAAAGAAAACAGAGGGTAGTACAAATACAGATAAATTAATTAGCACAATGGAAGGAATGAGCTTTGAAACCCCAAAAGGTAAAATGACATTCCGAAAAGAAGACCATCAAGCGTTGCAAACGATGTATGCGATTAAATTACAAAAGGTCGATGGAATTGATTATCCTGTTCCTGTTCTCCAACGAGAATTAACACCGGCTGAAACAGAACCACCAATTATAAACAAATAAGTGAAGGTGCACCTATTAAGTTAGTGACTTAATAGGGCTACCTTTGTATCTTCAGTACAAGAAAGGAGAATGAAAATGACCGTTGTACTTGAAACCGTTGATTTATGTGTTTCTTTTGGAAAGCAATTAGCTGTTGACCATGTTTCCTTTCAACTAAGAAATGGAGAATTGACGTCTATTATTGGGCCAAACGGAGCAGGAAAGACAACTTTTTTCAATTTAATTAGTGGGCAACTTACGCCAACAAATGGGGACGTTTATTTAAATGGAAATAAAATTACTTCTTATTCACCAACGAAACGAGCAAGGTTAGGGATTGGACGCTCCTTTCAAATGACTAATGTCTTTTTAAATCTAACTGTCTTTGAAAATATTCGTTTGGCAGTTCAATCTCAACAGAAGGTGTATTATACATTTTGGAAACGAACTAATCAGTTAAAAAATATAAACGAAAAAACAAATAAGATTTTAGCGCAAGTGTTATTAGAAAATAAAAGAGAAATGATTGTAAGTCAGCTTTCTCATGGAGAAAAAAGAAAATTAGAAATAGGGATGTTGCTAGCGTTAGAGACGAATATTCTCCTTCTTGATGAACCGACAGCTGGAATGGCAATTGAAGAAGTACCGATGATGATTGACGTCATTAAGGAGATAAAAAAAGATAAAAACAAAACGATTTTATTAATTGAGCACAAAATGGATATGGTACTTGATTTATCAGATCGTATGATTGTACTCGTAAACGGAGCGATGATTGCAGATGGTACACCAACAGAAATTATGGCTGATGAAATCGTTCAAACCGCGTATTTAGGAGGGGGTTCCTTTGCTTCTTAATGTTCAAAATTTACAAACGGATATTGGACAATATCATATTTTACACGATGTCACTTTTCAAGCAAAAGCAGGAGAAATTACCGTATTATTAGGAAGAAATGGGGCAGGAAAGACAACTACATTAAAAAGTATTATGGGCTTACTTCCTGCAAAACAAGGGAGCATACAGTTTAAAGGGGAGGAGATTAAACAATTACCCCCTCACCGTATTTGTGAAAAAGGAATAGGGTATGTTCCAGAAAATCAGGGGATATTTGGTAGTTTAACAGTGGAAGAAAATATGAAAGTAGCAATTAAGAAAAAAACAGTGCAAACAGAAGAACGATTGGAATGGATTTTGCAATTGTTTCCGGATTTAAAAACGTATTGGAAAAAACAAGGTGGTTATTTAAGTGGTGGACAAAAGCAAATGTTAGCTATTGCCAGAGCCTATATTCAAGAAACAGATTTGTTATTAATTGACGAACCAAGTAAAGGGCTTGCGCCAATTATGATTCAAAAGGTAATTGACTCCTTACACTCTATTAAGGAAAAACGAACAATAATTTTAGTAGAACAAAATTTTTATATGGCAAGTCAGCTTGGGGATTGTTTTTATATTCTTGATGATGGAAAGACAGTTCACAATGGCAGAATGAATGAGTTGACGGAAAACAAAGACTTACGAAAACGTTATTTAGGAATTGCGTAAAAGAGAGGGGGAAGCAACGTTGGATTTGTTTTTTAATTTAACAATTAATGGCTTATCGACAGGCTTACTTATCTTTCTTTTAGCCGTCGGACTAACGTTAATCTTTGGTTTAATGGATGTCCTGAATTTCGCCCATGGTGGGTTATTCGCTTGGGGGGCATATGCTGGAATATGGGGATATTCGATTACAAATAGTTTTATCGTAGCTATTGTTATTGCCGTTGTAGTAGGAGTTGCCCTTGGCTTTATCATTGAAAAAGTAATTATTACACCTGTATATGGAAATCATATGCAACAAATTTTAATTACATTAGGTTTAATGCTTGTTCTTAGTGAACTGCTAAAGGTTGTATGGGGACCAAATCAATTGACAGCAAAAACACCAGAATGGCTACAAGGAAGCTGGGACGTTGGCGATATTATTGTTATTAAGTATCGTGTCTTTATTATCGTAGTTGGTTTACTCATTTACGCAGCATTATATGTATTGCTAAATAAAACGAGATTAGGGTTGATGATTCGAGCAGGGGTATTAGATAAAGAAATGACTCAGGCATTGGGAATTCCAATCAAACGTGTTTTTCTATATGTATTTATGATTGGGTGTGGATTAGCGGCATTTTCTGGAGCGTTATTTGCTTCTTATTCAGGTGTTGTCTACGCCGAAATGGGATTAGAATTTGGTATTTTAGGGTTTATCGTTGTTGTTATTGGTGGAATGGGAAGTGTAAGTGGCTCCATGTTGGCAGCTATTTTAGTTGGATTAGCAGGTTCTTATATGGCTTATTTTGTTCCACAGCTATCATTAGCGGTCAATATGATATTAATGATTCTTGTTTTAGTATTTAGACCAAAAGGCTTATTTCAATTAAAGGGGTGAGGGAATGAACGTATCAAAAACAACGTGGGTATTTATCGTACTAACTATCTTACTATGTTTCGTTCCGTTTATAACAGATTCAAGAAACGTATTAATTTTATGTACACAAGTGTATTTACTAGCTGTTTTTGCAATGAGTTATGATTTATTACTGGGCTTTACAGGTATTATTTCCTTTGGTCATGCCATGTTTTTTGGTATCGGAGCATACACAACAGGGATTATTTTGAAAAGAATGGAACAAACGGTTGGAACGGTTGTATTATCCATTATAGTAGGTGCAATCATTGCTGGGATTGTTAGCTTTTTTGTTGGTATTTTAACACTACGATTAAAAAGTCATTTTTATGCTATGTTTACGCTTGCGTTGGCTGGCCTATTTCTAGTTATTGCGGAAAAATGGCGTAGTTTAACAGCTGGAAATGATGGTTTTACTTTTTTACCACCAGAATTATTTCGAGATCGCATCAACTTTTATTTCATTGCCCTTGCCTTTATGGTTGTCATGTATTTTTTATTACGCTTTTTTACCCAATCACCGATTGGAAGTATTTTGAAAGGTATCCGAGAAAACGAAGAACGAGTGGAAGCATTAGGTTATCAAGTTCTACATTATAAAGTTATTGTTAGTGTCGTGTCGGGAATGATTGCTAGCATGGCTGGTTCCTTGTACGGGATGACATTACGATTTGTGAACACTTCTTTTTTTGCAACAGATATGACATTAGATGCTTTACTTATTACGATTATTGGAGGCGTGGGAACATTAATTGGTGCAGTTGTTGGAGCGGGAATTATTCAGTTTGCCCATGAGTTTTTAACAAGCTTAGCGCCATTGCATCCGATTTTTGAAAGGTGGATTATCTTTTTCGGTATTACGTATATTATCGTTGTCATGTTTTTCCCAAAAGGAATTGTTGGTTCTATCCTTGCTTGGCATCATCGTAGATTATACAGGAAAAAGAAAGGGGAAACTGCTGTTAAGGAGAGTGAGGTAGTGTGACAGATATTGGCGTTGCTGGATTAGGCATGTATATTCCCTCTACTGTCCAAACGGCAGAAGAAATTGCGCTTTATACAGGTTTGCCGGTAAAGATAATAAAAGAAAAATTAGGAATTACAAAAAAACCAATTCCAAGTGAAGAGGATCATACTTGTGAAATGGGAATTCGAGCTGCTAAGATTGCCCTTGAAAATAGCGGTATCCACCCAGAAGAAATTGATTTGGTTATGTACATAGGTGAAGAGTACAAGGAATACCCCCTATGGACAGCAGGAATTAAACTTCAAGAAGCAATAGGGGCAAAAAATGCTTGGGCATTTGATGTGGCACAACGTTGTGGCACGACAGTAATGGCCTTAAAGGTTGCCAAAGATATGATGATAGCAGATGAAAGTATTCGTACAGTTTTGTTAGCAGGTGGTTATCGCAATGGCGATTTTATTAATTATAAAAATGAGCGAACGCGCTTTATGTATAACTTAGGAGCAGGTGGCGGAGCAATTATTTTACAAAAAGATAGCAATAAAAATAGAGTGCTAGAAAGTAGCATGATAACAGATGGCACATTTTCTGAAGATGTTGTCGTAGTAGCAGGAGGAACGAAGCACCCATTAACAGAATTAACTTTAAAAGAAGGATTATATCAATTAGATGTGTTAGATCCAGCTGGTATGAAAGCTCGTTTGGAACAAAAATCAATGGTCAATTTTTTGAAGGTCATTAAACAAGCACTTCAAAAAAGTGGTTATCAAGAAAAGGACATTGATTATTTGGCTATGCTTCATATGAAGGTATCTGCTCATCAATATGTTTTAAAGGAACTGAATTTATCAGAAGAGCAGTCAATTTATTTACATGAATATGGGCATATTGGACAATTTGATCAAATTTTGTCTCTACAATTAGCCGAACAAGCAGGAAAGGTAAAGGATGGAAGTATCGTTGTTTTAGTTAGCGCTGGAATTGGTTATGCTTGGGGGGCGACTGTTATTCAATGGGGAAGGGGATAGAAAAATGGAGATTGTATTAAAATCAATACCATTACCAAATGGAGAAAATATGGCTTATCGAGAAAGACAAGGGGGGGAAGAAGTTGTTCTTTTCATCCATGGAAATATGATTTCATCAAAGCACTGGGAACCTGTTTTAGAAAATTTTGATGAAGCATATACGTTGTATGCGGTTGATATGCGTGGTTTTGGACTTTCCACGTATCATCATCATATTCGTTCGATTAAGGAGTTAAGTGAAGATATTAAATTATTTGTGACAGAGCGCGGATTAACCTCTTTTCATTTAGTCGGTTGGTCTACTGGTGGGGCAGTTGCGATGCAATACGCAGCTACTTATCCAGATGAATGTAAATCCATTACGTTACTAGCATCAGCATCAACGAGAGGATATCCATTTATGTTAACAAATGATGGTGTTTCCTTTGAGCGAGCTTTAACCTACGAAGAAGTTGCCAATGACTCTATTCGGACAATTCCAGTTCAACAGGCGTATAATGAGAGAGACAAAGAATATTTACGCCAATTATGGAATACGCTCATTTATAGACGAAACCAACCACCAGCCGATATTTATGATGCTTACTTAGATGATTTATGTACTCAACGCAATTTAGCAGATATTTATTACGCCCTTAATATGTTTAATATTAGTCATGTTCACAATGGGTTTGTAGCAGGAACTGGTGAAGTAGGTCAGATTATTTGTCCAGTTCACATTATGCATGGAGATGAAGACATTGTGATTACGAAAGAGATGACAGAAGAATTAATTGAAGACTTGGGTGAGCGTGCGACATTCACTCAGTTAAAAGGATGTGGACACTCTCCATTGGTAGATGATTTATCTCAATTATTACAAGAGATGCATCTATTTTTAAAACAGAAGGAGGCTCAAAAATGAGTGTAGCAGAAAAAGTCGTTCTGATTACAGGGGGAGCAAATGGAATTGGCTATGCAGCGGCTTGGCAATTTTTATTAAATGGGGCTGTAGTAGCCATTGCTGACTATAATAAAGAAGTAGGTCAACAAGCACGTGATAAATTATCTGAATTAAGTGAAAACATTTATTTTTATGAAGTAAACGTGGCTGATGAGAATTCGGTAAAAACAATGGTGACAAAAGTATTAGAAGACCTACAAACTATTGATGTACTAATTAATAATGCGGGTATTACAAGAGATAGTTTACTAGTAAAAATGACAGAAGAACAATTTCAATCTGTATTAGATGTGAATGTAAAGGGTGTTTTTCACTGTACACAAGCAGTGGCACCAACGATGATTGCCAAAGGGAAAGGGGTTATTATCAACACTTCTTCTGTATCTGGCGTCTATGGAAATGTTGGGCAAACCAATTATGCAGCCTCTAAAGCAGCCGTTGTTGGGATGACGAAAACATGGGCAAAAGAATTAGGGCGAAAAGGGCTTAATGTGAATGCAGTGGCACCAGGCTTTATTGAAACGAGCATGGTAGAAACAATTCCAGAAAAAGTAATTGAAAAAGTAAAACAACAAGTGCCATTGAAACGACTTGGCAAACCAGAAGATATTGCGAAAGCATATGTCTTTTTAGCATCCGACGACGCGGCATATATTAATGGCGCAATCATCCATGTAGATGGGGGAATTGTTTTATAGATTGTATAGGGGAGATAGATGGTGAGTGTGGAGCTAAATTGGTTTTCGAATCGGGTACGAACGACCCCACATGCCCTTGCGGTAATTGATGCCCAAACAGGGGATGCATGGACATATGAAGGGTTGTATGAAAGAATTGTAAAAACAAAAAGGCTACTGCAAATTTTACACGTAACAAAAGGACAGTGTGTCATGCTTATAAGTGAAAATCACGTCTGTTATATTGAGTTACTTATTGCATGTAGCCAATTAGGTGCTATTCTTGTTCCAATTAATTGGCGATTGTCAACGAAAGAAATAGAAGAAATTATTGAAGATTGTAATCCAGTTTGTTTATTTGTTAGTGAGGAACAAATTGAAAAAACAAAGGGATTATCTATTTCACAAATTTGTATAGGTAGTAAAACGTATAGGGAGTTCATTCAGCAAGCAGAAAATGAGCAAGAAAAATTTTCCGAGATAGAAAAAGAAGATCCCCTGTTGTTGTTGTATACAGGTGGTACAACAGGCAGAGCAAAAGGGGTTATTCTGACCCACGAAAACATTATTACAAATGCAGTTAATACAATTATTACTTGGAATTTATGTAAGAATGATGTGACGCTAAACATGATGCCAATGTTTCATACAGGAGGGTTAAATGCTTTATGTGTACCATTGTTATACATTGGTGGAACTGTTGTATTAGTAAATAAGTTTCGAGCAGATAAGGTAACATCTTTGCTTAATCAATATGGATGTACCATTGTGTTGATGGTTCCAACGATGTACAAAGAATGGATAGACAGTCCTTCTTTTGTTCAATCAACAACGACGGTTCATACATTTTTATCTGGTGGAGCACCTTGTCCATTTGAAATATATGATACCTTTTGCAAAAAAGGATGGACCTTTAAGCAAGGATATGGATTAACTGAAGCTGGACCTAATAATTTTTATATGGATCCATCTACTAGTTATCGAAAAAAAGGCGCTGTTGGAAAGCCGATGATGTATGTAGAAGCGAAGATTGTTAATAAAGAAGGTATGGAAGTAGAAACTAATCGAGTAGGTGAACTGCTTTTAAAAGGTAATCATGTCTGCAAGGGTTACTGGCAACGGGATGAAGAAACGGCGAAGGCCATCGTGAATAAGTGGTTGTATACAGGGGATTTGGCGATGAAAGATGAAGATGGTGATTATTACATTGTTGATCGAAAAAAGGATATGATTATTACTGGTGGGGAAAATGTGTATCCAATGGAAGTAGAGCGATGTTTAGCATGTCATCCAGCTATCGACCAAATCGTTGTTTTAGGAATAAAAGATGACAAGTGGGGCGAATCTGTTATTGCAATCATTAAGCCATTTGCTGATAAGGTAGTTACTTTATCCGAAGTAAAAGATTTTTGTTATGGAAAACTAGCATCTTATAAAATACCGAAAAAAATAAAAATCGTTCCCTCTTTTCCAACAACATCTGTAGGGAAAATTGATAAAAAAGCGTTGAAGGAACTGATAGTGGTTGAGTGAGATAACGATAGTTTTCAAGAACTAAATAATAAAAATAAAGAGGTTACACATTTTATATATGACTAAAATGTATAACCTCTTTATTTTTATTGTACAGCGATAGTCAAGTCCTTTCATTTCGAAATAGCCCAATAAGAATCTTGCTACAATTCCTTT
>JBJEFI010000113.1:0-4073 GCA_051873875.1 Bacillaceae bacterium | reverse complement strand
AATGAAGTGTTTAGAGATGTAAGTAATTGAAATGGAGAGGTAAACCAAATTGAAAAAAATGTTAGTAGTTGGAAGTTTAAACATGGATTTTCTTATTGATGTGGAAAAAATGCCATTAGTCGGTGAAACGATACTTGGGAAAAAACTTACCCTTGTTCCAGGTGGAAAAGGCGCCAATCAAGCTTATGCCTTAGGAAAGCTTGGTGGAAATGTTGGAATGATTGGGGCTGTTGGAAAAGACCAGTATGGTGATAGACTGCTTGATAACTTAAAAAGTGTAGGCGTAGATACGAGTGGTGTAGAAATTTTGGAAACAGCTCCTACTGGTAATGCGTTTATTACTGTAAATGAACAAGGGGAAAACTCCATTATCGTTATTCAAGGGGCAAATAGTATGCTATCTACAGAAATGATTGATAAGCATATTGAAATGATAGACGAATGCGATATGGTTATTATGCAACTTGAAATTCCTCTTGAAGTTGTTTCTTATGTTGTAAAACTAGCAAAGGAACGAAATAAACGAGTATTGTTAGACCCAGCACCTGCAAGATGTGATATTCCAAATGAATTATTTCAACATATTGATATCGTAAAGCCAAATGAAACAGAACTTCAAACACTAGTAGGAAGACAACTTACTAGTAAAGAAGACTTAGTAAGTGGTGCAAGAGAATTACTTAATCGAGGCATAAAAACGGTAATTGTTACGTTAGGTGGAGAAGGTTCTTTATTCGTAACAAAAGATTTTGTTAAAGAATTCCCAGCCAACAAGGTAGATGTGGTTGATACGACAGCAGCAGGAGATAGTTTTACAGCAGCTGTCTCTATTGCATTAGGAAACGGTGCAAGTTATGAGGAAGCTATTACATTTGGAAATAAAGTTTCTGGAATTGTTGTAACTCGAAAAGGGGCACAAACCTCTATTCCAACATTAGATGAAGTGAATAGCACAAATTAATTAGTACATACATAGAGGAGATGAAGATAGATGAAAATGATTTTAGATTTAGATACAGGAATTGATGATGCATTAGCCCTTGCTTATGCACTAGGTAGTCCAGAAGTTGATTTAATTGGGGTAGTTGGCAGTTTCGGAAATGTATTGTTAGAAGAAAGTATTGATAATACATTGTCATTACTAGACATGTTAGGCCATAATAATATTCCTGTTTATGCAGGCAAATCTTGTGCCATGATGAAGGAAGATTATAAAGTAAGAGAAATATGTCGATGGATTCATGGGAAAAATGGTGTCGGAAATGTTGAATTAAATAAATCAAGTCGTGTAAAAGAACAATTTGATGGTGTAGATTTTATGATTGAATCGGCTAGAAAATATGGGAAAGAGTTAACGATTGTCGCAACAGGACCACTTACGAATCTTGCTGCTGCATTGGAAAAAGAGCCTGCTTTTAAAGAGATGGTTGGAAACGTAGTCATTATGGGTGGTGCTCTAACAGTACCTGGAAATACAACTCCTTTTGCAGAAGCAAATATTCATGAAGATCCTGAAGCGGCGAATTTAGTATTTACAAGTGGCCTGAAGTTTACAATGGTTGGATTGGATGTAACAATGCGTACAACATTAACAAAAGAAGAGACGCAAAAATGGAGAGAAGGAAATACAGTATCTGGAAATATATATGCAGATATGACAGATCACTATATTGATGTATATAAAGTGCTTAATAAACAACTAAATGGTTGCGCCCTTCATGACCCATTAGCAGTAGCTGTTGCTATTGACCCTGATTTAGTACAAACACTTTCTATGTATATGATTGTGAATACGGAAGGAAGCGAACGTGGAAGAACAACTGGAGATACAGCCCGACTTTCAGATCCAAACCCTAATGTAAAAGCCTGCGTTGGTGTAAATGGAGAAACATTTAAAAAACGTTTTATGGAAAGATTAACGAATGTATTGGTGAAGGGGTAATACCAACATTTCGAAAATAGTATACATTAAGTAAATGTTAATTTAAAAAAGTCGAATTCTTGTACGTTAAGAATTCGACTTTTTTAATGATTTTTAACACTTATAATAATTGACTAGCATTTATCCTAGCTGGACTTTTTTCTTTAACTTGTTTTAATGTGGCTACTATTAGAAAGCTAACAATTACTAATAACAGCCATGAACTCACCTTTCCTAGATGAACGAGACTCCATGCTTCCGTTTGATTTGGATATTTCCAAGCGCCGAAGAACGTTGCGATATTTTCAGCTACCCATATGAAAAATCCGATAAGCGCAAAAGAAAGGGCGAGTGGCATTCGGTAACGAGTGCCATTCACTTCGTATACAACCCATGATTGCCAAAAGACAATAATGACAAGCCCTGATAAGCCCCAACGAGCATCAATCCAATAATGGTGGGTAAAGAAATTTAAATAAATTGCAGCGGCAAGAGGTACAACTACCAAAAATGGTGGCCACTTAACTAATTCAACCTTAAGCCTTCTCCATGCTTGGCAAAGATAACTAGCTACGCTTGCGTACATAAATCCGCTATACAACGGTACTCCAAAAATTTTGAAATAGCCTTCCTCAGGATAAGACCAAGAGCCCATATGTACTTTAAAAACTTCTAACGCAAGCCCAATCAAGTGAAACAATGTAATAACTTTTAATTCATCCTTTGTTTCCAATCCCGAACGGACCATGCCACACTGCATCAGAAGACAGATGATAAGCAACCAGTCATAGCGTGGTAAAAAGGGAAGGTCTATCATTTGTGTCAAAGCCAACGAGGCAAAAATAACAACAGGAAACAAACAGGATAAGGCCTGTTCCCACCCAAAACGAACGAGCTGTTTTACTGCTCTCATGAATTGTGCCTCCAAACGTTTTTTGAATAGATGTGAGTCCTACTTATTAAATGTCTTCATCACTTTTGTATTCTAAAATATCTCCAGGTTGACAATCTAATGCCTTACAAATTGCCTCTAACGTTGAAAAACGAATTGCTTTTGCCTTGCCATTTTTCAATATGGAAAGGTTCGCCATTGTTATTCCAACCTTTTCTGAAAGTTCGGTTACACTCATTTTTCTTTTCGCCAACATTACATCGATATTAATGATAATCGCCATTGTTTTCACCTCAGACCGTTAAATCATTTTCTGATTTTATATCAATTGCTTCTTGTAAAAGCCTTTGCAGAACAGCCGCAAATACGGCAATTACGATTGAAGCAAAGATAGGGATCATTCCAAATATGCCAAGACCTGGCGCATCGTCTTTATCTGCTACGAGAATAACGAAAGGTATAATCACCACATACAACGCACTAACTGTAATTGCACAGTATTTTATATGCTTTAAAGCCGTAACAGAAATTTGTGAAAAAGCTTTGTTCTTATCAATGTAACTTAAAAGGTTAAAAGCCTTATACAATGCGATGAAAAATGGAATCGCCGATACATACATACCTATTACAATCGGATATAGCATATAAGCGTATTCTGGATTTGCTGGATTCTTAACTAACCAAAACAATCCAAATAGGCCCAATGCAAGAACGGGAGCTCCAATTAGAAAAAGAGCTATCTTTAAAAAGAGGGTTGAACCATGTTTCATAAAAAGCACCTCACTTATTTAGTTTTAATTTGAATTTAACACATTATTTATCGTTTTACAATAAAAAAATATTGTTTTAAATTATATTATTGAAGGAATTCATGGGAGTAACAGCTTATTAAATTCTTGGTGATACCCTGCATATATCTTACGTTTTCGTAAGTTTTTTGTCATGAACTTCGATATGTCTTTTTTTCATCATGTATTAAGCTAAATACAAGAGAAAAAGAGGGGGATTTTCTATGAATGTAGAACTGAACGTAGAATTATTTAGAGTGATTAATGATTTGGGAAAAGAATATGTTTTTTTGAATGATGCATTTGTATTCATTGCTGAATATATGGTTTATTTTCTATTAGCAGCTGTCATTGGCTACTGGTTTACAAGAACAAATAAAAATAGAATAATGATTATTAGTGCGTCAGTATCTTTTATTCTTGCTGAAATGATGGGAAAAGTAGCTGGTAAATTTTATTTTAATGAACAACC
>JBJEFI010000112.1:0-7464 GCA_051873875.1 Bacillaceae bacterium | reverse complement strand
TTTTTTGCTCGAATATATTGCTTCGGCCACTCTATGTCTGCTTCTAACACTTTTGCCGCATGTAATGGCCAATATGGATTACGAAGCAATTCACGTGCAAAAAAGACCATGTCACAGCTACCACTTTCCACTATTTCTTCTGCCATTGCTGGCTCTGTAATTAAGCCACCGCCAATGACAGGTAACCCTGTTACTTCTTTTATTTTTTCAGCAAATGGAATTTGATACCCTGGATACGGATCGATAGGAGCTGGTACAACTCCACCAGAACTTACGTGAACCATATCAATTCCAAATTGCTTCACTTCATTTATAATATTCCCAACTTCTGTCGGTGTATTGCCACCTTCTCTATATTCATATCCACTCACACGAAGAGAAATTGGTTTTTCAAAGACAGATCGAACACTTTTCACAATTTCCCCTAAAAAAGTAGCTCTATTTTTATATTCGTCTGCTCGTGTGTTCGTAAGCGGTGACATAAATTCATTAATTAAGTAACCATGTGCACCATGAATCTCAACGAAATCAAAGCCTGCTTCTTTCGCTCTTCTCGCTCCTTGTTTAAAAGCTTCAATTACAACTTGAATATCTTCTCTCGTCATTGCATTTGGCATACGATAACTTTGATCAAATGCAATTGCACTTGGAGCGATACTTTGTTCATCTAATACCTGACATTTTCGTCCTGCATGTGCTAATTGAATACCTATTTTTGCACCATATTTTTTACATTCCGAAACGATGCGACTTAATGGTTCAATATGCTCGTCACTCCAAATTCCTAAATCTTCATTCGTAATTCTTCCTCGTGGCTCAACTGCAGTGGCTTCAATAATAATTGCGCCAACGCCCCCTACTGCCCGAGTTGTATAATGAACAAGGTGAAAATTATTTGCTAATCCTAAATTATCACTGCTATTCATTACCATTGGTGCCATTACAATTCGATTTTTCAATTTTAATCCATTAATTTCGATTTCTTGAAAAAGTTTTGCCATTATAAAGTCCCCCCTATAAATGTGCTCAATTCCACTATATCATATTTATTCCCATAAAATTGAAAGAGAAAATGTTACATATTTATGTTTATTTAGTTAACTGAAAAATCAGATATATCATTTACTGTTTCAATAAATTCAATTATAATAACGATACTTAATGGCAATAATCGAAGCTTGAATGATGCAATATATATAAAGTTAAAAAGATAGGAGGGAAATACATGTGTTTAAATCCATTATTTGAAAATGATGTACCAGTAGCACTTCTACGTCCTTAATGGAGTAGTAGTGACTACAACCTCCGTTAAGGACAACGCTTAATCTACACATACAAACGGAGGGAATAGAAATGAAACAAACCTTATTAGGTTCTATTTATTTAACTTTAGCTGCTAGTATTTGGGGTGGTATGTACGTTGTTGTGAAAGTGGTTGTAGCAGTCGTACCACCTTTAGAATTAGTATGGATGCGTTATTTGGTAGCGATTATTGCCCTTGTCATCATCGGTTTCCTAACAAAACAATCATGGAAAATCCAACATCGAGATATTCCACTTATTGTTGCAATTGGCGTAATTGGCAACACGATTTCTATTGTTACACAGGAAACGGGTACTAGCTTGTCATCTGCACAAATGGGCGCCGTTATTACCGCCACAACACCAGCCTTTATGGTCCTTTTTGCACGTTTCCTTCTTAAAGAAAGTTTAAATCTGAAAAAAGGTGTATCCATCTTTTTAGCGACAGTAGGTGTATTACTGATTGTTGGCAACGTGCATATCGATATGTCAAATAAACTTGGTGGCATCTCACTACTTGTCGCTGCATTAACATGGGCACTTATGTCCGTTTTAATTAAACGTGTACCAAGTCACTATTCTCTATTAGTCGTAACAACGTATGCTACGTTAATTGCTTTCGTTATTTTAACCCCCTTTGTTTTAGGACGATTAGCCGCAATAGACATGAATCAATTAGCACTACCTATCAATTGGGGTGGCATTTTATATTTGGGTATTATTTCTACTGCTGGTGGATTCGTTCTTTGGAACCGAGGATTACAAATGCTGAATGCCTCAAGTGGTGGATTGTTTTTTTTCTTTCAGCCTGTCGTTGGCGCCTTACTTGGTTGGCTTCTTCTAGGGGAAAAAATAGGTGGAACATTTTGGGTAGGAGCTGCTTTCATTGCCCTTGGTGTTTTATTAGCTATTCATGAAGAAAAAACAAGTATTACTGAAAACAACGTATCAGAAAATGTTACGAAAACCTCTCAAAAGGTTACTCCTTTAGATCTTTAAAAATAACATTTAGGGACGTAAAAACCTTTGGAAATCATCATTCCAAAGGTTTTTTACTATCTATACCTCTAGTTCATCCAATTTTTTTAAGCGTTCAAGCAATTCCTTATATGTATGTAACGTTTCTTTATCTTCTACTTTAACTCCCGATTGAAAGAATTGAATATCTCCATTATTTTCACTTAGCTTTCCTTGTTCTTCAAGAATTCGTTTTAAATTTTTGGCTGTTCCAATACTTCCATCAATAATCGCGATATGGGCAGGTAATATCTCTTTCAAACAATCTTTAAAAAATGGAAAATGGGTACAACCAAGGACAACCGTATCATATTGCTCTAAATCAAAAGAAGCTAGCTGTTCTTTTAAATAAGGTAAGACAAATTCTTCCTGAAATTGGGAACGTTCCGCTAATTCGACAAGTCCAGGCAACGGTAAGCGATCAACAATCTCGCTATTACCAATGCTGCTTAAAAGATTTTCAAATTTTGTTTCTTGTAGTGTTAATTTCGTTGCACACACTAACACCCTACCTTGTGTTCGTTCGCAACGTTTCACCGCTGGCTTTACCGCCGGCTCTATCCCAATGATTGGAAAATCATATTTTTTTCTTAAATCTTCTACTGCTACACTTGTTGCTGTATTACAAGCAATGACAATTGCTTTTACATTTTGACTTGCAATAAAATCAACCGCTTCAAAAATATATTTCTTTACTTCATCTTTGCTTTTTTCTCCATATGGAACATGGGCTGTATCTGCATAAAAAAGATAATCTTCATTCGGCAATATCTTCAATGCTTGATAAAGAACTGTAATTCCGCCAATTCCAGAATCAAAAAATCCTATTCGCACTGCATTCACTCTTTTCTTCACTAAATTTCCATTTATCCCGTTCTAACTAACACTAAAACTCTATCCTCAAAACGTAATACAATCAAAAAAGTTTACGTTGGAGATAAGTGACAGTAAGAACCCGATAGCCTCAGTTGGAGATGAAATAAAAACACCCACTAATGAACGTTTCACTTTATCTCAACTACTACTAACACTATTTCTAAAAAACAAACTACATTCCAATTATCTAAAAACCTTTATGAAGGCTATATTTATCCCGTTCTGACTGCCACTAAGACTCCCACTTCAAAACTTAGCTAAATCAAAGAAGTTTAAGTGAGAGATAAGTGGTAGTAAGAACCCGATTGGTTCAGCTAACCATCAGTGGGGGATGAAAGAAAACCCCCACTGATGGAAGTTTCACTTTATTGCATTATCTTAAAATGAGTACACTATAAAATTATATAATATCTCATCTATTTCGCAACATTGAATAGAAAATAGCATATCTTTCCTACTATGTTCCTAGCTTATATGTACAATTGAAAAGATTTTTCCACAAAAAAAGATACATGTCCTCGACATCGTATCTTCTTTATCCTGTTCTTACTACCACTAAGATTCCCGCTTCAAAACTTAGCGAAATCAAAGAAGTTTAAGTGGGAAATAAGTGGCAGTATGAACCCAATTGGTTCAACTAACCATCAATGGGAGATGAAAAAAACTCCCACTGATGGAAGTTTCACTTTATCTACGTAATTATTCGTTCTCTGCTTCTACTGCATTTCGGAAATTACACACTTGGGTAACGGAACTATTTGCTAAATAATACATTTCGCCATCTTTCCCAAGGATTGTTGTTGTACGCAAACCAAGTTCTTCAACAACACCTTCTACGCCATTCACTTTTACACGGTCACCAACAGCATATTGGTTTTCAAATAAAATGAAGAAGCCTGTTACAACGTCCTTCACAAGACCTTGTGCACCGAATCCAATCGCAAGTCCTAACACACCTGCACTTGCAAGAATTGGCCCTAAATTAACACCAAACATTCCTACAATTGTAACAATGACAATGAAATAGATAACATAATAAACAATATTTTTAATTAGCTTGCTTAAAGTAGTTGTGCGACTTTCGTCTGCCTTTCCTACTTTCGATTTTGCCTTTAATGCGAAAAAGCGATCAATTCCTTTTCCGGCAATGGATGTTGCCACCTTAGCAACAATTAAAATAAGAACAATCTTTAAAAGAAACTTCCCAGCTGCAATACCAGATGCTACAGTAAAATAAGACATTAATTCATTCATGTTCCCTGTCTCCTTGTAATCTATTATTTTTTAAACATTCCTTTTAAAACGAAGGCTACATTGGCTGGACGCTCTGCTAAGCGACGCATAAAATATCCATACCAGTCGGTTCCATATGGGACATAAACACGCATTTTGTATCCTTCTTTTGCAAGTTCTAATTGGCGTTCTGTACGAATCCCATATAACATTTGAAATTCAAATTGGTCTCTTGAAATACTATGCTCTTCTACAATTTTTTTTGTATAATCAATCATCGCATCATCATGTGTTGCAATGGCTGTATAATTTCCATTTAATAAGTGCATTCGAATAATATCTTTATAATTTTCATCTACATCTTTTTTCAGTGGAAAAGCTACTTCCTCTGATTCTTTGTATGCCCCTTTTACAAGTCGTAAATTAGGTCTATATGCATGTAAGTCAGCAATATCTTGTTGGGTACGATATAAGTAGGCTTGAATAACTGTCCCAATGTTGTCATATTCACTTCGTAATTGTTTAAAAATATCGATTGTTTTTTGACAACGAGAATAGTCTTCCATATCAATCGTTACAAAGACACCATTTTCTTTTGCTGCTTCTAAAATGCGGCGCATATTATTGAATACAACCTCATCAGAAATATCTAACCCCATTGATGTCATTTTTAACGATAGCTGTGAATCTAGCTTTTCACGACCAATGGCACGAATCGCTTTAATACTTTGATTTGCCATTTCATTTGCTTCTGCCTCATTGTCGACAAATTCACCTAAATAATCGATTGTTACACATAGGTTCTTTTCATTTAATTGTTTAATGAGCGCCACCGCTTCCTCAATCGTCTCCCCTGCTACAAAGCGTCTAGCCCCAAATCGTAGGCCATATCGTTTTGCTAGTTTCGTTAATCCTTTGTTCTTAGACAAAAATAAAAAAAAGTTCTTCATTGCTTGTTCCATCTTGCATGTACCCCCTAGTTCTCTCTTTATTTAAATTATACAAAAATTTACTATATTTTATCAATTTATACGCAAAAGGATATTTTAGAAGCAAGCAAAACTTTCGTTTCTCGCTGAAGATTAGTTGAATAAATCCAATTCTAATTAGCACTTAGCTATCATATGAATAAAAATAAAATTTTATTAAAAAGATGAAGTATCCTTCGTTTTACAGCTAAATAAAAAGGAATCATTTTGAAAATTAATCAAAATGATTCCTTTACTTCCTGATTGGCATATAAAGTTAAACTATTTTCATAGTTTTTATTACACTAAATCCACTTATTCTAAAATAAGATATAATCCAATACCAGCTTATCTATCCTCTATTAATTAGTGATTTTTGTAATTTTAAGCTTTGAAATACGATTTTCACTAGCTTCAATTACTTCAAAGGTACAGTTTTCAATTTGAATTTTTGGTTTTTCTCCTTTTTTGATAATACGACCAATTTGTCCCATCACATATCCACCAATTGTATCGTAGTCTTCTTCATCGATAGAAAGGTTTAGTAAATGCTTTAATTTGACTATTGGATATATCCCTTGGACGATAAAGGTATTTTCATCTAATTGAATCATTTCTTGTTCTTCAGATTCATCGTATTCATCACGGATATTCCCAACAATTTCTTCTACTAAATCTTCCATAGTAATAATCCCTGCTGTTCCACCATATTCATCAACAACAACGGCTAAATAAGTTGTGCCTTGTTGTAGCTTTGCGAAAGCATCTGATGTTTTTGTTGCTTCAAGTATGTAATGTGGTTTTCTAAGTAATTTTTGAATATCAATTTGCTTTATCTGATGACTCACCAAATAAGGAAGTAAGTCCTTTGCATGGAGAATACCAATGATGTTATCAATACTTTCTTCATATGCAGGGATACGTGTATATTGTTCTCTTACAACAAGAGAAAGGATTTCCTCAATTGAATCTGATATAGAAAAAGCAACGATATCTGTTCGATGAGTCATTACTTCTCCAACTGTTTTATCATTAAATTCTAGCACATTGCTAATCATTGTTTTCTCTGTATGTTGGATGACACCACTTTCTTCCCCTACATCAACCATCATACGAATCTCTTCTTCGGTTACCGTTTCCTCCGATTCATTTGGATCTTTTCCAAGTAAACGAATAACACCATTTGTAGACAGTGATAACATTTTTACAAATGGTCTTGTGATTCCTCCAATGATAGTGAGTGGGCGGGCCACAAATAATGAAATTACTTCTGCTTTTTGCATCCCGATTCGTTTCGGAACAAGTTCACCAAATACAAGTGTAACGTAAGATAGTATTATCGTAACAATAATTAAGGAACATGTCTGAATGACGCTTTCACTAATTGGAAGATTCGTTTCTACTGCCCAGGCTGTAATTCGTTTTGCAAAGCTTTCTGCAGCAAAAGCACTCGCTAAGAAACCAGATAAAGTAACACCAACTTGGATTGTTGCCAAAAATTTACTAGGCTCTTTAATTAACGCAACAATTAACTTTGCACGTTTGTTTCCTTCTTCAGCCATTCTTTTAATCTTTTGATCATTCAGCGAGATAATAGCAATCTCAGAAGCAGCGAAAAATGCATTTATACCGATTAAGATAAGTAGTACGAATAATTTTAACAGTATGGAATCGTCCATAGTTTGTATAACACATCCTTTTAAATAATTGTTTTTGTAATATTATAACTTATTTTTACATAAAAGGAAAATTAATACTTAATTTCTAACAAAAGATGAAGGCAATGTATAAATAGTAATTAATCAAAAAAATAAGCGAACACCAACTGAATGTTCTCCTTTTCAGATGGTATCCGCTTGCTCAAAATTGATAGAAAATGATAATAATTAGATGGAAGCCACACTTTATCCCGTTCTGACTGCCACTAAGACTCCTACTTCAAAACTTAGCGAAATCAATGAAGTTTAAGTGGGAGATGAAAGAAAACTCCCACTGATGGAAGTTTCACTTTATTGGAATGTCAACACTAAACTGGACAACTTTTATAAGGTTTGTTGCTTGAATTCCA
>JBJEFI010000111.1:5572-7491 GCA_051873875.1 Bacillaceae bacterium | reverse complement strand
AAAGAGTCGACTAATTTAGTAAGTTACTTAAGTTTGTGAATTTATCCACTTAAACTAACGGGTGCGTTAGTTTAATAACAAGTGTAGCCACTTCCTGTATGGAAGTGGCTGTTTTCATATCTCAAACTCACATTGTTTGATAACAACAATCTTTACAAACAAAGCCATTTAATAACAAATACAAAAAATCC
Source organism: Bacillaceae bacterium (assembly GCA_051873875.1). Classification (GTDB taxonomy): domain Bacteria; phylum Bacillota; class Bacilli; order Bacillales; family Bacillaceae_G; genus JBJEFI01. Next base: position 7,300 of record JBJEFI010000111.1, on the reverse strand, counting down.
ATTTTGAAAAAAGATTGATCAAAATAGATTTTCTTTTAATAACTAAGTTCAATTTTTTATAAAAAGTTTGATTATTTTAAAGATCCGTGTTCTACAAACGGCACCAATATCTATGAACAGAACCTTAATTATTTATACAACTTGTTTTTTATATACGAACATAACTCTTTGTACAACTTTTCATCATAATCTTTTTGCCCACGTATGAATTTTTCTTTTAAATTGAAGTAGCAGATTTCCAAATACTCATCATTGTGATGTAGTGAATAGGGGGTTTGGCAATTGACTTCTGAAATCCCTTGGAAGTAGTTATTCATCTTATCCACTGTCCGTATTTTATATCCACGACGTTCCATTTCATTTAATACAACTTGTGTATAGGCATATAAATCTTCTTTACCATATTCATATATGTAATTAATCAATACATGTTTATCTTCTTTTGCGAAGACACTATTTAACTCACGCCATTGTGCTAATAATTGACCTTTCGGCAAATATTTTATAATTTCAGTGTGCCACAATCTCATAACTTTACCTCACTTATCTATATTCAGAAGTATTAAACGTTCTTCTAAAATTATACAGTTATCTTTAATTTAAACAAAAAAAGACGCACCTTATTTTTATATTTTAAACGTGGTGTTGCAAGGGATTTAGAGGTGTTGGCAGCTAAGTGAAATTCGGACTTCGTGTGATAATTGCAAAACATAAGTAAGTGAAAAGTAAGGCAGGTGATTAGTGCATGACGATATTGCCAAAGTGTACGGTATTTGAGCAAAGAGTCATTGAAGAGGCGTTAGCAACGATAGAGGCGCAGAAAGAGGCGGGTGTCGTAGTGTTAAAAACACGATTGCCGTTTTCCTTTAGTCGACAAACAGAGGCAGCAATTCTACTTCGATATCCGAATGCTAAAATCAAAGGAAATGCAACGAAGTTAGAAGTGGTGCTATAAAATACGTCCTGTTTAATAAACATCGAGAAAGTAGGGATAGTTATGATTTATAAAGGATTTTGTATTCTGCATGTAATAGCGGGAGGTAAACGTGTAGGGTTTGCAGCATATCGCGGGGGCTTGCAAGTATCTGAAGTATATGAAAATATTGAAGCACTTAAGGTTTTTATTGACGGCTACAAAGGTTAGTGGAAAGGTTGCGGATACATGCTTGGGGATGGTTTTGTCATCCGTTATGTGAAAGATTCGGATGGTAACAAAGGTTATGCATTGTATAGGGATGATACACAATTATCGGATGTGTACAGCACATTAGTGGAGGTGCGGGAGTGGTTATATACCTACATGAGTAAGTAAGCGGGCTAAATATGATTTGCTCGCTTTTTTGTTAACGGTTAATGAAGATGTGATTAGTAATTGGGGGAGATGTGATTGTATAGACGTGATGAGTATGTAATAAAAGAGGCGGATAAGCCTGGTTTGCTTGATGGTTTTTGTATTTACAAAAATGGTAAGTTGTTGGCGGAGGGTTTTGAGTCATTCTCGGATGCCTATGAGTACATAACCTATTGTAAGGGGTTATTTGAGGATAAAGGGAGCGAATAGTTGTATGTCTAACCCTCTTTTCGTTTGCTCTCAGATTCGATATTTTTCAATGATATGAAACGGTTTTATACAAATAACAAGGAGTTTGAGGTTGGTTTTGTGAACGGTAAAAAGGTGTAGGGAGCAGTATCATGACTAAAAAAGAAGTGGCTAAACAGCAAAAGAAA
>JBJEFI010000111.1:0-5472 GCA_051873875.1 Bacillaceae bacterium | reverse complement strand
TTAAAAGCCAAAGTCATTTTTACTTTGGCTTAATTTTTATTAAAAAAGCTAAATATACTTCTCTTTTTCTTTTGTTCTTCCTTAGCTGCTAGGAGAAGCATTTTTGTTTCCTGTGACTGCTTCAATGATTCCATAAGCATTTGATCACGCTTTTCTAGTCGTTCGTCTATGTACTTTTGCTGTTGTTCAATTTTAAATACGAGTTTTTCTAAAAGTTCATTTTGTTTATTAATCGTCTCTTTTAAATACTTTATATCATCGTCATAACGGTTATTATTATCATTTTCAAGTGTAACGCCTAGCGATATATCGGACTGTTGAGCCCATGATATGACTGCTGTTACAGCTTTATCTAGCGTCATGTCACGATGACCTTTAATCTCAATAAGTCTTTTCAGAACAATAACATCTTTATTCAAATAACCACGTTGTCCTTTATCATTGACGTGAAATTGATAACCAGCGTCTTTTAACAAGATAGCATATTTACGTAAAGTAGATTCTTTTATACCGAGTAGCGTACACACATCATTTGCTCCCATAAGGATTTCAGAATTTCTTGTATCGTTCGTCATGACACATACTCCTTTCGATATAACGGTGTTATAAATTCTATTGTAGTTTACTTTTGATAGAGAACATAGAAAACATTTTGTCGATTTTCGAGAAGTTTTATCCAAAGTATGTTTTTACTTGAAAACATACTTTGAAAATTTGGGTTTTATTGATTTATTTAGAGATAATTATCATGAATCTACACGAAATATATAAACACAACAAAGAGACCATCTGGCGTGTTTTTGGCACGCCAGATGGTCTCTCTTACACCATGCACACATTGACACGTTTGCATGATGCGGGTTGCCTGACGTAGTTTTTATACGTCAGACAACCCATTGATCTCCTAATTTTTTCCCGCAAAGCCTCAAAGGCTGCATTTATTTAGGTATCATTGCCGTCTAAGACGGCCTCATAAAATAAAGTAAAGGTTTCTATGTTTCTATTTTAATTCCAATTAATGGTAAAATCAATATTTATCTGTTCCAAATATAAGATCCACCTCTATATTTACTTATTTCTAAGGCTTCATTTACTCTAATTTGTAAATATTCATCATTGATATTTAAGGCTTTTAAAATGTTATTCATATTACTGATTGAGGTTTTACTTTTAATATAATTGTTCATATTGGAGTTATTACCTTTGTAATAAGTGTAGAAATTCGATAGACTGCTGGCTTCAACGCCAAGTTTTTTTGCTAATTCCCAATAAGACTTTTTACTTTTACAAGATGAAAAAACAGATATCCATTTTTCCATGTAATGTTCATCGAAATGATGATTTACTTCATTTCTTAAAGTTTTCAATCGCTCGTCATCTCTGGCTCTTTCATTAGCTTCTTTTATTGCAGCAAGACGAGCTTCTTCTGCACATTTTGGACATTCGATAATCTCATATTCTCTATATCTATTCCAATCATCATCTTCAGATACGGTGATAATTTTACCTTCTTTACAATAACATGAACGTTCTGTTCTACGATATTCTTGCCAACTCATGAATAACCATCCTCTTGAAAGTTTAAATTTAAATAGATTTTATCTTAATTTGTAGTCCACATTATAGCGATATGCTTTCCATTATTGGCGTATTTTCACGCTTATTAGATATTTTTCATATATTTTGATGATAGTGTAGAATTGTAGTGTTGAAGCCACATTTTTAAAGGGGGATATATATGGGGGATTTATTTTTAACTATCATGCCATTATTTATGATTTTAGCTTTGATTTTTACACTTTTAAATAAAAAAAAAGCAAGTGTAATAGTGATTTCTATGTCTTTGTTCTGCTTTTTTTGTGCAATAGTAGTATCTAATGACACTAATTCATATGACAATGATAATGATACTTATTATTCCGGCTTTGAATATGAGAATTGTTCAGAAGTTAGGTCAGCTGGTGCGGCTCCTATTTATGAAGGTGAGCCAGGTTTTGGACATCATTTAGATCGTGATGGCGATGGTGTAGGTTGTGAGCCTTGGCATTATTAAATATTTTGTTATTTAGTTGGTTGGTTTACGTGAACTGAGTATATGAGTGAACAAAAAGCAAGACTGTCAATAGACAGTCTTGTTTAATTTAGTAATTGAATGAATGTAGTGGAATATAAAAGAATCTAGCAGCTAAAAGAATCGGCGGACATACACCACCATTATGGTGGTGTATGCTCACCTCGTTAACTATATATGCCAGGTAAAGTGACAAATTATATAACAAAATACTATTCTGGGATTCTCAATGAGAGCCCGAAATAATAGTTCTTTTTTTGTCGGAAAAAACACAAAGATATGTTTATAAATTTTTTTACAATGGAACTAAACATTTAGATAGGAGGGCTTTGTATGAAAAAATGGTTGGTCTTGTTGCTAGCCTTAATGCTGATAGTGTTCACAGGTTGCAACAATAGTGATAACAATAGTGACAGTGGAAGCAAGGCGACGGATAATAGGCAAGACAGTTCAACGGAAGAAACAACCCAAGAAGAAGTGGAGCCATCGATTACGTTTGAGAATGGGACACTAGAAGCGGATGATTTCACGTTAACCATCAAAAGTACCGAGGTAATCCAAAGTCCGATGGAAGATAATCCAGGTCTGTTCGTAACCTTTACGTTGACAAACAAAACAGAAGATACAGATGTCGTCCCTAATGACGTGCTCATTTATTTAGCTGCTACCCAAGTAAACGAAACATCCAGAGTGGACTTGAGTTCGAATTATTATTTCTTGGATGCCTTCGGAAGCGAAGATGACGTGGATACATATAACAAGATGGTGGATTTAGATAATGCCAGCAGTAACGCTTTACTGCCCGGAAAAACGGTTGATTTTGTGGAAGCGTACACATTGGATAATGACAGTGAAGACGTGACCTTTACCGGTGTCGATCCGGTCACTTCGGAACCAGTAGGAGAGTACGTCGTAACCCTTAAATAAGAGCCAAGAAAACCAAGATAGATACCCAAAGAGGCTGAACTCCAGTCTCTTTTTCTTTGTCCAAAAAAGCTAAATAACTTATTAAAGATGAAATAAATAGCTCTAGATATTTACGATAGGTTTAGAGATAGATAAACGTAAGATTTAAGCCATGCCGTTCGGTATGTTTTTTTATTTATACCTGAAAGTATGTTATTAGATAAAAAATTACGTCATACAAAAAGCTTGATTGTTAATAAGATTCAATCTTTTCGATGTATATGTTATCAACAATTAATATTTCATCCAAAAATCTTCAATTTTTTTCTTGTAATCTAAGAATTTTTCATCTAGATAAATTTGTTCTCTTATTTCATTAGGAATCGGTTCGTATGGACAATTGTCAACAGGGTTCCAAACTTCTTCTCCTAAAACAAGTAAGAGCATAAAATCCTCGATATTATAAGTGGCAAGTTTACAATCAGAATACAAAGCGGTCAGTAAAAATAGAAAATTCTAGATTGAAAATGAAATTTAAAAAACATCGTGAAGGATTTGATTTTGAATTAGGCTTAAATGAAGAAAATGATTTGAAGTGAGAACGGTTTTTAAATGGACATGAAAACAATCGTGTTGATTCAACTTTAGTCAAACGATTGCTTTTGTATGTTCTTTTTTCGTTAAGAAAGCCACGGTGTTTGAATGTGTCTTTTTAGATAAAAGCTTCCCATTTTTTAAAGGTTTATCTTGTTCAGATAAAAATTGTAAAGTAGAAAAAAATTAAATAACTTTATTATCTCTGTACAATTAATTTTAATTTTTGTATTTTTTTGTATTTTTTGATTTTTTTTGTTATTATTTTAAAGTGCGAAATTATTAATAGGGGGAATTTATATGAAAAAAGTTATTTTACTATGTTTTTCAGTATTTTTTTTAATTGGAAGTTTGATAATACCAAAAGGCGATGCACACGCATCAACAACAGAGCAAGAAATAGAAGATGTTATTAATGATATGGTATACGCTTTTGAGAATACAGAGTTAAAATTAAATATAGAAAATCCAGAGTCTGAAATTGTAGAAGAGGAAGTATATAACGAAAATGGTGAACACTTAGGTACTTTCGGTATGGAAATAGTTTCAATTGAAGATGAAATAGACCCAACAACAGTAAATTCAAAAAAGAATGACATTTCAACTTTTAGTATATCTTTACCAAATGCTAAAACACTAATCAAAGGAACTATGACAGTAAAAGTATATTGGTATGCTGCAACTATTAATTATGAATTTTATGCAAAAGTTGCAAAAAATAGTTCTGGAAAAGCATATATTGTAGATAAATACGATGAAAATTATTTTGTTGTACCACCAGTGGTTGTATCAAGCGATAAATTAGAAACAATTCAAAAAACAGAAACTTCAAGTTCACCTGCTCAAGCTAGATACACACTTAATCTAAGTACATATGTGGGTGGAGCTACAAAATTATGGATTTTTGTGAAAGCTGCCGAAGGATATTTTTGGACAGGTGGTAATTAATGTTACTTAATATCTTATATCCATTAACGATTACCCTGCTATTTATTGGTGTATTTATTGGTGTATATAAATTAATAAAAAAAAAGTAACAGTCAATTTTTTTTATTAGGCAATATTATTAATAATTCTTTATAAATACTAATTAAATAAGTTTGATAAAAAAGTCTATTCTTTGAAACTAGAAATAGACTTTTTTATTTAAAGTTCTAAGTTTTAACGTTAGAAATTCAATAGAGAACATAAAATCCATTTTGCCTATTTTTGAGAAATCTTATCAAAAGTATGTTTTTTGATATTTAGATAAATTAGAAGCAGAAATTATAAAACTTAATATTTCACCATCTAACACTAACACTAACACTCATGAGTTAGATGTAATTAAGGAAGTACAAGTATCAGTTAACGATGCTTTAAATCAAACATTTGGTGTTACAACTGCACATGCTGTTCAAGTGAAAATTGGTGTAAAGGTTGCTGGAGCTATACTTAATACAGCGATTGGTTTTGCTGTAGGTGGTGGAGTAGGAGCCATTCAAGCATTTATTATAAAAAAGGTAAAAAAGAAGCAGAGAGATTATTTACTAAAACTGTAGTTAGTCGTTTGAAAGCGTGGGGAGCACCAAAGTTAGCTCTTATTGTAGGTGCTTGTGTAGTTACTGCTTTAAATTATTTAGATGTTGGAACTCAAATTGCTAAGCAACTTGATAAAAGAGACAAGAGACCTAATAATGGTTATGTAGATCTTTATTAAATATAAGGGATGTTAGAATAATAGTGAAAAACATTATTAAATATATTGTTCTATTTGTTTGGGTAGCATTCTTTTTATACTGTTATGATTTGTTAATGCCTAAAGGTATTCTTTATTTTCTTATAGGGATACCAGTTCTTTTTTTAGTGCTGTTTTTATTTTAAAACTTTTTAACGATTCAACAAAGAATGTATAAAATTTT
>JBJEFI010000110.1:0-7496 GCA_051873875.1 Bacillaceae bacterium | reverse complement strand
TCTTATTGTTAAACAATGCTAAGGATAATCCCAAGGAGATGAGAAAAAATAGAGACAATAATGGAAAAGGAAAGGCGGTTGAATAGTGGATCGAACGGATTTAATAAAGAATTTAAAAAGCGTACACAATAATTTACCCATTGGGACGATTGCGACCGCTTTAGGCGCAATGACACTTGCCAATGTATATGTAGAAGTTGGGTTTCCGTTTGTAAAAGATTTTTTTGCCTTTTTATCTGTGATTGTTTTACTGCTGGGATTATTAAAAGTAGTTATGTATCCAAAGACGATTATGGAAGAGTTAGAATTGCCGATTATTGCCAGTCTCTTTCCAATCGCGACGATGTTAACGATGGTATTGGGCAATTATATTTTGAGATGGAGTTATCCAATTGGAAAAAGCCTTTGGGTTCTTGGAATTGTGGTATATATTGTGTTTATGATTTTTGTTACCTATAAGCATATTATTAAGAATTTCAACTATGATTTATTAGCACCAAGTTTTTTCGTTCCTTATGTGGGAATTCTCGTTGCTTGTGTGGCAAGTGTGGGAATGAACGAACCATTTTTATGCAAACTCATTTTTTATTTTGGAACAACGGCATATGTGATTATCCTTCCATTTATGTTATTTCGGGTATTTACAAAACCAATCCACGAAAAATTTTATCCAACGGTTATTATTTTTGTGGCACCACCAAGTTTAGTGTTAATTAGTTATTTGAATGTCTTTGCTAATCCAAATGTATATATTGTGGAAGGAATTTTTCTCGTTATTTTTCTATTTTTAATTTATGGCTATAGTCAAATTCCAAGGATTGTAAGCAAACCTTTTCATGCTGGCTTTGCCAGTTTAACATTTCCGATGGCTGCTTCTTGTTTTGCCTCTTATCGAGCAAGTTTATTTTTAAAGGACTATCATGTTTGGGTAAGTAAAACAATTTGGGCAATGGTTTCCTTAGAGCTTGTTATTGCAACAACCATTGTTACCTTTGTCATATATAGCTTGTTTGTATTGTTATTTAGACGATTAAGTTCCAAAGATGCAATTGAATAAGCAAAGCCAAAAGGTTAATAAATATTAATCTTTTGGCTTTTTTATTTGTTTTTCGTAGTAAAAAACGAACTATAAATAAAAAAGTTATAAAAAATATTCGTTTTTTATGTTGACGGATGGATTGTTATATGAATATAATAACCAGTGTGAAAGGCAGAAAATGATCACAAAAGGAGTCACATAGATGAAAAAGTTATTTTTAATTATGACGGCATTATTCGTATTTTTAACAGGTTGTTCATCGAAGCAAGATGAAACAGCAAAAGTAAAACCAATTGGAATTATTGGTGCAATGGATTCAGAGGTTACAACATTAAAGGCTGCATTAGAAGATGTAAAAGTTACAAAAAAAGCTGGTTTAGAATTCCACGCTGGTAAATTAAATGGAAAAGACGTTGTTGTTGTTCAATCTGGAATTGGGAAAGTAAATGCAGCATCTTGTACACAAATTTTAGCGGATGAGTTTAACGTAAGTCATGTTATTAACACTGGAGTAGCTGGTGGTTTATATAAAGAATTACAAGTTGGAGATGTTGTTATCTCAACTCGCGCAGTAGAGCATGATATGGACGTTCGTGCATTTGGTCATAAAAAAGGTTACATCCCAGGTATGGGTGAAGAAGGAGAGCCAACTTATTTCGAAACAGATAAAGCATTAGGTGAAAAAGCACTTGAAGTTGCAAACGAAGTATTAGAAGGCAACAAAGCATATATGGGAACAATCGCTTCTGGAGATATTTTCGTAAGTGATCAAAAGATTAAAGAAGAGTTAGTAGCTGCTCATGATGCGTATGCAGCTGAAATGGAAGGTGCGGCAATCGCTCACGTTGCTAGCTTAAATGGTATCCCAACAACAATTATTCGTGCTATTTCTGACTTAGCAAGTGGAGAAGCAAACGTAACATACGAAGAATTCGAAGTAAAAGCAGCAAAAGATTCTGCTAACATCGTAATGAACTTAGTGAAAAAAATGTAATGTAGAAAAGCTGTCGGTGCACAACGACAGCTTTTTATTTACATCTAAGCATAAAAAGACATATACTAGAAAAAAACGAGAAAGAGTGAGTAGTATGAAAGTGAGCGGATTACGTTTAACACAAATCCATCATCACCATTAACTCTGCTACCTTCGAAAAAAATTCGTGGGTATGCAGGGCTATTTTTGCATACTCACTCGATGAAAGCCGTGTGGGTATTTTTGTATACCTATGCGGCTTTTTTGTTTTTTTATGATATGTGCTGAGCGGACCGCTTGCGGCTTGTCTAATTTTAACATTTTCCTTTTATTAAATAACCGATATGTACAAAAACGAGAATACCGTTAAGAATCCAAATACTTAGTGCCCCAATCATTAACCCATATATAACGAAAAGGGTACAACCGATTATATTAACCATTCTAATTCGACGTTCACCAGTTAAAACGAAGGAGATTAAAACGAAAACTCCAGCTAGTATTCCTAATAATTCAACCATATTTTCTACCCCTTTTACAGAAGTGTGACATTCTATTTTAGTATAACTAATTTTATTCAGTAGTGCTAATACTTTGAATCCGTTTTCATGTTAGTTTGACTTTGAGTGTTTGTAATTATTCAATGGCTGGTGTGGGCAGTATATAGAGTATATATGAAATAGAAAGGATGGGGGAAAGGAATATGGCAACATACAAAGCAATCGTACTCGATTTGGATGATACACTTTTGCAGGATGATTTAACTGTTTCAGATCGTACAATAGAAGCATTAATTGAAGCACAAAAACGAGGCAAGAAAGTCATATTAGCATCGGGGCGGCCCCAATTTGCAATGCAACATTTAGTAAAGCAATTGCAATTAGATACATATGAAAGTTATATATTAGCCTTTAATGGTGGCGTTATCATCGATTGTAAGACGAAAGAAATCATTTACTGTGAAGCATTAACGCCAGAACGTGCGCATACATTATACGATATTGCCAAACGAGAACAGGCAAATATCCATACATATAAGGAAGCGGAGTTAATTACAGACGAAGATAATCCCTTTACAAATATTTCTTCAAAATTAACAGGGATGAAAATAAAAGTTGTTCCTTCTTTTAAAGAAGCGATTACAGAACCAGTTGTAAAAGTATTGATGGGAAATGACCCAGATAAAATAGCGGTACTAGAAGAAAAAGTGAAAGAAGAGTTAAAGAATGACTATGACATCGTTCGTTCCAAGCCATATTTTTTAGAGTTCACGAAAAAGGGAATAAACAAGGGAGCGAGCTTGCATTATTTACTTCAACAATTAGGAATCGATAAAGAAGAAGTAATTGCCTGTGGGGATAGCTATAATGATTTGGATTTAATTAAATACGCTGGTCTAGGCGTGGCAATGGGAAATGCTCAAGCAACGGTTAAAGAAGCGGCAGATTATATTACGACCTCTAATAATGAAGAAGGAATTGCCCTTGTTGTAGAGGAATTTATGTTAAATGAAGCATAAAAAAGAGAATCTTTCCCATAATAAATGGTAGTACATAACAAAAAGAGGAGTAGATGAGATGAGCAATGACGTAAATAAAGTGGTCATCGTAGGTACTGGGTTTGTTGGTACAGCCATTGCCTATTCGATTGTCAATCAGGGTATTACAGAAGAATTAGTATTAATTGATGTAAATAAAGCAAAAGCAGAGGGAGAAGCAATGGACCTTGTTCATGGTGTGGCATTTGCCTCTTCTCGTACAAAAATTTGGGCAGGCAATTATGACGAGTGTAAAGATGCAACTGTTGTTGTCATTACAGCAGGTGTAAACCAAAAGCCAGGTGAAACACGCCTGGCACTTGTGGAACGAAATGCATCTATTATGAAATCCATTATTAAAGAGATAATGGCTGCTGGCTTCAATGGTATATTAGTTGTTGCTTCTAATCCAGTTGATATTCTAACCTACATTGCTTGGAAGGAATCTGGCTTAGAAAAAGGTCAAGTTATCGGTTCAGGAACGACACTAGATACGGCTCGTTTGCGTCATGAATTATCGAACTACTTAAGTGTTGATCCTCGTAACGTCCATACATATATTATGGGGGAACATGGTGATACCGAATTTGCGACGTGGAGTCATACGTTTATTGGCGCTCAACCGCTAGCTACTTATATGAAACAGCACAACACTAAATATAATAAGGATGATTTAGAGAAAATCTTCGTCAATGTGCGAGATGCAGCTTATTATATTATAGAACGCAAGCAAGCTACTTATTTCGGTATTGGGATGTGTGTGGCTCGAATTACAAAAGCAATATTAGATGACGAAAAAGCCATCTTACCTGTATCCGTTTATTTAGATGGACAATATCGTCAACATGATATTTATTCAAGTGCCCCAGCTGTTGTTGGGCGCGAGGGCGTCAGCTCCATTATCGAATTAGATTTAACAGAAGAAGAGTTACAAAAGCTTGATCATTCGATGCAAGTGTTGAAAGAAACGATGAAACCAGTGTTATAAATAGTTTCCTCCTTCCAATTGGTGAAGGAGGATTTTTTTTATGGGAGTAATCAGAGGAGTGAAGGAATTTATTCTCAACTCGTAGAATGAGGAAGGTGAATTAGTTACTTTTTAAAAAAGGTACAAGGAAGTGAGCAGATGTTTGTAAAAATGTACGTTTATTACATTGAAAAAGATAAAACTGAAGCGTATTTTGATATACAAAAAGAAGCCAGTAAAATCTATGGAAAGTATCTCGATTTTCAAACCATCTATTTAAGAAGCAATGAAGATGAAACAAAATGGGTAGAAATTACAAAATATAAATCAGAAGAGGAATATAATAAAAGTATAGAATTGGTGAATGAACATAAGGAAATTCAAGAATTATTTAACTCGTTCCAAGCAGTTTTATTAGAAGGAAAGAATGAAATAACCGAAGAAAACTTTACGGAAGTAATGGATATACATAAATATAAGTAACAGAAAGGAAATACATATAAAGTGTGAAACCAAAAGGGGGTCATTGGTGAGTATGAAAAAAAGGTATGTATTAATTGGCATAGCGATAGTGATGATTATTACATTTGCTTATTACATGACACCATTAACCGCAGATAAAGTCCTATACAAGAGTAAGATTGTTAAAATTCATTTTGGTTTTTATAAAAACGGTATATATGAAGTAGAATTTACTAAACAAGAAGAAATTAATCAAATTTTAAATAAATTTGATGACTCTAAGTATACTAGGGTTCCTCTATATAATAATATAAGAAATGATGGGAAATTCTTATCCATGGTATTATTTGAAGAAGACCTCACAAGTCACATTTTAGATATTAATGATCAAGGTTATTTACGTATTGATGGAAATACATATAAGTTAACAAAGCATCAATCGAAAATATTTAATGAACTATATGAAATGCTGGTTCCTAATCATAAGCCAGTCAATTAATATTCTATATTAGCATTAAATACCGTTATTATTACCGTATAGATGTTACCTTTACTTTCAAGAAAGCATATAGTATAGTAATTGTAAGAAATTAGATTTCAATGAAAATGACGATAAAAATAATAAGAGGTGCATTTTGTGAGTGCGGTAGGTTCTAAATAGGAAAAATTTAATGAAATAAATCAGCTAGAAACAAGGGGATTTTGTATAATTCATACCCCTAGCTTTGTCGTGGATTTATTTCGAAACCTATGAAGATACCTATCATACTTTATAAAGTGAAACTTCCACCAGTGGGGTTTCCTTTATCCCTACTGGTGGTTAGTTGAACCAATCGGGTTCTTACTGACACTTATCTCGCCTTTAAATGAAAGGGCGAGTCTAGTGTCAGTTGGAACGGGATAAAGCGTGGAATGATACGACAAGTGCCTATTTTTTGCTGCTTATTTCGTCGTACAAGTACATGTACCTTATAAATGTAAAAGCTGCGGTATCCCCGCGGCTTTTTTGTATTTAAGCTGAAGAAAGCATTAACTTTTAGCAATATACACATGTCTAACTTCTGGCTGTCCTCCTCGAGAAATTTCTCCCTATCCCTCAAAAGTCCAAAAGCGGGACTTTTAAGTGCTAGTGTGAAATTTTATTCGGAGGACTATTCCCAATCACTACCGTACTTGGGAATACCGCCTACAGTTTTTTGTGAATCATTGAAATCTAATCGGTAGGTATCTTCATTATTAATCATACAAGTACGTTATAGTGAGGAGAAAAGAAAGTGAATAAGATGACATTTGAAAAGTTACAATACAACGAATTGAAGGAAATCGTGAAATCCTATTGCGTTAGTGGTTTAGGAAAACAGTTATTAGATAAATTAGAGCCAAGTGGCAATTTAAAAGTAGTGAAAAATCGTTTAAATGAAACGACGGAAGCAAGAACAATTTTAGATGCAGAAGGACATGTGCCATTTTTAGGAATTTCCAACATTGAAAGCATCATTCAAAAGCTAGAAAAAGGGATGAGCTTATCACCAAGTGAGTTAGTTAGCATAGCTGATTTCTTAAGAGGATGCAGAAAGATTAAAAAGTTTATGGAAGAGAAAGAATTTTTCGCCCCAGTGCTAGCCTCTTATGCTAATTCAATGACGGAATTTCGAAATTTGGAAGAAGAAATTAATTTTTCAATTAAGGGAAATATGGTGGATTCAGCTGCAAGTAAGGAATTAAAACGAATTCGACGTCATATTGAGAACGTGGAAGAGAAGATTAAAGACCGTTTAAATAAATTCTTAAACAGTGGTACGAATAAGAAATATATCCAAGAGTTTTTCATTAGTAAGAAAGATGATCGCTATACGATTCCAATTATTGCTTCTTATAAAAATCAAGTTGCAGGAGAAATTGTGGAAGTGTCTGCCAAAGGCTCCACCGTATTTATAGAGCCAAGTACAGTTGCCAAATTAAGCGGTGAGCTAGCCATTTTAAAAGCAGAAGAAGCGATGGAAGAATATCAAATATTAGCGACTTTATCAGGAATGGTCTTAGAAAACATCTATCATATTAAAATTAATATTGAGCTAATTAGCCAATATGATTTGGTATTTGCCAAGGCGAAATTTAGTAAACATGTTGGAGCAATTGAGCCAAAATTAAATGATCATGGCTATATAAAATTGGTGAACTGTAAACATCCACTATTAACAGGGGCAGTTGTACCACTTAACTTTGAAATTGGGCAGGATTATCGAAGCTTAATTATTACAGGGCCAAATGCGGGTGGAAAAACGATTGTGTTAAAAACAATTGGCTTATTAACACTAGCAACCATGTCAGGTTTTCACATTGTTGGCCATAAAGATACAGAAATAGCCGTGTTTGAACATGTCTTTGTTGATATTGGCGACAATCAAAGTATTGAAAATGCACTAAGTACATTTTCATCTCATATGAAAAACCTTTCGGAAATTATGAGTGCATCAAACAACAATACGCTGTTACTATTTGACGAAATTGGCAGTGG
>JBJEFI010000109.1:24303-35566 GCA_051873875.1 Bacillaceae bacterium | reverse complement strand
ATTCATACAAATTATAAAAAAGAATAGTTTTAATTGAGTAATAGTTGGTTATATAACAAAAGAGTTATATGAAAAATGGAGAATATGTTAATGGTAGTGTATATCTTTCCATTCTTTTATTGTATGTAGGGACCAAAAATAATACTAAAAGACTAAATACAATGTTAACTGTACTTATGTTTTAGTCGTTAGTAAAGGAGAGGTAATATGAAATGCAATAACTGCCAATATGAAATAAGTTTTAAAGAAAAGACAAAGTTATCAATGAAAAATATGTATAAAATAACATGTCCAAATTGTGGAATAAAACTTAAAATGACACCTTTATCTCGATTTATGTATGCACTTCTTTTGTTAGTCGTCATAATAGTAAACGCTAATTTATTAAGAAATATGAACGGAACAAATGTAATTTTTGCTCTTATATTAATTTTATTTGCCGTCTTCTTTGTACAACCGCTAATAGCAAATTATGAAAAAGAATAAGTATTTTTATTATTATTTTAGACAATAGAGAGTGTAGCGTTAAAGGGGGAAGGTATTTTTGAAAGCATTAAAGCCAATTTTGTTTGTGATAGGAAGTGTAGTTATTGTTGTATGTGCAATATTTTTTTATTTAGTGCAAATAAATTCAAAAGAACCTACTCAATCAAAAGAAACAAAAGTAAAAATAGAAGGGAGTCAAAAGGTACCTACGGAGGTGACGGCAACTACAGGGAAGGAAGAGGGAAAATATTCTTATTCCAAGGAGTTAAAGCAATTTATTGAGTATAATCATAAATTACTAGAAACAGAATTATGTTGGGGAGGATTAGAAGAAAAGTATTATAATCATGGAAACGAGATAGCATTTACAGATCAATGGAATAATTATCGTAGTACGTATTTAAAACCACTATTACCAGAAGTAAAGAAGAAAATAGACGAAGTAAAAGTAGATAAAGAGTTACATAACGATTTAACGAATATAGAGAAGTTAATAAACATTTCATTGGTTAAAACAGATTCCCAATCATTGCGTTATATTCATCGTATTTTCCATGATTTAGATCGATATATAAATAATAATTTTCTATCGGAATCACCTTGGGGAGTGACATATGAATACAAAGGGAAAAGTTCTCAAGTTGACAAGGTAAAAGCATATATTCATCAAAATGGTCAATAAGAAGTAAAGGTATATTTTCAAAAGAAAAAGGAAACCTATGTATAGCAATATAGATAGTGAGAAGGTGTGTGCTTTTGAGCCATCAGCATCATAGTAATATAAAAATATTAGGAATAGCCTTTTTCTTAACAACAGGTTACATGATTATTGAATTTGGTGGAGGTTTTTTCACAAATAGTTTAGCTTTAATTTCTGATGCAGGACATATGTTAAGTGATTCTGTGTCATTAGGAATCAGTTTAGTAGCAATTATTGTTGGACAACGAAAAGCAAATCATGAGAAAACCTATGGTTATAAACGACTAGAGATTTTAGCTGCCTTTATTAATGGAGCTACGTTAATTGGAATCTCTTGTTATATTTTATTAGAAGCATTTAAGCGGTTTTCAAATCCGCCTACAGTAGCAAGTGAAACAATGCTTACTATTTCCATTATCGGATTAATAGTAAATATGACTTCAGCCTTTATTTTAATGCGAGGCGATAGGGAGCAAAATTTAAATTTACGCAGTGCCTATTTACATGTCATTGGAGATTTACTTGGTTCAGTTGGCGCCATCGTTGCGGCGTTATTGATGATTTATTTTGATTTGGCTATCGCCGATCCGATTGCGAGTATTCTTGTCGCAATTTTAGTATTAATAAGTGGTTGGCGTGTCTTCAAAGAAACGGTTCATATTTTACTGGAAGGTACACCATATCATCTTTCTTTTGATGATGTAAAGACAAGTCTTGAAAGCGTGGAATATGTAAAAGAAGTCCATGATTTACATATTTGGTCCCTTACTAATGATACACCCTTGTTAACATGTCACATTGTCGTAATGGACGAAAAGCAAGCCCAACTTGTTTTACAACATGTATACACTATTTTAAAAGAAAAATTTAATATCACTCATTGTACTATTCAAATTGAGCAAGATGGCATTACATACGATAAACATGAGCATTAAGAAGCTAGTCCTATATAGGGGCTAGTTTTTTTGCTGTTTTAAATGAGGGATTTCCCCTATATAAAAGCGGTTACATGGTAGTTTACACTATGGTTGTAGGGAATACTACTTTAACTCTAAGTCGAGGAGGCTTTTGCTAAATGAAATATGATGTTGTCATTATTGGTGGCGGTTCAGCAGGAATTTCAGTGGGTGCCAGATTAGTAAGGCTAGCACCACATTTAAAAGGAAAGGTTGCTATTTTTGATAAGACCGAGAAACATTATTATCAACCATTATGGACATTAGTTGGTGGTGGTGCGGCAAAGAAGGAAGATTCTGTTCGTGATGAACGAACGCTTATTCCAAATGGAGTGGATTGGATTAAACAAAATGTCATTACGTTTTCCCCAGAGAAAAATGAAATTACAACTGATGACAACAGTTCCTATCAATACGATTTTTTAGTTGTTGCAACAGGTCTTGAGATTTATTGGGAAAAGATTAAAGGCTTAAAAGAAGCGATTGGTAAAAAAGGAGTATGCAGCAACTATTCATTTGATTATGTGGAGAGTACGTGGGATAGCATTAAGCAATTTAAAGGTGGGACAGCAATCTTTACGCAACCGAGTACACCAATTAAATGTGGCGGCGCACCACAAAAAATTATGTATTTAGCAGATGACTATTTTGAAAAAGCAGGGGTTAAAGAAAAGACAAATGTCATGTTTATGAATGGTTTGACAAATCTTTTTGCTGTAAGACGTTATGAAGAAACATTAGAAGAAGTAGTCATTCGCAAAGGAATAAATACAGCTTTTGAAATGGAATTGATTGAGATCAAAGGAGATCGTCAACAAGCCATTTTCAAAAACCTACAAACGAATGAAGTAAAAAGTATTCATTACGATATGATACATGTAACACCGCAAATGGGACCTTCAAAAGTGATTAAGGAAAGTCCATTAGCCGACGAAGCAGGCTGGATTAATGTAGATAAATATACGTTACAGCACGTTGTGTATCCAAATGTCTTTGGTGCTGGTGATAATACGAATTTACCAACATCAAAAACAGGAGCAGCAATTCGAAAACAAGCACCTGTTGTTGCTACGAACATTGTTGCCTTAATGAATAACAAACCAATGACGGCTAAATATGATGGATATACGTCTTGTCCGCTTGTGACAGGGTATAACAAACTCGTATTAGCAGAATTTGATTATGATAAAAATCCACAAGAAAGCTTCCCATTAGATCAATCGAAAGAACGTGCAAGTATGTATGCAATGAAAAAACATCTGTTACCAGTTATGTATTGGAACGGCATGTTAAAAGGTCTAATGTAAAGGGGGGCGCTAGGATGAGTGTAGAAACAGAAACAGCGCCGTTACGTAAGCTTTTAGATAACTTAGAACAAGAAGAACAGGTGGAATCACTGAACTATTTAGTCAATAAACTACCTGAATTTACAAAAGCACTTCAATCTTTAGAAGAACCACTTCTTTTTGCGACAAGTATATTACAAGACAAAACGACAATGAGCAATGCGGTTCGGAATGTAGAAGAAAAGTGGGAGCAACTTCATATCGGTCCTGAACATATGGAAGCATTAGTGAGTATGTTGCACATGTTACCACGTATCATGCCAATGCTTCAAAAAATAGAAGAAACGGCACTATTTGTACAAGAAGTATTACAAGACAAACAATCGATTGGTTATTTAATGAAAGGGGTAGAAGAACTACCACCTGTTTCAGTAGGAATAGATGTAGTAAAGGAAACAAATAAACGTTTTTCTACGCAACAAGAGTTTGCAAATGTATCTGTGTTTCGTTTATTAAAGTTATTAAAAGATCCAACTGTCAAAAAAGGCTTTCATTATTTAGAAGTATTATTACAAGTAGTTAATGAAAAAAATAGGGGGAATTAACATGTTATTTCGTTCATTTTTTGATGAGAATTTAGCACATATGTCGTATTTAGTAGGATGTCAACGTACAGGAGAAGCCATTGTTATCGACCCAGCTCGTAATATTTTACAGTATGAAGAAGCAGCGAAAAAAGAAGGACTACGCATTACAGCAGCTACAGAAACACATATTCATGCTGACTTCTTATCTGGTGCAAGGGAAATGGCAAAATATTTTGATGCTACCCTTTACTTATCAGATGAAGGCGATGCAGATTGGAAATATCAATATGTAGATGATCTTAAACATGTGTTAGTAAAAGAGGGGTCTACTTTTAAAATCGGAAACATTCAATTTGAAGTATTGCATACACCAGGTCATACACCTGAAAGCATTTCCTTTATTTTAACAGACTTTGGTGGTGGCGCATCGGAACCAATGGGCATTTTTACAGGGGATTTCGTATTCGTTGGTGATATTGGCCGCCCGGATTTATTAGAGAAAGCAGCTGGAGTAATTGGAACAGCCGATAGTGGTGCGAAAGCAATGTTCCAATCGTTGAAAAAATTTAAAGCATTACCAGATTATTTGCAAGTATGGCCAGCACATGGGGCAGGAAGTGCTTGTGGGAAAGCATTAGGTGCGGTTCCAATGACAACAGTTGGCTATGAAAAACGATTTAATTGGGCAATGCGAATTGAAGATGAAGCAACATTTGTAAGAGCGTTGTTAGATGGACAACCAGAGCCACCAAAATACTTCGCAATGATGAAAAAATTAAATAAAGTAGGACCAGACTACGTAAAGAAAGATGACTTACCAGTTATTCAAACATTAGAACAACTGAAAGAAATGACAAATGAACGTACGATTATTATTGATACACGCTTAGCGGTAGAATTTGCAAAAGGTCATTTAGAAGGAAATATTAATATTCCATTTAATAAATCATTTACAAATTGGGCAGGTTGGTTTGTATCCTATGATCAAGAGATGATTTTAATCATTGAAGAGGAACAAGGCGAACAAATTCGTAAAGCGTTGGCTGCTATCGGCTTAGATAATGTAAAAGCAATTGTTCCACCAACGGTCATTCTTTCTAGTGATAACTTAGAAACAGCTGATGAAATAACAGTACACCAATTAAAAGAACTATTAAACAATGAAGATTACTATTTAATTGATGTTCGTAATTTAACAGAATATGAAGCTGGTAATATCGAAGGGGCACACCATATTATGCTCGGTACCATTCCAAATCGTTTAAATGAAATTCCGACAGATAAAACATTGTTAATGCAATGTCAATCAGGTGCTCGTTCAGCCATGGCTCTTAGTATTTTACAAGCTAAAGGCTATAAAAATATTAAAAATGTAAAAGGTGGCTATTTAGCTTGGAAGCGTGACAGGCTTGAGACTGTAAATGCGTAACAGTTGAATGATGATTATCCCCACCTTTACAATAAATATATAAACATCACGAACTTGTAGAGAGTGGGGATAATGATATGTATACATCAGAAACAGAACGATACTTTTTGTTTGATCGAATTTTTCAATATATTCAAGATGGCATTATCGTTATGAACGAATCAAGAGACATTATGGAAATGAATCCAGCAGCCAAACAATTAACAGGCTGGAAAAAGGGTGAAAAAGTTCCTTATTGTACATATTGTCGAAGTAGAATTGTAAAAGAACATGAAGAACGCTGTTATTTAGTAGGCAAAAAAGAAGTTCCCTATTTTTTATCTGAAATGCCCACGTATAAAGGGGAAAATATCGAGGTGGAAATGAGTACAGCCCTTCTTTTTTCAAATAGTGAAGGGAATGAACAGTTATATTTACTCGTCTTACGTGATCAATCACTTAAGCAAAAAGAAGAGGAAGCAAGGATTGCCAAGCTAATGATTAAACAATTAATTGAAGCTAAAGAAGAAGAACATCAACGCTTAGCGCAAGAATTACATGACGGAGTAGGGCAATCTCTCTATTCCATTTCGATTGCCTTAAAGCATATTGAGAAAAAAATAGAAAATGAAGAATTAATACAATATACAAGAGAATTACGAGATGATGTAAGTCGATTGCTTTTTGATGTGAAAAATTATTCTTATTATCTTCGTCCAAAAAGCTTAGATGAGTTAGGATTAGCACCGACAATTCGTAACTTTCTTCATAATATTCAGCATAACGTCCCTAAAATTACATTTTCCTTTCAATGTGGAGAAGAACAAAGATGGCTTCCTGAAATAGAAATAAATTTATATCGTGTCGTTCAAGAAGCAGTTTTAAATGCTATTAAATATGCGAAAGCATCCCATATTGATGTTTCTCTTTCTTGTACAATAGCAGGAATTACATTGCAAATTATCGATGATGGTATTGGTATTAAAGAAGAAAATAGAAAACTGGGATTAGGATTAAAGCATATGGAAGAAAGGCTCTCCATGCTTGAAGGAACATTTTCTATTCATACAACAGAAGGACAAGGGACAACCATTCAAGGATTTATTCCAATAGATAGGGTGGATGCATAATGAAAATACGTATTTTAATCGTAGAAGATCATGTTCTTGTTCGAAAAGGATTAAAGTTATTACTTGGGGAATATGAAGATGAGGTAGAAGTAATTGGGGAAGCTAGTGATGGTAGTGAAGCAATTACGTTAGCGATTAAATACCAACCTGATGTTGTTTTACTAGATTTATCCATGCCTGATGGTTTAGATGGATTTTCGGCAGCGACAGCTATTTTGGAACAAGTAAAGCATGTACATATTATTGTCCTTACGATGCACGATCAAGAAATATATGTTCAAAAGGCATTAAGTATCGGTATTCAAGGTTATTTGTTAAAAAATGTACATGAAGATGAATTGCTTACTTGTATTCAAACAGTTATGAAGGGACACATGTATTATCGGACAAATACGTTATTAGAACAAAATCAATTGATTCGAGATGCTATGAAGGAATCAGTCCTTTCAGAAAGAGAAAGAGCGATCGTACGTCTTGTTGTATTAGGCTATACAAACATTCAAATAGGTAAAAAGTTATTTATTAGCCCAAAAACAGTTGAAAATCATAAGGCGAATATTATGAAAAAATTACAGCTAAAAGATAAACATGACTTTGTGAAGTATGCAATTAAAAATCAATTTATCGATTTAATTCAATAGGAAGGGTAGTGGGAAAATTGGACTATTCGATTGGATTTCTCGTTGTCCTTTTTCTTATCGGGTTTATTGGCTCAATGATTTCTGGGATGGTAGGGATTGGTGGTTCGATTATTAAATATCCAATGCTACTGTATATTCCACCATTATTAGGATTCGCTGCATTTACGGCTCAAGAAGTATCGGCAATTAGTGCCATTCAAGTCTTCTTTGCTACGTTTGCCTCCATGTTTGTTTTCAAAAAAGGTGGGTATATCTCTACATCTCTTGTTACATATATGGGGATTGCCATTGTAATTGGTAGCTTCGGTGGTGGTTATGGCTCGAAGTTTTTGAGCAATGATGTTATTAATATTGTTTATGCGATTCTTGCTTTAATTGCGGCAATTTTAATGCTTTTTCCAAAGGCAAATGATGAAGGTATTGAAACGAAAGATTTACAGTTTAATAAATTTTATGCTGTCTTTTTTGCTGCACTTGTAGGTGCCTTATCTGGTATAGTAGGAGCAGCAGGAGCGTTTATTTTAGTTCCAATTATGCTTGTTATCTTAAAAATCCCAACACGGATTGCAATCGGTTCCTCATTAGCTATCACTTTTATTTCGTCGATTGGTGCTACAATAGGAAAACTAATGGGCGGCCATATGTTAGTTGTTCCGTCGATTGTGATGGTTATCTCAAGCTTAATTGCCGCACCACTTGGAGCATATTTAAGTAAACGAATGAAGACGAAAGTATTGGAATGGATCCTGCTTGTTTTAATTGCTGCAACAGTTATTAAAATATGGTACGAAATTTTATTTATTTCGTAAAAAAGAAGAGGACATCTTTAATGCCTCTTCTTTTTTATATATTCATTTTTTTCTTGAGCGATATTTCAAAGTCATCTGTTTGTTCGTATCTTTTTATTCCTTTTTGAATACTATTTTTTCCATACTTATGTTGAATCGTATGAAGCACATTGATTAATGGCTCACTTTTGGCATCTTCTTCATATGAAAAAAGATCCAATTGTTTTGTTACGTCGTTATTTTCTTCAAAATGAGAAGTTGTAACGCCAATAAGCCTGATTGGTTCTCCATCCCAATGTTCGCGCCAAAGCTGCGTAGCTTCTTGTAATAAATCTCGTGATGATTGAATGGCATGTTGAATCATTTGTGAACGATTGACTGTTTTTCGGTTATAGTAACGAAGGGTAAGTTGAATATGGTAAGCATGTACTTGTTTCTTCTTTAAACGGTCACTTACTTTTTGGCATATTCGCTCTAAGATAGAAATAATTTCAATATCATTTGTCGTATCATGAGGCAATGTATAGGAATTGCCTATTGATTTTAATTCATTCATTTTAGCAGGATCAACAATTCGATTATCAATTCCATTGGCATATGCCTTTAAGGCAAGCCCGTTTTTACCGAGTAATGATTTAATGACACTATCCTCACAATGAGCTAAATCATGTATCGTTTCGATTCCATGTTCTTGTAATTTTTTTGCAGATGCTTTTCCGATTCCATGCATTTCAATTGTTTTTCTTGGCCAAATAAGTTGTTCGATATCTCGTTTTCGTAAAACTGTAATGCCAAGCGGTTTTTTCATATCAGAAGCAGTTTTGGCTAAAAATTTATTTGGACCGATCCCAATACTACAAGGGATGTGTAGTTCATTTAGCAGCATGTCTTGAATTTGTCTGGCAATTTGAAGGGGTGTGCCTAAATGGGCACAATCGGTTATATCCATGTAGCCTTCATCAATAGATACGGGTTGAATACAAGAAGTAATCGTTGCTAATAATCGAAAAATTTCATAAGAGTAAGCACGGTATAAGTTGAAATTAGGTTTTAGAACAATTAAATTTGGACAAAGTTTTCGTGCTTGCCATAAAGGCATCGTTGCTTTAATGCCTGTTGCCCTCGCTTCATAGCTACATGTAACGATAATTCCTCTTCTCTCTTTTTCATCTCCTGCTACGACAACAGGTTTTCCTCGTAATGTTTCATCCTCAGCCACTTCTACAGAAGCATAGAAACAATTCATATCAATATGTAAAATGACTCGCCCGTTTTTTGGGTAATAACGTTGACTCATTTTCATCACCTTCTACGTACATATGTTCTTGTTTTATTGTAGCATATTATGAAGAATAAATGAATACTTCATGTACTACTGATATTAGTAGGAATGTATTTGGTAATAGGAATCATTAAGATGGTAAGGGCATATTAGTCTATAGAGGCTATCTTTATGGATAAGGGACGTGATTAGAATGAATAGGGTAGGAAAAGATGATTTTGTTTCAGGATTTGTACCAAATCATAATCATGGGTCAGTGGATTATACATCTGTTGAAGGAGGACATGTACATCAATGTCTAGACGTAACATCTTTGCCAATTTCAACACAAGATGGAAGTCATATTCATTATACAGAGGGATATGTTCTTTTTGAGGATGGGCACACGCATTATTATAAAGCATATTCAGGACCAGCCATTCCAGTAGGAAACGGAATGCATGTTCATTATTATGATTTTTATACAACGGAAGATAATGGGCATAAACACCATGTACAAGGGGTGGATATACCTGCACCTGGTGATAAATAAAGAAGAAATATATTTTTTAGACAATAAAAAAATAGACGAAAATATTTAGATTTCATGTACTCCTGATCAATAGTATTTTCTCAAGATGGAATGAATAGGGGGAATCTTCATGTCTATGGACCAATCTATTCCAGGGCATTTTGTGATGGATCCGCAACGTGCCATGCTTTTACCGCCAGAATTAAAGGCGGCGCCACCTGAGTCATTAACAGAGCAATTATTTATTGAAAGATCTTTAACGGAAAATCGTTTTTGGTTACGCATTATGAAGGAGCATGCTCTTTTTCTAAGCGAGGGATTTAATCGAAAGGATACAAATTTAATTCAACAGGTGGAACATTTCTATAATTTGTTTGATCATCAATTGCAAAAAGCATTTTCTGTTCCTCAAACAGTTCAAGCAGTTAGACAATTAAATGAGGAAAGTATTGAATTGGTTTATGCCTTTCGTAATTATAAGAGAAACCTTTTGATTTTGATTGTTAATTGTAAAGTATCAGGATTTAATTTTCCGTTATTAGTAGATCATATTGCTCGTGAAGCAGAGTATTTTGTAAGGACACTTCAAAAATTTAATGAAGGAAAAATGGATCCAATTCAAGATGCCATTATTAGTGAAAATGTATTTTGGTTACGAATTATGATGGAACACTCTCGTTTTATTGCTTCTCTTCTTGATCAATCCGAGCGAAATTTAGTGCATACAGCATTAAAATTTGGAGATGATTTTGAGGTACTCCTTAATCAAGCTAGAGATGTTGAATCTATGTTATATCAGAAGGAACCAACATATCCAATCATCGGAAAAATGAATAAAGACAGCGAAAATGCCACAGTTGAATTAAGAAACTTTAAAAAAGCTGGATTGGAGCTTATTCAAACATGTCAAATTCGAAATGTAATCAATCCATTATTAGCTG
The DNA here is from genome assembly GCA_051873875.1 of Bacillaceae bacterium. GTDB lineage: Bacteria > Bacillota > Bacilli > Bacillales > Bacillaceae_G > JBJEFI01. The sequence continues at coordinate 24,850 of JBJEFI010000109.1, read as the reverse complement.
ATCATGTTGTAAGAGAGGCAGAACATTTTCTCTTTATGATAAATGTTTTAGAGCAACGACTAAAACAAAAACAAATGGAGCAATCTGGTTAAGGATTGCTACCGTTTTAATAGGTTTTGGTATTTTTATACAAAAGATAATTTAGAAAAATAACCATCAATGGTGTGTTTTTAACTTCCATCGATGGTTATTTTTTAAATTCCTGCTGAATGATGTAATCGTTTAGTAATTTCTAAAAAGTCTTCATAGGAAATACCAGGGGCAAATTCTGCAGGAATATCTTCTAAAACTGGAATTTCACTACCTTCTGGTAGACTGTCTTCTATTTCTAGTACAAATCCGTCTAGTGGATGGGTTCTTTTCCAAATTTGGGATAGGAAGCATCTTTGTTAAATTTTATGAACTTCTTGGTAATGAATGAAACAAAGTGTTAGGTTTGTACGAAAACTATAATTCGAATTTTCTGTATTTAATTTAGTTTAATATGTTATTTTAATAAAGAGGACGAATATTAATGATCAAAGGGGATGGAAATGATGTCTGAGCA
>JBJEFI010000109.1:0-24203 GCA_051873875.1 Bacillaceae bacterium | reverse complement strand
GCTATAACAATCTTTATTTATCATGTTTAATTTATACATAATGGTACTAAAAAAATATATTTTTCCCTTCTTAAACATGTGATTTCCTCCTGTTTAATAGTTGTGTGAACGCAACATTTTTGTAATTACTATAATATATTGCTTGAATGAAAAATGGTGCAGATTATATACTAATATTGAAATAAACTATATTTTCCCTTTTTTCCTCCGTATAATAATGAGTAGAAAATACATAGTAGAGAGTGATTAATTTGAGTAAAATGAAAATCATGATTATTGAAGACGAAGAAACAATTCGTAAGGAGCTTAGTTTTTATTTATCTAACTATGGATATGACGTAGAGGCAGTAACAGATTTTAAGCATGTGCTTACACATATTCAAAAGGCAAATCCACAGCTAATTTTGTTAGATATTAATTTACCGGTTTATGATGGGTATTATCTTTGTCGTGAAATTCGAAAACAATCAGATGTTCCAATCATTATCGTGACGAGCCGAGATAATGAAATGGATGAATTGATGAGTATGAATTTAGGGGCTGATGATTTTGTAACAAAGCCCTATAATTTGCAAATATTAATGGCCCGAATGGAATCAATCTTGAAGCGAACATATGCAAATCAAGCGTCACATCTGTTGGTGTATAACGATTTAAAATTGGATATATCAAAAGGAAGTATGTATTACAAAGAAGAAGAACAAGTATTAACAAAAAATGAATTGAAAATTTTACATTTCCTTATTCAAAATAAGGGCTCAATCGTTTCGAGAGAACAAATGATGGAATATTTATGGTCTTCAGAACTATTTGTAGATGATAATACATTATCCGTCAATATGACACGTCTTCGTAAAAAAATGGAGAAAATGGGAATGGATAATCCAATTGAAACAAGACGTGGATTGGGGTATATGTTGCCATGAAATTAAGTGCATATATGAAAGAAAAGCGCTTTTTTTTATTAATAAATATGCTTCTCTATATTTTATTTAGTATCTTCCTATATAAAATACATGTATCCATTAGCTTTATTATCATCATTGGCATTGTTTGGTTTGTGCCATTGCTCCTTTCTTATGGAATGGAGTATATGAAGCGCAGAAGATTTTATTGGGATCTTTCAGATGGCTTTCAGTCTTTGGATAAGAAATATATTCTTCCTGAGATAATAGAGGAGCCTTCTTTTTTAGAAGGTAAAATTGTATATGACATATTAACGGAAACAAGCAAGCAAATGCATGAGCATGTAAACATGTATAAAGATGATCAGCTAGAATATCGGGAATATATAGAAACATGGGTACATGAAATCAAGACGCCTATTGCATCAACGAAGCTTATTTTAGAAAATGGCAAAGACATATCAAGTATTTATGATGAACTTCAAAAGGTAGAGGCATTAGTAGAGCAAGTGTTATATTATGCTAGAAGTAGTCAAGTTAGTAAGGACTACATTGTAAGAGAGTTTCCATTGCGTACAATTGTGACGAAGGTAGTTCAAAAAAATGCAAAATCCTTTATTTATAAGAAGATAAAATTGAATTTAGCTGAGATAGAAGGTGTTGTGTATAGTGATGTGAAGTGGGCAGAATTTATTTTAAATCAAATTGTTGTAAATGCCATTAATTATTGTGTAAAACCAAATAGTGAAATTAAGATTTATACGACAAAAGAAGCGTATAGCCTTATATTAACAATTGAAGATAATGGAATTGGGATCGCAGAAAAAGATATTGCACGCGTATTTGAAAAGGGATTTACTGGTGAAAATGGACGTGAATATCGAAAATCAACAGGAATGGGATTGTATCTTTGTAAGAAATTATGTGAAAAACTCCACTTAGGAATTAATATTGAATCTCAAAAGGATATTGGTACAAAGGTGCATCTTATTTTTCCAATAAGCAAAGTGCTATTATTAGAGTCGTAAATACACGGCTCTTTTTTCTTACAAAATCGTAAGATAAATGAAATCTAAATCAATATGTGTAAGTAAATTCATTCGATACAATAAGGATATCATAAAGGCGAAGGAGTATGAAAAATATGGCTACTGTTTTAAAAGTAAATAACATTGAAAAATATTATGGAAATAAAGGCAATGTCTCAAAAGCAATTAATCATATTAGTTTTGAAGTAGAAAAAGGCGAATTTGTTGGAATAATGGGGCCTTCAGGAAGCGGAAAAACAACATTATTAAACTGCATTTCAACAATTGATGCTGTTACGACAGGGAATATTTTAATCAATGGGAAAGATATAACGAAATTAAAGGCTGGACAGTTAGAAAAATTTAGACGAGATGAGTTAGGTTTTATCTTTCAAGATTTTAACTTATTAGATACGTTAACAGCATTCGAAAACATCGCATTAGCATTAACAATTCAAGGGCGTAAACCAAAGGAAATTACCCCTTTAGTTGAAGAAGTAGCAGCGAAGTTAGAGATTACATCTGTACTACAAAAGTTTCCTTATGAAATGTCAGGAGGACAAAAACAACGTGTTGCATCTGCGCGTGCAATTGTTACAAATCCATCACTTGTATTAGCAGATGAACCAACAGGTGCGCTAGATTCTAAATCAGCACGATTATTACTGGATTCTTTTGAAAAGTTAAACGAGGAATTAAAAACAACTATTTTAATGGTAACTCATGATGCTTTTACAGCAAGCTATGCAAAACGCATCTTATTTATTAAAGATGGACAAGTGTTTAATGAATTGATTCGTGGTAATGAAAGTAGAAAAGAATTTTTCAATCGAATTATTGAGGTTGTAACCTTATTAGGAGGGGACACAAACAATGTATTTTAAATTATCACTTCGAAATGCTAAGCGTAGTTTTAAAGATTACGCTATTTATTTTTTAACTTTAACATTTGCAGTTTGTATTTTTTATAGTTTTAACTCCATTTCAGCTCAACAAGCAATGTTAGATATATCAAAAAGTCAATCAGAAATGATTGAGATGCTAATGCAACTTATTTCGGCAGTATCTATTTTTATTAGTTTCGTATTAGGGTTTCTGATTTTATTTGCCAATAATTTTTTAATTAGGCGTCGCAAAAAAGAATTAGGAATGTATATGACGTTAGGAATGAGTAAGTACAGAATTTCTCAATTATTAGTTGTAGAAACATTCTTTATTGGATTGCTATCATTAGCATCTGGTCTATTGATAGGAACAATTTTATCGCAAGGATTATCCGTTTTAACAGCAGCACTTTTTAAAGTAGATGTAAAAAAATACGAATTTGTTTTTTCAATGGATGCAATGAGTAAGACAATCCTTTATTTTGGGATTATATTCTTAGTCGTTATGATATTTAATACAATTGTTATTTCGAAATATAAATTAATTGATTTATTAGTGGCAAGCAAGAAAAATGAAAGCTTAAAAATTAGAAAAACATCTACATCGGTCATTTTATTTATTGTATCAGTAGTCTTATTAGCTGTATCATACGGGGCTATGATGAAATACGGTTTATTAGAAAGTATCGCACTTATGTGGACATGTGTAGCATTAGGCTCACTTGGGACATTTCTATTCTTTTTCTCTTTATCAGGATTTTTATTAAATGTATTACAGCGTAATAAAAATGTGTATTTCAAAAATATGAATATGTTTATCTTCCGCCAAATTAACAGTAAAGTAAATACAACTTTTGTTTCGATGACAATGATTTGCTTAATGTTATTTTTTACAATTGGTGCATTATCAACAGGGTTTAGCTTTAAAGGGGCAATGGAAAAAGACTTAGATAAAGCAATGCCATACGATGCAACCTTAACTACATCTGATTTATCAATTAACGAAGCTATGAAAAAGATAAAGATGAATTTAGATGAGTATGGAAAGCATTGGGAATATAATATGTATGATTCACAAGAAAGTATGAAAAAATTACTTGCTTCTTCTGGAAATAAAAATGTAATAAAAAAATACTTTAGCAACGAATATAATCAATCGATTCCAATAATTAAACAATCTGATTATGAACAACTAATGTCGTTACAACAGAAACAAGCTGTTAAGTTAGAAAAAAATGAGGCACTATTAATTACAAATATGTCTGATTTTGAAGAGATATTAAAGCAATTTGTAAAAGATAATAACCAAATTACAATCCAAGGCAATAACTATCCGATTGCAGATAAAGGGTATGAGGTTGCATCTTTATATTCTTCTCCTGGTTTATTTGATAGGTTGACAGTCGTTTTACCAGATGATGCAGTAAAAGGAATGGACGTATCTGAGTCAATCGCAAACATTCAGTATACTGGTAATAAAGAAAAAATAGATAATGAAATTTATGACACGTTGGACTACTTTAGAAATGGGCAAGGAATTAATAAATATGATTTCTTCTTAAATGGGGGAACGAAAACGGCGTATTATGATATGACGGTAGGGACAAGTACAACAATTGTCTATCTTGGTATTTATTTAGGGATTGTTTTCTTAATTTCAAGTGCAGCAATCTTAGCGTTACAACAATTATCGGAAGCAAGTGACAATATTGAACGCTATCAAATGATTAGGAAAATTGGTGTAACGAGAAAAGGAATTAATAACTCTATTTTCGGACAAATTTTTATTTACTTTATGATGCCATTATCATTGGCAATTGTGCATTCTATTTTTGGGATTCAAGTAGTAAATGAAGCATTAATAATGGTTGGTGAAGCGAGTGTTTTATTACCATCCTTTATAACAGCAATTATTATTATCCTTGTATATGGTGGTTATTTTATAGCTACTTATGTAGGGTATAAAAATATTGTAAAATAAATGAAAAGGGGACTGATCAAATGCTGATCGGTCTTTTTTTCATTAGTAGAGGTGAGTAAACTATTTTTCTGCTAATTTGTTCACATGGATTTCACAGAGATTGTGTATAATAGAAAGGTAAATATAATTAATTAACAAAACGACAAATTTAAATGAATATAAAAAGAGAAAGATGTATAAGGAGACGTAAGAGACTATGGCGAACGAACTGGTAGAATTATATGGTTCAACTTTGAAAGAATGGCGCAATGCACTGATGTTATATGAATTTGCTTTGGAAGAGATAAATACGAAACTAAATATATTAAGTGCAGAGTTTCGAACAATTCAAAACAGATCACCTATTGAGCATATGAAATCACGTATAAAATCATTTGAAAGCATTGCTGCTAAGCTAACACGCAAAGGGCAGGATGTAACGATTGAAAATGCACAAAAATATTTAAGAGACATTGCTGGAGTACGCATCATTTGTTCATTTACCGATGATATTTATGTAATAGCTAAAATGATTCAACAACAAGATGATATTAATATTATTAAAGTAAAAGATTATATTAAGCATCCAAAGCCGAATGGCTATCGCAGTTTACATATACTAATTGAAATTCCTGTTTTTCTATCAAACACAACTGTATATATGCCAGTAGAAATCCAAATACGTACAAGTGCGATGGATTTTTGGGCTAGTTTAGAACATAAAATTTATTATAAATATAGTGATACAAAAAAAGGAGAAGATTTAACAAGAGAGTTAAGAGATATTGCAAACACAATGGCAAAATTAGATACACGTATGCTTATGATTAAAGATGAAATTGAAAAAATGGATGAAACATAACTGTATAGATGAAAGAAAAGCTATCCTAAAGGTTTTAGGATAGCTTTTTTAAATGTAAGAAATGGTCAAGTGAAAATAATAGTTTTTTAGAAGAGAAAGGTTGTAATTTGTTAAAAGAAGTATTAATATAACTAAGTAGTTATATAAGCATTAGGTTATTCTCTGGGGGAGTATTCTTAATACAAAACTTTCATAAATGGGTATGATAATGAAAGGCACACTGATTAATACATAAGAAAAAAAGAAGGAATCATAAATGAAAAAAATAGATTTAACAAAAGGAAATGTACTACACGTATTAGTAGCATTAGCTTTGCCATTAATGGGTAGTTCGCTTTTACAATTTACGTACAACATTATAGATACATTATGGGTGGGAGCACTTGGGAGTGATGCAGTTGCTAGTGTTGGTTCAGCTACTTTTTTTATCGGTCTAGGCTATGCCATTCATGCTCTTGTTGTAGTTGGTACTGGAATTAAGGTATCCCATGCTATCGGAAGAAAGAACGAAAGCGAAGCACAAAGCTATATAAAGGCTGGGCTTTGGCTAAATTTTATTATTGGTCTTATATATGGAATGACTTTAATTTTATTTGGAAGAACATTTATAGGATTTCTAAACATCCAAGATGCTTTTGTAGAGGAAAATAGTTATTATTATTTAATCATTAGTGCACCCATGTTATTTTTTGCTTTTTTTAATATTTTGTATGCGCGTATTTTTAGCAGTTATGGAAATACAAAAACAGCACTAAAAATAAATGCAATAGGATTAGCTTTAAATATTATTTTAGACCCAATTTTTATTTATGGATTTAAGTTAGGTGTATCAGGCGCTGCAATTGCAACGTTACTTGCAAATGGCATTATTTTTGGATTATTTTATTTTTATGGAAGAGGTGTTTTTCATTTCAATATTCGAGAGAAGGTATCTTTTAATCGAATAAAGGAAATTATCTCGCTAGGATTGCCAATGTCGATGCAGCGAATTTTATTTACTGCTGTAAATATTATATTAGCAAGAATGGTAGGGACATTTGGGGCAGACGCTATTGCAGCACAACGTATCGGTTTACAAATAGAGTCAATTACTTATATGGTTATTGGTGGGCTAAATGGAGCAATTGCTAGTTATGTAGGTCAAAATTATGGAGCGAAAAAGATTGAAAGAATTCATAAAGGTTATCGTCTGACAATGATGTTAGGAATCATTTATACTGGTCTTGTAACATTGTTATTCTTATTTGCGCCAACGTTTTTAGCAGGTTTGTTTGTAAGAGAAGAAGGAACTATTCTTATTACGGCCCACTATTTGCAAATTATCGGAGTATCCCTAATATTTGCATCAATTGAAATGATTTCAAATGGTGTCTTTACAGGGCTTGGTGTCCCTAAAATATCTGCAACAATTAGTATTGTATTTACAATTATTCGTATTCCATTGGCAGCTGTTTTAATTACATATATGGGAGTTAACGGAATTTGGTGGAGTATCGCCATTTCAAGTATAGTAAAAGGAATTGCAGCATTAATCATGTATCAAATAAAAATAAGGCAGGTGGATCGATTTGTTACATCATCTGAAAATGTTTAGTGGACAGGAATTGAAAAAGGGAATATTTGGAGCGGAGCGAGAAATGCTTCGTGTTACAGAAGACGGAAAATTAGCAATGACGTTACATCCAAAAGTGTTTGGAGAAAAAATAGAAAATCCGTATATTACAACAGATTTTTCAGAAAGTCAGATTGAAGTAATTACCCCTACCTTTGAAACGGTTGAAGAAGTATATAACTTTCTTCAAGCACTATACGATATCGTAGCGTTAGAAATTGGGGAAGAATATTTATGGCCTCAATCAATGCCATGTGATATTCCTACAGATGGGAATATTCCAATTGCTACATTTTGTGATTGTGATGCAGGAGATCGAGCCCGTCATTACAGAGAATATTTATTTGAAAAATACGGTGGTAAGAAGCAATTGATTTCTGGTATTCATTTTAATTTTTCTTTCCAAGAAGAAATAGTGGAGCAATTATATAAAAAAGTGAAACCAAATCAATCTTATCAAGCATTTAAAGATGCGATTTATTTAAAAATAACCCGCAATTTTTTACGGTATCGATGGTTACTTATTTACTTATTAGGAAGTACATCTGCTATTCATGAAAGTTATGAGCAAGAGTGTGTAGAAAATTTACATGCTATTTCAGATGCCAGTTATTCTAATGAAGAAGCTACTTCTTATCGAAATAGTGAGTGTGGATATAAAAATGAAGTGGATTTATTTCCTTCTTATGAAAGTGTAGAAAGTTATGTGGCGAGTATCGAAGAATTTATCAATGAAGGAATGATTGAAAGTCATCGAGAACTGTATTCTCAAATACGCTTAAAAGCCAAGAATCAAAAAGATTATTTACAATCACTAACAAGTGACGGCATTCAATATGTAGAAATTCGAAACATTGATATTAATCCTTTTGATAAAGGTGGTATTTCCTTAACTGATTTGCATTTTGTCTATTTATTTCTTTTGTATACAATGGTTGCAGAGGAAGGTAGCTTACATACATGGTGTCAAGAAGCGTTAGAGAATCAGCAAAAAGTAGCGAAACTTGGTCAGAATCGTGGATTGATGTTAACAAATGATGGAAAAGAAGTTCCAATGGTCTCATGGGCAAAGCAATTATTAAATGAAATGAAAGAAATAAATAATACCTTACAATTAGAACAAGCGGCTATTATTGATGAAATGCTTAAAAGAGTAGAAGATGTCACGTATACATATAGTTATCGAATGATAGAAGCAATTAAACAATATGGATACGTTCATGCTCATATGAATATAGCGAAACAATATAAAAAGAGTGCCTATTCACACCGTTTTAAACTAACTGGTTATGAGGATTTAGAATTATCCACGCAAATTCTTATGAAAGAAAGTATTAAACGAGGAATTAAAGTGAATGTCCTTGATCGAAAAGATAATTTTATTTCTTTATCAAAAGACAAGGTAACAGAGTATGTAAAACAAGCAACGAAAACATCGAAAGATAATTATGTAACAGTGATGATGATGGAAAATAAAACAGTGACGAAGGTTATTTTAGATCGTCATGGCATTATTGTTCCAGCAGGAATGGAAGTATCCTCTATTCAACAAGTAAAAGATAATTGGTGGAAATATGAGCAAAAACCAATTGTAATAAAACCGAAGTCAACGAACTTTGGTTTAGGAATTAGTATTTTTACAACGCCAGCTTCTTTAGAGGATGTATTAGCTGCGTATGAACTTGCTTCACGACATGATGAAATGGTTTTAATTGAGGAGTTTATTCCAGGGAAGGAATATCGTTTTCTAGTTATCGGTGATGAGGTCGTTGGCATTTTACATCGTGTTCCAGCAAATGTACGTGGAAATGGGCAAGCTAGTATCCGTCAGCTTGTAGAGGAAAAGAATAAAAATCCCCTACGAGGAAAAGGGTATAAAACACCGTTAGAAAAAATTGAATTAGATGAAAATGCTGCTCTTTTCTTAAAGCAACAAGGAAAAGATTTTGATTATATTCCAAAAGCAGAAGAAATCGTTTATTTACGTGAAAATTCGAACATTAGTACAGGTGGAGATAGCATTGACTATACCGATGTTATTCCTTTTCGATTTAAAGAAATCGCAATTGCTTCTGCTAGAGCAGTTGGAGCGAAAATTTGTGGTGTAGATATGATGATAAATGATTATCAAGATATCCATTCTTCTTATGCAATTATTGAATTAAACTTTAATCCCGCTATTCATATTCATTGTTACCCATATAAGGGGATAGAAAGGAACATTGGAGAAAAAGTATTAAATCTATTGTTTAATAAGTAGATGGTAAATAAAAAATCCAAATCTAAATGGTTTGGATTTTTTTAAAGAGGCAGATTTATTAGTCCTTTTTTCGTGTGGATTTTACGATATGTACAGCACCGACAATAGTTCCAATAATAGAAGCAGCACCAAGTAGACATTTACTCACTACTTGAATTGTATCCATTTGTTTCTCATGTTTATAGTAATCTATTAATTTACCTAATTGAACGTTGTCAGATGAAGCTACTACTTCTTTTAAGACATTATCTTTTTGTTTTCGTTGTGGTGTCCCTATATTAATTTGATTGTGTGATAAAACATTTGTTTTTACAGTTACTCCTACTCGTGCATTTCCATCTCCGCTATTGTTATCAGCCATTATAAAAAACCTCCGAACATCTTTTACTATAACAATAACACACCTTAAATTGGAAAAAAACATAATATTTACATATTTATTAGGTGAGAAGAGTAGTAATATAGAAGTAAGGGGGGATTTATATGAAAAAGAAGTTACTTTTTCTATGTTTAATTGTGCTTATTCTTTTGCCAATCGGATTTGTAAAGGCAGCACCAGAGGATGGTAATCTGTCATATGTTCCGAAAAATAAAACAATAACAAAGACAACGTTTATGGCAGGGGATGAAGTTGTAGTAGACGGAGTTATTAAAGGAGATTTATACGCAGCGGGAGATTCTGTTACTGTTAATGGTACAATTGATGGTGATATAATTAGCGGTGCACGGATAATTATCATAAATGGACAAGTAAAAGGAAATGTCCGTGGAGCAGCGGCAATAATAGAAATAAATGGGGAAGTAGAGCGAAATATATTAAGTGCTGCTCAAACAGTTACTATTAATAAAGAAGGTAAGGTACAAGGAGATGTTGTTTCCTTTGTTCAAGATTTAAGAATAAATGGTATTGTAGGAAATTATGTATATGGTGCAATGGAAACATTTACGTTAGATGGAGCGATTAATGGTGATGTAAATTTAGATGGTGTAGGAAATGTCGTTTTCAATAATAATGCCGATGTCAAAGGTGATTTTACATATTATTCAACGAATGAAAATCCTAATGTTAAAGGCTATGTAAATGGAAATGTTGTTTTCCATAAAGACACAACTGATTATGAAAAAGATACATTTTCATTTAGAGATTTTATGTTCTCTGCTTTGACTGCATTATTACTATGGATTGTATTCCGCTTCTTATTTAGAAGAGCGACACCATCTTTACGAAATGAATTATTTAATGAACCTTGGAAAAAACTTGGAATCGGTGCATTAATCCTTATTTTTACTCCAATTGTAGCTATCATCTTATTGTTTACAGTCATTGGTATTCCGTTATCGTTTCTTAGTGTTACTGCGCTTATTACACTAGGATATGTAAGTAAAATTTTTATTGGAATAGGAGTAGGGTATAAACTTTTTGAAAAAGCAAATACATCTATTCATCCACTTCTCCAAGAAGTAATCGGTGTTTTAGCTTTATTCCTTATAGCGAAAATCCCATATATTGGATGGGTTGTAACGTTAGCTGCGATTATCTTTTTCCTTGGGTATATATGCAGTATGTTATGGAAAAAAGATGAAAAGGTTGTTATGGAATAATATTGACTTTATAATTGTTAGTTTAAAGCCTCAGTTTCTTGAGGCTTTTTTATTTTTCTACCATATAGCAGATAAAAGAAATTCATATAAATCGTTCTAAATAATTATTAAATTAAGAATAAATAGGAAAAAGGATTGTGTTATTATTTTATTTTTTGTTATAAAATGTGAGTTGTCATTTTGGAAAAATAGTTGTTTAAAAGTATATATGGAAAATTTCTTTTAGATTAAAAGATATAAATGATTTTTTAAGAATAATTATGAAGTCAAACTTCTAGGAACAAAGGCTTTCTCAATCTCATTATTAGTAATCTCTTACTTAGATGTATGCACTTTTTGAAGGAGGAGTTTTGCTGCTGTTAGGATGAGATAGATATAATAGCTAAACGAGGTAGGATGATGAAAAAATATTTACAAATATGTACGTTTATACTTATTTTAGGTATTGGTATTTATCAATTTGGGTATTTAATCAGAAATAATATAAATATATATAAAGAAAATAATATTAAGCAAGTTGCTCGTACAGCAGGGGATCATATGGAAGTTTATCGCAATGGAAAATGGGAAAAGACTTTTTTAAAAGGGGTAAACATTGGGGCAGCAAAACCGGGATATTTTCCTGGGGAATTTGGTATTACAAAAGAGGATTATATCCGATGGTTTAAGCAAATAAAAAAGATGAATGCCAATGTGATTAGGGTATATACGTTACAAATGCCTGTCTTTTATGAAGCAGTATTTGAATTTAATCAACATCGAGTAGATCCTTTGTATGTTATCCATGGGGTATGGGTAGATGAAGAAACCATGTTAGAAGAATTGAATGGCTTTAGCCCAAAAGTAATTGATACATTTAAAACGGAAACAAGTAGAATAATCGATGTAATTCATGGAAATGCTCAAATAGAAAAAGTAGTAGGAAGAGGGTATGGAAAGTATAAGAAAGATATATCTCCTTATGTAATTGGCTATATTTTAGGAATTGAGTGGGACCCATATTTTGCAAAGGGAACAAATGAGAAAAACAAAGGAATGGCGGATTTCAATGGGAAATGGTTATATACGGAAAATGCAGACCCAATTGAAATTTTTTTAGCACATGTAGGTAATTTTACAATTGAGTATGAAACAACAACCTATGGGATGCAAAAGCCTGTTGCGTTCACAAACTGGTTACCGACAGATGTTATTGATCATAAAAATGAAGTAGAAGAAGAGAATCGAATTGTAAATATTGATACAGAAAAAATTAAAAAGAAAGATGGATTTATGAGTGGATTGTTTGCATCTTATCATATCTATCCATATTATCCGGACTTTTTAAATTATGAATCGAAATATGCAAATTTTATTGATGAAAATGGTGAAAAAAATTCATATAAGGCATATTTACGTGATTTAAAATCCTATCATTCAGTACCTGTGATTGTCTCTGAATTTGGTGTTCCAACATCAAGAGGAATTACCCATGAAGACTTGAGTCGAGGCTTTAACCAAGGGATGATTACTGAACAAGAACAAGGTGAAATGAATAAAGCAATGTTAGAAGATATTTATGAAGAAGGCTATTGTGGAGCACTTGTTTTTTCGTGGCAAGACGAATGGTTTAAACGAACGTGGAATACGATGGATATGGATGACCCTCATGGGCGAGCTTATTGGGGAGATCGAATGACAAATGAAGAGTATTTTGGATTATTATCTTTTGATCCGGGAGAAAGAAAGAGTATTGTCTATGTCGATGGCAATACGAGAGAGTGGAAAAAGAAGGACCTTATTAGTGAAGATACGAACATAAAATTATTTATGAAAAGTGATGAGACGGATCTTTATTTCAGAATCTATAAAAAAGATTTAGATTTAAATAAGGAAGATCTTTTAATTCCTGTTGATATTACCCCAAAGAGTGGTACAAATACAATAAAAGAAGCTAACGTTACATTTAATAGAAATGCAGATTTTGTGATTCGAATTAACAATAAATTAGATGCAACGATGTTAGTACAAGACTATTATCATACAGATGTATTTTTATTTGATCATAGAATAGGTACAAATAAGCGAAGTAACCAATTTGAAGTCAGTAGACAAACGATACTTGGGAAAACGGTTATTCCAAATACAGGAGAAGTTATTGAACAGAAAGCTGTTGAAGTAGGACGCTTAATTGAAGGAAATGGAAATCCTAAAAGGAAAGGCTACAATTCATTGGTAGATTTTAATGTGAATAAAGATAATATTGAAATAAGAATACCGTGGCTTATGTTGAATGTAAGTAATCCAGCCCAAAGATTAATTATTGATGATTTTAATGTGAATAACGGTATAGAGCATATAGAAATTGAGAACATACATGCAGGTGCATATGTGTTGAAAAATAATGAAGTAGTAGAACAAGCTAAGATGAAATCTTATACATGGGAAAAATGGGAGATGCCCACTTACCATGAAAGATTAAAATCATCTTATTACATCATGAAAGAGGCGTTTAAAAATATAAAATAGAAGGGAAGATTCCTTCTGATGATTAAACTATTATATTCTATTATTTTAATATGTATATACTATATTGGATGTATATGTATATACATTGGATATAGTCAATGGAAAATAAAGGGTAAAAATGAAAAATTTAAGAAAATGGATCAAACCATTGGGATATCTTTATCTACTGCATTAGCTAATTGGAAGCTTGAGCAAAAGATAAATGAAGAAAGTATTCGAAGAATAAAAAGAGTAATGAAAAGAAAGATATATGAAGAATATATATGCAACTTTTTTCTAAAAAAAGTAAAAGAAGATGAAGCCACAGTTATTACATTTATAAAAGAAACAAAGGTATTAAATAGCGTATTTAAAAAAGAAGATAAGTCAGAATTTGATACAGCATATAAAGTGAAGCTAATTGGGCAATTTAAACTTAAAGATTATGAAGCCTACTTATTAAAAAATTGTAAAAATAGTTCTATATATGTTCAAATTACTGCATTGCATTCACTAAGTAGTTTGGGAGATGTGAATAGTTTTGTGCTAGGTTTAAAGAATATGCTCACTACTAATACTCTTGTAGAGATGAAAATAATTAGTGATAAAATAAGCAAATTCAATGGGGACAAACAAGCACTAAATGATAGATTAAAAAGAGAATTAACGAGGGATGATACGAAACTAAATAAAGTAATTTTAGAACATTTTATTAATGTTACGTATATAGGTGTACAAGAAAAGCTATGTTTACTATTAAATGATACATCTCTTGAAAAAGAGTTAAAATTAGCATGTATTAAATATTTTATAAAAATAAAAAATGGGAAAGCAAAAGAACTATTAATTAAGTTGTTGCAAGATGAGAATTGGGAAATAAGAGCGTTGAGTGCTACAGCATTAAATCATTATAAAGAACAAGCAGTTCGTGATGCACTTAAAGAAGTTGTGAAAGATGAAAATTGGTATGTTAGACAAAACGCTGCTAGAACGTTATTTTATTTAGCTACATCGAAAAGAGAGTTGTTCGATATTATTAATGGAACAGATAAATATGCTTCTGATGCTATGCTATCTATTTTGTCCGAAGAAAATTGTTTAGAACAATATTTATATGGCATAAAAATAGAAGGAAATGTAAAAGACCAATTACAACGACTTGTCACCGAAGAAGGATATTTTGTTGAAAGCTTAGCATAGGAGATAGAGGGATGAGTGTAAATGAATTTATTTATAGTCTCAATAATATTGTTATCATTTATTTAGTTATATTATGTTTGAGTTCTTTTATTCTTGTTATTTTATCATCATTAAGTTTTTATCATTATTTGAAAACGAAAAATTTCATTCAAGAATTTAAAGATGACAATGCATTAGATTATGTTCCGGTTTCTTTACTTGTACCTGCATACAATGAGGAAATTACAATTTGTAGTACAATTGATTCTTTATTATCATTAGATTATCACCAATATGAAATTATTATTATTAATGATGGTTCAGTAGACGAAACAGCAAATGTTGTTAAAAGTACATATGATTTGCAACCTGTTTATAAACCTATGAAAGTAAGCATAAAGACGAAAGAAGTAGTCAGTATTTATAAAGGTAAAAAAGGGAATGTATTTATAACACTCATTAATAAAATAAATGGTGGGAAAGCAGATTCACTAAATGTAGGAATAAATTATGCCAAGTATCCTTTATTTGTCGCAATTGATGCAGATTCTATTTTAAAGAGAGATTCATTAGAAAAGATTGTTATTCCATTTATGAAAAATGAAAAAACGGTAGCAGTAGGTGGCAATATTAAATTAGCCAACTTTGTTACCATAAAAAATGGAGAGATTGTTCATATTCAAAAACCAAAAGGCTTTCTTATACCTTTTCAAATTCTCGAATATTTACGTGCATTTTTAACAAATCGAATGGCATGGAATGTAGTAAATATGAACTTAATTATATCTGGTGCATTTGGTGCCTTTAATAAAAAAGTAGTTATTGATGCAGGAGGGTATAAAACTGATACAGTTGGAGAAGACATGGAGCTTGTGATGAGGCTTCATAAAAAGTTTCTAAAATCAAAAGAAGAGTATTACATTTCCTTTGTACCAGATGCTATTTGTTATACACAAGCACCAGATACATTGAAGGGATTAAAAATTCAAAGAAGAAGATGGCAAATAGGATTAATTCATAGTATGGCTATACATAAGTCTATGTTTACGGATAAAAAATGGTTTTTAGCTAAAATGTATTTTCTCTTTTTTGAATTAATTACACCAATTATTGAGTTATTTGGAATGGTACTCATTGTAATTGCTTTTTTACTAAACGTAATTAATGTTGAATTTTTATTATTATATTGTTTTATGATTTTTGTTTATGGGCTGGCAATTTCCAACGTTGCAATTTTATTAGAAGTGTATGCTTTTGATAAGATTGATCGAAAAAAGGTGAAAAAGCTATTTTTACTGGCTCCTTTTGAGGCGTTTGGGTATAGACAACTTGTTAGTTTATATCGTATTTCAGCCTTTATTGGTTATCGAAAGAACAAATATAAATGGGGGAGTATTCAACGTAAGCAACAAAAAGAGGGAACTCAATAAATATTTGTAGATGTATAGATAAAAAAGAGCAAATAAAGATATTTGCTCTTTTTCTATATAACCGGTCAGTGAGAAGGAATTATTTAATCCCTTCTTTTATTTTGTTAATGCTAAAAATTCTTCTACATCTTTAATAGAAAGTTTAACAGCACTTTCCCAGAAGTCACGTTTTGTTAAATCAACATTTAAATGTTTCTGTGCTAATTGTTCTACTGTCATACAGCCTGTATCTTGTAGTAAAGCAATATATTTATCTTCATAGCTACTTCCTTCTTCAAGGGCACGTGCGTAAATTCCAAGGCTAAATAAGTAACCAAATGTATAAGGGAAGTTATAGAATGGTACTTCTGTAATAAAGAAGTGAAGTTTGGATGCCCAAAAATGAGGGTGATACTCACTTAATGCACCGCAGTATGCTTCTTTTTGTGCTTCTTCCATTAATTCACAAAGGCGTTCAGCACTCACTATTCCATTTTTACGTTCTTCATAGAAACGTGTTTCAAATAAGAAACGGGCATGGATATTCATATAGAAAGCAACGCTACTTTGAATTTTTGTTTCTAATAGAGCAAGTCGTTCTTCTTTTGTTGCTGCTTCTTTTACAGCTGCATCCGCTACAATCATTTCTGCAAAAGTAGAAGCTGTTTCTGCAACGTTCATTGCATAATGTTGATTTAATGGATGAATGTCTTTTAAGACATACGAATGAAACGCATGCCCTAGTTCATGAGCCAATGTTGAGACGTTAGAAGGTGTACCTGAGTAGGTCATGAAAATACGGGATTGTTTGTCTAATGGGAAACCTGTACAAAAGCCACCAGGGCGTTTATCTGGACGATCTTCTGCCTCAATCCAACTGTTTTCAAATGCCTGTTCAGTAAATGCTTCTAACTTTTTACCAAAGCGTCCAAACTGTTTTAAAATAAAATCGGCGCCTTCTTGATAAGAAACAGTGCTGTCACTTTCCCCAATTGGTGCGTCTTGGTCGTACCAGCTTAATCCATCAACACCTAATAGTTCAGCTTTGCGTTTTAAATAATCAACGAAAGGTGCTTTATTATCAGAAATTGCTCCCCACATTGCATCTAATGTTTCTTGACTCATGCGATTATAATTTAGCGGTTCTTGTAATAATTGATTCCATCCACGTGCGTTATAAACGCTTAAGCGGAAACCAGCTAGGTGATTTAATATTTTTGCTAAATATTCAGATTGTTCACTCCATGCTTGCTCCCATTTGTTAAAGACTACTTTACGAGTGTCATTTTCTTTTGCCGAGAATAGGTTATATGCTTGCCCAACGGAAAGATTTTTACCGTCATGTTCAATTGATATATTACCAACGACTGTATCATACATTTGTCCCCAACCATGATAGCCATCTACTGAAAGAGAGGAAATTAACGCTTCTTGCTCATAAGAAAGTTTTTCTAATGCACGTTCGCGAGTCTCATTAACGACAAAAGCTATTTCTTTTAATGCTTCCGTTTGCAGTAATTCACTCCATAAAGTATCATCGATTTTTGCTAATTTTACTTCGATAGCAGTTGATAACTTTTCTAAAACAGCATAAAGAGATACAACATCTCCCAGTAGAAGAGAAGCTTTTTTATCTTTTGTATTTTGTGCCTGCAAACAGCTAATAAATGCAGCCGCTTGACTTAACTTTTGTCCATTTTCTTCAAGTGAATGAAATATTGCAGCTAATTTTTCCGCATCTTCTTTGCATTCTGGAATAGGAAAATCTTCTACTTGTTGCAATGCTTTGAATGATTGTTTTAAATCTTCCATGTGCTTTGCGAAGGCAGGTGATTCACTCCCACCATTAAAAAATACATCTAAATCCCATGTTAATGAGTAAAGTTGAGTTGTCATTCATTCATCTCCCTTCAATATAAAATTTATTATACTACTTTGTATTTACTAAAAATAGGAATAATTAAAAATATTATTTTTTTGTATAAATGCGTTCAGGACGTCCTACCATCCCATAAGAAAGTTCCGTAATAATAGCACCGATGGATACTAAGTATTCTAAATACCGCCGAGCGGTTGTTCGACTTACGCCACATTGGATTCCAACTGTTTCAGCAGTTAAGCCATGATTAGATGCACGAACAAATGCCTTTACTTTGTCTAAAGTTAGTTTGTCAATTCCCTTAGGCAAAGTAGAGATAGTTGTTATATAGTTGCCAACGTCTTTTGTTGAAAAAAGTTGATCCACATCTGATTGGGAAAGAGAAGTATCTTTCGTTGTTAATAGTGTAAGTTCACGATAAAAGTGGTGAAATCTAACTAACGTTTCTTTAAATCGTTCAAATAAGACTGGTTTTACGATGTAATCATAGACGCCAATGCTAATTGCTTTTGAAATAGTTGGCCCTTCTTTGGCAGCAGTAATCATAATAAGGTGTGTTTGTTGTAAATTTCCTTTAATAAATTTGATAAAATCTAATCCGTTCATATCAGGAAAATAAATATCCAATAAAATTAAAGTAGGTTCCAGAATAGTAGCTAATTCAATTGCTTCTTGTTTTGTAGTAGCAATTCCAATAACTTTATAGCCATTAATTTTCTCAACAAAACGCCGATGAATTTCAGCAATGCGTGTATCATCTTCTACGATTAATACTTCGATGATAGGTAATTCTTTACTCATCATTTTTACCTCTTTCTATCTTTGGAATAATAACTGTAAAGATTGTTTCCCCTTTTTTACTTGATAGATTAATATAGCCATGAAGGCGATGTACTGTATTTTGTACAATTGCTAACCCGAAGCCCCGTGTGCTTGTTGTTTCTTTCGTTGTAAAGCCTATCTTGAATATATCTTTTTGGATATGAGCAGGAATACCAACACCATTATCTATTACTTCAATAATAATTTCATCTCCTGAATCAATAATACAAACAGCAACACATTTTTGAGAATTTTCACTTTGGGAAACTGCATCAATGGCATTATCAATTAAATTACCAATGATGGTAAGTAAATCATTTTTTTCAATATGAGAAGAAATATGAGTTAAGACGCTTTCTTCGTATAATTGAAAATCTATCTTCTTTTCTGCTGCTTGATTATATTTACTTAACAATAAGCCAGCGATAGTTGGTTCTGTTATTTTTGTTGTAATAAATTGAACTAAATGTTGTGTTGTATTTGATTCATTCATGATGAAATCAAGCGCTTCTTGATAAGACTCTAATTGGATTAATCCTGATATTGTATAGAGCTTGTTTGAATATTCATGTGTTTGAGCACGTAATCCTTCTGCATATTTTCGGGTGTTTGTTAGTTCTTCTGTTAATTTGTTTATTTCAGACTTACTTCGAAAGCTTGAAACAGCACCAACTAACATCCCTTTTTTGTTGTATACAGGAACATGGTTTACGATAACGTGCTGTCTACAAAGGATTGTTTCTAAGTTTAATTGCTTATCTCCTGTTAAAGCAGTTACTGTAAGGGCAGAATTAGGAACTACATCATCAATATGTCTACCGATAATCGCTTCTTTGTTCGCAAGATGAAGAATACGGATAGCTGTTTCGTTTATAATGGTAATCATGCCATGTCGATTAATTGCGATGATGCCTTCTCGAATGGAGTTTAAAATCGCTTGTTGTTCATTGTATAATTGGGCAATTTGCTCAGGTTCAAATCCGTTTAATGCTTTTTTAACTTGAATAGAGATAAAAAATGAAGCAATGATACCTAAAGCAAGGATAATGATACTAAATTTAAACCAACTTTGTTCATAAAAAGAGAGATGACTATTAATATCTTTAATTAAAAAGCCAACAGAAACAACGCCAATTACGTTTCCGACTTTGTCAAAAATGGGTGCTTTGCCTCGGAGCGAAGGACCAAGGGAACCGACTGACTCTGAAATAACGGATTTTCCTTTAAAAACTTCCGTATTGTCACCGCCAACCATTTTATGACCAATTCTGTCTGTACGTGGATGGGTATAACGAATTTCTTGTGTATTTCCGATAACAACAAATTCAGCATCTGTTTCTTTTTGAACTTGTAGGCTATATGGTTGTAGAAGGAGGGATGGATTTTCTTGTTGAAAGGCATCGAGTACATATGGTGAAGTAGAGATGGTTTTGGCGACAGCTAGGGCTCGTTCTCCCATTTGTTTTTTTAAGTCTGATAGAAAATAATTTTTAAAGATTAACTCGAATAGTAAGGTTGTAGTTAAGAACATACAACAAAGAAAAATAGACAATTTTATATGTAACTTCATCTTTTATCACCTTTACATATTGTACATAATAATAAAGAAAACCTCGAAGAATTAAGCTTCGAGGTTGGTAACTATTTCTTTTCCACGTAATTTTAAAATGATTGGAATCAGAATCCATAATAACGCAATAATTAAGAAAATGAGACTAATTGGTTTTGTAACAAAAATAGAGTAATCACCATTTGAAATAGTAAGAGCACGGCGCATATTATTTTCAATCATTGGTCCAAGCACTAATCCAAGTACTAACGGAGCAAGAGGATAGTCGTGTTTAGTTAAGAAATATCCTAAAATACCACAACCAATTAATAACCATAAATCAAAAGTGTTTACTTGAACGGCATAAACACCAAAAATAGAAATAGCAATAATAATAGGTAATAAGAATTTAGGTGGTGTTTGAATAATTTTTGCAAAAACTTTTACAAGTGGTAAGTTCAAAATAAGTAACATAACATTACCAATAAACATACTTGCAATAAGTCCCCACGCTACTTGTGGATGGTCTTCAAATAACAAAGGACCTGGCTGAACGTTGTACATAATAAGTGCGCCCATTAAGATGGCTGTCGTACCTGAACCAGGAATCCCTAATGTAAGTAGGGGAATCATCGCCCCACCACTAGCGGCGTTATTGGCTGATTCTGGGGCAGCCACACCTTCGATGGCACCTTTCCCAAATTTTTCTGGATTTTTACTAATTTTCTTTTCTAAAATGTACGAAAAGAAGGAGGCAAGGGTTGCACCAGCCCCTGGTAAAATACCAACGAAGAAACCAAGAAAGGAACCACGAACAATTGGTGCGGCACTTTCTTTTAATTCTGCCTTTGTTGGATAGAGTCGATTAATTTTTGAGATAGTATTGTTGATATAGTCTTTTTCAATAATTGTTTTAAAGACTTCTCCTAAAGCAAATAAACCTACTGCTAATGTTAAAAATTCAATTCCTTGGTATAAAACAGGGTTATCATATGTAAATCGAGCAACCCCAGATACATTATCAATTCCAATTGTAGCTAATAATAAACCTAATACAGTCATAATAAGTGCCTTTGTAATCGATTTGCCAGCTAAGCCAGAAACAGCACAAAGTCCAAGTAACATAAGCGAAAAATATTCGGCCGGACCAAAGTTAATTGCTACTGTCGATAATGGTTCTGCTAAAAGGATAAGGGCGATAAGTGTGACAATTCCAGCAAAAAAAGAGCCGATTGCAGCGATAGATAAAGCACTTCCAGCCCTTCCTTGTTTGGCCATTTGATAGCCATCCAATGTTGTTACAACAGAAGAAGATTCACCAGGTGTATTTAAAAGGATGGATGTAGTCGATCCTCCATACATTGCTCCATAATAAACACCAGCTAATAAAATAATTGAACTTGTTGCGGCAGATTCTGGTGCTAGAAAGCTAGTTAGAGAGGCTGTAACAGGTATTAGAAGGGCAACCCCGCTAATAGGCCCGATTCCTGGTAATACACCAACAGCTGTTCCAATTAGAACACCAGCGAAGGCAAATAATAAATTATACCATATTGCAGCTGTTTTAAATCCATCTAGTAAATATTGTAAAGATTCCATGTGCATTCACACCTTTCCTTAAAATAAGCTAGGTAATGTACCTTTTAAGACAACGACAAATAGATAGTAAACACCTGCTGAAAAGGCCGCTGCAATAAATAATGACTTTATATATTGTCCTTTTTCAATGATTTGAAAAGTAATAAATAGAAAAAAGAAAGTTGAAAGAATATAACCAAGTTTAATAAATACAAAAATATATCCGATAGTAACAATGAAAATAAGTAAAAAACGTAAATAGTCAGGGGATGTAGATTGGCTTGTCACTTTCGAACGAATAGCTTCAAAAAATAATTTAACGCTTAAAAGCATTAGTAAAATACCTAATACAAAAGGAAAAACATTCGGTCCAACGACACTGCCATAAGCAGCGGTAGCGATTTTTTTGCTTTCTATTACAAAAAATAAACCAATTGCAAAAGTAGCAAGACTGGCAATTTTATCAAATGTAAGTCTCATATAAGTAACCCCTTTATAAAAAAGAGATAAAAGGGGAGAGCCCTTTATCTCTTTTGTTTATTATTTTGCCATTCCAAGTGATTTTAGTAATTCTTGAAGTGTTACTTCTTGTTCTTGTAGGAACTTTTTAAAATCATCCCCATTTTTATAATCAGCGTCCCAACCTTGCGCTTGTAATTCTTGCGTCCATTCTTCTTTTTCGACTAATTGACTAATTGTATTTTCCCAGTATTTGTATGCTTCTGGTGACATTTCTTTTGGACCAAATACACCACGCCAAATAATAAATTCAGCATCAATACCAGCATCTTTTAAAGTTGGAATATCACTTAACTCATTTTGAAGCTTTTCAGGAGAAGTAGTTGCTAATATTTTAACCCTTCCCGATTTTAAGAATTCTCGTACACTTGATACATCTGTTGCGATAACATCTGCGTTACCACCTAATAAAGCAGTGATTGCTTCTCCGCCACCATCATAAGAAACATATTTTATTTTTGTTGGGTCAATTCCATATTTATATGCTGGTAATACACCGATTAAGTGATCCATTGAACCAGGCGCAGATCCACCAGCTAATACTACTTTTGAAGGGTCCGTTTTTATTTTATCTAATAAACTTTTTAAATCTTTATAAGGAGAGTCAGCTTTTACAACAATCGCTCCATAGTCTTTTGTTAATTGGGCAAGTGGAGTAGTATTTTTATAACCAAATGGGCTATTTCCTTCTTTCTTTAAGTTATTAATAAGGATAGGAGGAGAGTTAACAAATAGTTTTTCATTATCTTTAACATCTTGTGTTGCGTATTCTGCCATGAAAACAGCACCGCCACCACCAGGTTTATTTTCAACAGTTAATGTTTCGTCAACTAATTTAGTAGTACTTAATAATTTTGTAAAAGAGCGAGCAGTTAAATCCCATCCACCACCAGCCCCAGATGGTGCTACAACTGTAATGGCTTTTTTAGGTTCATATTTACTATCACTGCCTTTAGATGATTCTTTTGCAGGTGATCCGCAAGCAGTAAGTGAGATAGCTAAACTACTTAAAGCTATTAATGATAATGTCCTTTTCTTTAATTGCATGATTATTCCCCTTTCTTTTTTAAGCGCTTACATTCTTATTTTACTTAAAGAGTATGAAATAGGAACGTTATGGTCATTAAAAGAATAAAGTGAGTTATGTTCATTTTGTTCATTTTATTTATGAAAAAAATAAAAAAATGTCTTGCTAATCCCTCCATAATTTGTTATATTAATAACCGTCGCTGATGAGTGCGACTAAAATATAGAATGCGCCCGTAGCTCAATTGGATAGAGCGTTTGACTACGGATCAAAAGGTTAGGGGTTCGAGTCCTCTCGGGCGCGCCATTATATACGGAGGAATACCCAAGTTTGGCTGAAGGGATCGGTCTTGAAAACCGACAGGGGTGTAAAAGCCCGCGGGGGTTCGAATCCCTCTTCCTCCTCCATTTGTATGATGCCGGCTTAGCTCAGTTGGTAGAGCAACTGACTTGTAATCAGTAGGTCGTGGGTTCAAATCCTATAGCCGGCACCATTTTTAAATAAATAATATGCGGGTGTAGTTTAATGGTAAAACTTGAGCCTTCCAAGCTCATGTCGTGGGTTCGATTCCCATCACCCGCTCCATTTTAGGGGCCTATAGCTCAGCTGGTTAGAGCGCACGCCTGATAAGCGTGAGGTCG
>JBJEFI010000108.1:0-7551 GCA_051873875.1 Bacillaceae bacterium | reverse complement strand
GGTCTATGTGGTAAAAGCACTTGTCAACTACTTCACAGATAAGCGGAACTGTAAGCATAAGGTTGCGATGGAGCAGGGGGCTTATAAGTTAACAGAAGTTAAAAAAGCTCATCGTAATCATGGTGATTATCGTTTAATTTCAGAAAAAGAGAAAGATAAAATGATTGAGTGGATTGTTGCCTTTTCAAATGAGGTAAGAATGCCCATGAGTGAAGAAGAAGGAAGAGAAAGAGTTAATCGGTTTTTAGAGAAAAAGCAATTATACGGATTAGAAATAGATGGAGAGATTGTTTCGATTTGTGCAGCAGTAAGACCGACAAGGCTTACACTTACAATAAGTTTCGTTTATACTCCGCCTGTTTATCGAAAAAAAGGGTATGCATCAGATATTGTTGCATACGTAACAGCGTTGAAGTTAAATAGTGGATATAAAAATACAGCTTTATATACAGATTTAACGAATCCAACATCTAATAAAATTTATCAAGAAATTGGCTATGAGCAAGTGATGAATTCTATTGTTATTCACCTTAAAGATTAACATAATATTATTATGTAAACTATATAAAAATTAAAACGGAAAGGTAGAAGCCTCTCCGTTTTTAAGTATAAGAAGATAGGGTACTATCCGAAATATTTCACACGGTCTTCAAGTGGTTGGAATTCTTTTTCTCCTGCTGGTTGTACAGGTTTTCCAAATGGCATTTGAGCACGAAGTTTCCAGCTTGCAGGTAGATTCCAAGCCTCTGCAACTTGTGTATCAACAAGTGGATTATAGTGTTGTAAAGAAGCACCATATCCTTCTGTTTCAAGTCCAGTCCAGATTGCAAATTGAAGCATACCGGCTGATTGTTCAGACCAAACTGGGAAATTATCTGCATAAAGAGGGAATGCTTCTTGTAAATTACGAACGATATCATGGTCTTCAAAGAATAAAATCGTTCCATAAGCTGCTTTAAACATATCCATTTTTTGTTGTGTTCCTGAGAAGTCACCATCCCCAACGGCTACTTTCAGTACATCTGTTGTAATATCCCAAAATTTTGCATGTTCATTGTTTAATAAAACAACAACGCGTGCTGTTTGTGAATTAAATGCAGATGGTACATGCTTTACTGCGTGCTCCACAATTTCTTTAATACGTGCATCTGAAGTTACTTGTTCATTACTTAATGCGTAAAGTGAGCGACGATTTTCAATTGCTTCAAAAAAGTTTGACATAATAAAACCCCCAATGTATTTTTTGAATCTTCATTTAAATTATATCCAATTAAAATTCTTTGTGCAAATACGCACATATAAGTTCCTTAGTATCCCATAGTATACCTATTATCTTACACGGATTTATTCCGTTTTAACTAATAGTAAGACTCACATTTGTTCGTCTATGCATCAGTGGAAGATAAAAGAAAACTCCCACTGATGAAAGTTTCACTTTATTCTTTTACTTTAAAGATAATTTGCATTTGTGCCGGATCTTTTGCTGTAAAGAATGTATCTGTTTTCTCTACGAGAGAACCATTTTCTTTTACACGTTCATATACATTTTCCCATTCTGTTTTAGTTGGTAATAAAATAGTATAGGATTCCATTCGACAAGCTGGCTCTTCTTGTGGTGTAGCACCAACACCAGCCCATGTATTAAATGCTAAATGATGATGGTATTTTCCAGCAGACATAAATAACGCTTGTCCTCTAAATACACTTACAATATCAAAACCTAAAAGTGTATGATAATAAGCATTTATTTCATCTAAATTTCCAACATGCATATGCACGTGTCCCATTACAGTTTTAGCAGGTAATCCGTGCCATTCTTTTGCTTCCTTCAACAAACTATCCCCATCTAGTTGGAGTGTGTCCATTTTTACATGTCCATTTGCATCCCATTCCCATTCTGAACGAGGTCGGTCTCGATATATTTCAATCCCATGTCCATCAGGATCGGATAAATAAAGGGCCTCACTTACAATGTGATCGCCAGCTCCAAGTGGTATTTTATTTATTAATAGGTGTTTACATACTGTTGCTAGACTTTCACGGTCTGGTAATAATAAAGCAAAATGGTACAAACCAGCATGGGCGCCTTGACGTACAGGTGCTGCTTTTGTATTTTCTTTTAAATGAAGAAGTTCTTCTCCATCGCCTGAAAATAATTTTGCTTCATTTCCAAGTACTTTAATAGTGGTGAAACCAATGATATTTTTATAAAAGTCCAATGAACGATTAAGGTCTTTTACAATTAATGTTACTGTTCCAACAGTTGTTCTTCCGTCAATCATGTTAATATCCCCCTTTTGATACAAACAAATTATTTGGTATACTTCTAGTTTAATTGATACAATAAAAAAACGAAAGTAGGCACATAAATGTACTATAGTATACAAAAAGAAACTAATGGGGGCGTATGCATGGAAACGAGTAGAGTGGATGTTGCATTGGAAATTATTATGGGGAAATGGAAACATAAAATTATTTATTTATTGATTAATCATGAGGTATTGCGATTTAATGAACTAAAACGATTAGTGCCAGGCATTACACAAAAAATGTTAACAACTCAACTTCGTGAGCTTGAACATGAAGACATTATAAGCCGGAAAGTATATCCCCAAATTCCACCAAAGGTTGAGTATTCAATTACAGAATATGGAAAAAGCTTATCGCCAATTTTATGTGCAATGCATCGCTGGGGAGAGGCCCATTTGAAACATCTCGAATCATTGCCTACATATAAAAAAGACTAGGAAAATAAATAAAGATAGTCTCAAATGAGGATACCTTTATTAATAGAAAAATCTATTTTTTGTTTTAAAGATGGTGGGGATTAAATAACCAATTGAGCCTATAGCTATTTAATATAATAATAGTGCTAAAAAAATATATATAAATGTAAAATATTTCTTTTAGATTCTATTAAGATGATGAAATATAGCTAGTTGATTATGTAAAGGGTTTAGTAAGTATCTATAGGTTCTACTACCTTTTATGAAATGAAAATACGAGCAAATGATTGGTATTTTATTATCTGTCTACATATAATGATGTCAGATATTATAGAAGAAAAATGAGGTGTGAGAATGAAGATTAAAAAAATTGAGCCTACACCAAGTCCAAATACAATGAAAGTTATTTTAGATACAGAGTTGCCGTCTAATCAACGTAATCATTATAAAAAAGATACGATTCAAGCAGCTCCTGCTGAAATTAAAGCGCTATTTGAAATCGACGGTGTAAAGATGATTTATCATGTTGCTGATTTTTTAGCAATCGAGCGAAATCCAAAGTTTGACTGGGCAACGATTTTACAAGGTGTTCGAAGTGTGTTTGGTGAAAGTGATGGAGAAGAACAACAGCAGGAAGAAAAAACACCTTTTGGTGAAATGAAGGCATTCGTTCAATTCTTCTTAGGTATCCCAATGCAAATAAAAATTGAAGATGGAGAAGGAGAACACCGATTTGGTTTACCAGCACGCTTTAAAGAGGCGATTTTTAAGCTACAACAACATGGTGGCAATGTTGTATTAGAGCGAAAATGGGTTGATCAAGGAGTTCGCTTTGGTACACCTGAAGAAATAGGGAATGAAATGGTAGAGGAAATAGATGCTGCCTATTCGACTGAACGAATTACTCAACTATTATCTCAATATATGAATCCAGAAGATGCAACAAAAGAGCGAGTCATATATAAGGAAGTAACGATTGAAGATTTCAAGGTAGAAGATTGGCGTCAACGTTATGAATTGCTAGATCGAATGAATCCAACAAAAAAAGATTTACCTCTTTTAGAATTAGCATTAAATGATGAAAAAGTATCTATTCGTCGCCTAGCAACTGCATATTTAGGAATTATTGGCGATGAAGTAGTTCTTCCGTTATTATATAAAGGGATGAAAGACTCTTCAGTATCGATTCGTAGAACAGCTGGAGACGTATTATCGGATTTAGGATTTCAAGAGGCTGTCCCTGTAATGATAGAGGCATTGGAAGATAGTAGTAAGCTTGTTCGCTGGCGTGCAGCAATGTTTTTATATGAAAGTGGAGATGAAAGTGCTATTCCTGCTTTAGAAAAAGCAAGTGATGACAAAGAGTTTGAAGTAAGTTTACAAGCTCAAATGGCACTAGAGCGTATTCGTACCGGAGAAGAAGGAAAAGGTTCTATTTGGAAACAAATGATTGAAGTACGAAAAAAAGATAAATAAAAAAGATGGAGAGGTATAGCCTTTCCATCTTTTTTATTATTTTATATTGATTCATTAGGCAACTAATAAAGTAACTAATGCTAATTTATTTAATTTTAAAGCAGCTAATGCAATAATTGTACGTTTGTCCATGTTGTTCTCCTTTGAATGACTTTATCCATTTATAAAAATGAAATCGTTTTCTCAAGTTTATTTAATCACATTTTTTAACGAATGCATAGGATAAATTTTTTCCATTGATAGTGAACTTATCCAATAAAGAAGATAATTAGAAAAAAGCACGTCTGCTTCTATCTCTTCGGTTATAATAAGGTAGAAGATAGAAAGACGGAGTTGAATGGAATGTTAAGAAAAATAACGGAACGTGTTTATTATAAAGATTATGTACAAGCAAGTGACCGACCAGTATTAGGGTTAATCGTAGGTGATACAAGTTGTTTAGTTGTAGATGGTGGAAATTCAAAGGCACATGCAGAAGAATTTTTAACAGAAATAAAAGAGTTAAATGTTCCGCCAATTCATTATGTTGCACTAACACATTGGCATTGGGATCATGTTTTTGGTGTAACAACAATTGGAGCAAAAACGATAGCAGAAGAGAGAACGAATGAACGATTGCAATGGTTAGATAAGTTAGAATGGACAAACGAAGCAATCGAACAACGTGTTGTTAGTGGAGAAGAAATTCAATTTTGTTATGACCATATTTTAGTAGAAATGCCGAATGACAATCGAGAAATAGAAATTCCAAAGGCGGATATTATTTATCGAGATGCACTTACAATTGATTTAGGAGGTGTAACAGTACAATTGCAACATGTAGGAGGTGATCATGCTCACGATAGCGTTGTTGTTCATGTTGTTGAGGAAAAAGTCGTTTTTGTAGGGGATTGCCTCTACCTTGATATGTACCATGGAGAATGGAGCTATCAAAAGGAGAAGTTGTTTCCATTGCTAGAAACACTAGCATCTTATCAAGCAGATTATTATATCCCTTGTCATCATGATTTATATACAAATGAAACGTTTTTAGCATTTAAGAAATTTTTAATGGAGATAGGTAACCTTGTTGGGGAGATAGTAAATTTAGAAGAAGTGCTTGAAAAAGCACAGAAAATGAAAAAAAGGGAACTAACGGAAGAAGAAATAGAAAATATAGGTGCTTTTGTAGCGGGGAATAAGAAAAAATAAGTATAATATCGTCTATTTTGTGAGATATGTAAATACCACGGTTAAATATGCTGCGGTATTTTTGTTTGTTTAAATTTCAATTACTGTATGGTTTTCTTAAATTAAAAAATGTTTATAAATAGACAAAACTGCGTATAACTGTAGCTAATAATATCGGGATTAGAATAGGAGAATAAAATGGGAAGTTCATTTATATCACGTGAACAGATCATCATGATTGTCATTGCCCTAGTGATGGGAACGTTAGCAAGATTCTTCTCTTTAAAGGAAGATAACAGACAATACCCTAGTTATCCAAACGGCTACATGATTCATTTGGTAACGGGAGCAGTCGCAGCAGGGTTAGGTTCGGTTGCTATTCCTGCGTTGATGACAAAAAACTTTGTTGCTGTAACCTGGCTTACCATTGCAATTCAACAATTTCGTGATGTTCGAAAAATGGAACGAGAAAGCTTGCATGATTTAGAAAATACAGAATCGGCATTTCGTGGAAGTGCCTATATTGATGGTATTGCGAAAACATTTGAAGTACGAAATTATATCGCCTTTATTGTAGCGTTGATGACATCTATCACGTTGCATATATTACCAAATCAAACAATCCTTTTTCGAGGAATGTGTGGCATTATAGTTGGCTTGGTTATTTATTATTTGCTTATCCGATTTACGAAAGGAAAGACAATTTCTGATATTGCGATTGTCAAAGAAGGAAAAGTGGAAGTAAGAGGTTCGGAGCTTTATGTTGATAATATTTTTGTATCTAATTTATTAGGAACACCGAATGCTCGAAATTTATTTGAACAAGAAGGGATTGCTGTTGTTATTGTCCCTAAACAACAACATTTTCGAGTTTCCTTAGATAATTTTGGTCAACGACAAGCAGCTCTATTTGAAGCGACAAGAGCTCTCGGAGTAAAACGATATCATTTCACAAGAAAGGAATATGAAGAAGGAAAGATTGTCATTACATTGGTTCCAATTATTCATGATATTGGGAAACTAATAAAGACAATTGAACAAATACCTTTACTAGAAAGCGTTAAGAAAAACCATAAGCTAATGGATACACATATTGTAGATGAGGACTAGAGAATGGGAAAAGAAGCAAACAATCGTCCAACGTATGAAATATTAGCAATTGTAACAATGAACAAAGATGGTATTTTAGGAGGTAGCCAATTATCCCTATTAGCAAAGGATAAAGATGAACAAAAAACATTAGCAATTGATATCGCAAAAGCAATGAAAGCAGATGTTGTACAATTAGCTAATGGGGATTATTTAATTTTAAGAGTATAAAAACCAGGCTTTTTACAATACAAAAGCCTGGTTTTTATTTGCAGAATGAAAGTAGTTTAAAAATTTCATTTATCAAATCAAAAACAAGAATAAATAATCAAATTATTATTGTAATAAATTTAACATAGGCAAATGGTTCGACTTAAACGTGTCATAACTGATAGAAGAACCATTTGTTGCTAAATGAATTAGCATGTTTTTTTCTCTTTGATTTAAAAAAGGAACATCATTAATCTCTTTTTCTACCGATGTTACGCCTTTATTAGCCATTTTTTCATCATCTAAATCGTCTTCTATTTTATGTGCAGATGATAATGGTACTCGGTACAAGTGTCCAGTTGTTGTTTGTTTATTCATTTCAATTTCAAAAACGATTATATCTTTTGTTTCATTGTCTAAATAACAACGGGCAACAAAATAATCACCATTACTGTTGACTCTAATTGTATATTTATCAAATGGACCATATGTTGTTACTAAATGGGGCAGTTTTTGTAATTTCTCTTTTACATACATACGTTCAGACTTTTTCATTGTTTGTACATCAACAAATCGATACGAATGATCTTCTACCTTTGAAACAGAGGAAATAGCAAACTCATTTGATTCATCCTGAATAAATATAGGGGATATGCCATTCTTTGATAAATTTTCAACGGTGCTAATTCTATTATTTAATAGACCTACTAAAACCTTATTTTTCTTTTCGTTTAAAATAATCCCTATCG
Organism: Bacillaceae bacterium; assembly: GCA_051873875.1. Classification (GTDB taxonomy): domain Bacteria; phylum Bacillota; class Bacilli; order Bacillales; family Bacillaceae_G; genus JBJEFI01. The sequence goes on along the minus strand of JBJEFI010000108.1, from coordinate 131 downwards.
TAGAACTGGACATAATAAACCCTCCTTGATTTTTTTGTTCCTTCACTCTAATTTTACAAACTATTTGGTAAATATAGCAAATATTAAGTGTTAGAAAGATGGAAAATGAAAAAACTTTGTCATAAATTTGT
>JBJEFI010000107.1:2479-7582 GCA_051873875.1 Bacillaceae bacterium | reverse complement strand
ACGGTATTAATAGTATTAACCACATTTTTAATGGGTTCTTCCTTTGCTGTTGGCAAAATGGGTTTGGTCTATTCCTCGCCAATTTTACTAGCATCATTACGTTTTACTAGTGCTGGAATTATTATGGCAGTAGTTGTTTGGCTTGCAAAAAGACCGCATCCAGTATCGAAAGCGAATTGGGTGAAGATGCTGATAATTGGTACGTTCCAAACGGCAGGTGTAATGGGCTGTATTTTTTTAAGTTTGCGGACGATTACAGCCGGTGAATCATCTATTTTGACATTTTCTAATCCGTTACTAGTTATTGTATTTGGGACTATCTTTTTGAAAAAACAATATAAAGCCTATCAGTGGATTGGTGTTCTTTTAGGCTTAATAGGAGTGGCCATTACAGTAGGAGGGCAGATTGAGTTTGAAATTGGAATTATTTTTGGTATTTTTTCTGCTATCTTTTGGGCGATTGCTACACTATTGGCCAACAAATGGGGTGTGTTATTTGATACGTGGGTTCTGTCTGCTTATCAAATGTTATTTGGAGGATTGTTATTGTTACTTGGTAGTTTTATCTTTGAAAAACCAACATTCATTTTGAATGGTAATTCTTTTTTCATTTTAGTATGGTTAAGTATTATGTCATCCATTGTTCAATTTGCTGGCTGGTATTATGTGTTGCAAAATACTGATCCAGGCAAAACAAGTGCTTACTTATTTTTAGCGCCATTCTTTGGTGTGTTAACAGGCTGGTTGCTATTAGGAGAGCCATTATATTTGGCAGTCTTATTTGGAGGTCTGTTTATTATTGTTGGCATTTATCTTGTGAATCGGAATTTTGAGCCGAAAAAGAAACGGGTTGAGCGGATTGTAGAAGTGAATGAATAGTTTAAGTAGTCCCTTCTTAGTTTAATGATAGACTAAGAAGGTTTTTTCGTTGTTATATAGTTAGATTAAACGTTTGTTTAAATCCTTCTTTTCCTTTATCGGTAACTTTGATAGCACGAATAGACGGCACTTGAATAATCCAACCTAATTCTAAAAAATGTACCATGAGTCCATGTCCTAAAGCACCAACAACATGATGACAACGTTCACTCCAATCTAAACATGCGTGAGAAAAGGAGCGGCGTTTTTTTCGTAACTCGTCTAAATTAAGGCCAAAATCACTGAAAAATTGTTCGCCTATTGGTGTAAGGATAAACTCTTTTTCTTCTTTTTCTAAATAGCCAGCATCCAACATTGATTCTGTTAAATCGACCCCTAATTTTCCTGCTAAGTGGTCATAGCATGTTCTAGCTTCCCGAAGTAATTTTAGTTGGCTAGATTGTTTTAATGAACGCACTTCGGGAGGTGGGGAAATGGAAAGAAGAGATTCTAAAATATGTGCAACTTCTTCATTGATTAATTGATAATAGCGGTGGCGTCCATGTTTTTCAACATGAACAAGGTTCCCTTCTATTAATTTAGAAAGATGAAAGCTAGCGGTTTGTGGCGTACCAGCAGCTATAAAAGCTAATTCACTAGCTGTATGAAAACGTCCGTCCATTAAACACGTTAAGATGGTTGCTCGTGATGTCTCACTAAGAAGAGAGGCAACTTCCGCAACATTTGGATTTATACTCATTGTTATCATCCTTTCTGCATGCCATATTTCGATTATAGGGAATGGATGTATCATTTACAAAGAATAAGAAGGGTAAGGTGAATACGTATCAATATACATAGACAAAAAGGGCATCATGCTTTGTTTATCACATTTAAGGCTAATATTATAGATGGGGAAATTTCGATACAAGACAAGGATGAAATCTCAGAAATAAAATGGGTAGATATACAAGTAGCTAATGCTTTAATGTCATATCACCCTGCTGGGATAGAGGGTTTACATACATCTTCCGCCCTTTATACGATTCAAGTATAAAACAAGGCGTTAGTAATTTACGGCGACAATATACGCACGAATGGTCGAACAAAAGTTAACAATCAGTGCAGGATAAGTTAACAGTATGGTTGTATATATAGGTAGGATATGTTAGCCAAAATAATAACATTTATCCGTAGTTGTTTATTAATTAAGAATATAAAAGAGGTGTGTACAATGATTTTAGGAATTCATCCTTATTTAGTTTTGAATGGAAATGGACAGGAAGCTGTTACCTTTTACGAAAGAGCATTAGATGCGAAGGTGATTAGCCTTCAAACATTTGGCGATATGCCAGAAAATCCAGAGCATCCAACTCCTGCTGAGGCGAAAGATCGTGTTTTAAATGCACATTTGAAAGTTGGTAATACAGACTTGATGCTGTCTGATACATTTCCAGGTCAACCATATCAGCTTGGCTCACAAGTAACGTTAGCAATTACTGTAACAGATATACAAACATCAAAAGAGTTATTTGCTAATCTTGAAGATGGTGGGCAAGTAGATATGCCGCTTCAAGAAACATTTTGGAGTCCATCCTATGGTCAAGTAACAGATAAATTTGGTATCATGTGGCAAGTTTCAACCCAAGTAGCTGAAAATAAATAAGTTATTTCTTAAATCTTCTACAAGCAAAAAATCCCTATTTTAGGGGATTTTCTATGAAAAGAAAGATAGTACACATAGGATAATAGAAATAATGGAATGAAAAAAGTCTCTACTTTTTAGTGGAGACTTTTTTACTGTTTGATTTTCATCAGATTAGAAAAATTATGTTCATTTGTTTTGGGGGCAAATAAACATAGAATTACTAACAAATAAGAATGAAATAAAAAGAGAATTAAATTAGGCAACGGTAATGTACCAGTTAAAAATAAAAAGAAGTAGCTAATCCGTTTAAAAATCAGATAGATACTTGTGAGTTCATAGTGAATACATGCAATGCTGATGAAGCTACATGTTAATAATAAAATTAACGATGGAAAAAGGATTAAAGTTTTTACATGTTTGAGTACCATATTTATGCTAAATGCAAATGCAGAAACGATTGTACAATATGTAAAAAAGCTGATAATAGTAAGCCATTCAAAAGAATTTAGCTTAATGAGGGTATAGTATAAAGGTAGTAATAACAGGCAACTAATTAAACACACTTTCAAAAATAATCGTAAGAAAAAGAAAAGGTAGCGATTGACTCGTCTTACATCTAAATTATGTAAATCATGTTGTTCTTTATTGTTACGTATCAGCGTTAATTCTCGCATACCTAGTGAGGCATAAACTAATATAGCTGATAAAATAAGGACAACATTTCCTGAATAAATAACACTTTTATAACTAGTTGGATTTTCAAGATAATCTTCAATAAACCATTTAGAAGAGAATAAAAGGGTAAAGAAAAATAGTAAGAAAACAATAAAATTAAATCCTATTACGAATCGATCCTTCGAAATTGTATTTTCTTTTGTAAGTCTCTCTTTGAAATAGACATTAAAAAATTTTATTGTTTGCAAAAAATCACTCCTTTTGTAAATGAATCACTCATTTTTTTAACTTATTTAAAATTAATTCCTACATTTAGAAGGGATATGGAATATTTATATAGAAGTTAAAGACTTAGCAGTATTATTTTGGCGAAAAATAGCACAATATAGTTCGACAAATCAAACATACCATAGACTGAAATACGATAATACTACTTTAGGTTGGGAAATAAATACACAAAAATATTTGAATATTCATAAATTTCGAATTAAATTTCTCAACATTACATGGTACCTTTACAATAGAAATTGTAATAAAGTTAAAAGGGGTGGTGAATATTTCTAGCATTGGACACCTAATTAAATTCGAGAGAATGAAGCAAAATATTAAGCAAGCTAGCTTGACAAGGGGCATATGTTCAACATCTTATCTTAGTAAGATTGAAAATAACCATGCGGAGGCAAGTGAGGAGGTAATAGGACTATTACTGAAAAGGCTTAATATCAAAAGACCAACAATTAATAGAGAAAAAGATGAAGGTATTCAGCGAAAATTAACTCAAATTTATAAAGAAGTAACGATAGAGAAAAATGTAGAATTAACAAAAGAGTATTCGGAATATTTGCAATTGTTTAAAAATGAAATTGATAATTTTAGCTTATTCATTGATTTAAATCTTACGATGTTACGGTTAAATTTAGCCTTAAATGATTCAGAGCAAATCTCGTTATACATGAATTTTCTCAACCAAGAGGTAGAGAAGTTTTCAGATCTTCAGCGTTATTTTTATAAAAAATATATCGGAATTCATTTTTATCAAAATAATGAGATTGTTAATGCTTTACAAGCATTGTTAGAAGCTGTTGAATTAAGCAAAAAATTCCTATGTGAGGATTGGGAAAGAGCAGATCTTTACTATATGGTAGGCCTTGTATTTTTAGCAGATAATCAATTGTTGAATTCCATTCAATATATAACAAAGGCACTGGATTATTTTAAAGATAATTTTTATTCCAATCGATTAATTGATTGTTATGTATTGCTAGGTATTGCGTATAAGCGAACATCTCGCTATCGAGATTCTTTAGACACGTTCTTAATCGCCCAAAAGATTATGAAAGATTTAAATCTCGATACCCAAAAGGGATTAATTCTTCAAAATCTAGGTTCCTTGTATTCTAAAAAAGGAAATTTAAATAAGTCCATTGGTTATTATCTGGAGAGCTTGGAATATAAACTGGAACCTCGTAATCAATTAATAACCATCTTTTCAATTATTCAAGAATATGGAAAGTATGAGCAATACAAGGAGATGTCTCGTTGGATTCAGGAAGGTCTAGATATTATCGAAGCAGAAGGTCTTGAACGCAATAGGGTTTATTATCACCATTTTAATTTATATAAATCAATTTATGTAAAAGATAATGTTGGTGAAATGCTTGTAAGACAAGCCATCGATTTTTTTGAATCTATACAAGATTATAGACATTGTAATAAATACTGCATTGCATTTGCAGAAAATTTATTTCAAGACGGAAAATATAAACTAGCATCTTTTTATTATCAAAGGGCAACAAAGTATTACTATATAATGACAAATTCAAAAAGCTGGGAGGATTTATAATGAAAAAATCAACTTTAATTTTTGGCTCACTAGTGCTTCTGAATTTAAGTTTTATGAACGTTGTAGGTCAAGTAACACC
>JBJEFI010000107.1:0-2379 GCA_051873875.1 Bacillaceae bacterium | reverse complement strand
AGTAGACCCAGATGAAGATGAATTACCGAAAATTGTATATAGTATAACACCAGATGAGGATGAATTGCCTAAAATCGTATAGTGATAGAGAAGCGTCGCCTTACCTTTAGTATGTAAATAATCATAAGAGCTGGTAGCAATCAGCTCTTTTTTCTTATGAAATAAGATAAAGTTAATAAATAGGTAGCGATAAAAATGGGTATGTAATTTTAAAAGGGAATATATAAATCTAATAAAAGTAGAAAAGGAGGAAGAGGATGAAAAGGCGTCAGATTAAAGTAATAGAAATAAGTATTGTAGCTTTATTTGTAGTGCTACTAGGTATTTATGGGGCTAGAGCGTATGTAATCGATGTAGATGAAAAAGAGAAAAAGAAAGCAGCTGTTAAAAAAGAGGAAAAATCTGAGACAACAGAGGATAAAAAGAAAGGAAATTTAGCAAAGGAAAAACCGGCAGAACTAATAAACCTTCAAAGTGGTGAAAAGAAAGAAGCACCAGTGAAGGAAAAGCCGGTAGAATTAGTAGAATATAATGGGGTTATTGAACATATATTTGTTCACCCTTTAATTGTTTATCCAGAGTTAGCCTTTGATGGTGATGAAAATGATCGTAATTTTCAAGAGTGGTTTGTAACAACGTCAGAATTTAAAAAGGTGTTAGAAAATGTATACAAGAAGAACTTTATCCTAGTTTCATATAAAGATTTATACAAGGAAATAAATAAGGATGGAAAGACAGTAACTGTACGTACCGATTTAAAACTTCCAAAAGGGAAAAAGCCACTTATCATTTCTGTCGATGATTTAAATGCAAATAAATATATGCTTGGAAATGGAATTGCTGAAAAAATTGTTTTTGATGACAATGGAGAACTAACAGGTTGGGTTAAAACGCCAGAAGGAAAGTATATAAAAAATCGTGATTCAGAAATTATTCCTGTTTTAGATGATTTCGTAAAGGCGCATCCAGATTTTTCATTTAATGGAGCAAAGGGTGTTTTAGCTTTAACTGGTTTTGAAGGGATTTTAGGATACCGGACACAAGTAGATTCGCCAAATCGAGCAACAGAAATAGAAGAAGTAAAAAAAGTAGTTACGAAGTTAAAGGAAACAGGCTGGGAATTTGCCTCTCATAGCTATGGACACCCCAATATGCAAAAATTGTCGGTAAATGCGATTAAAGAAGATACAAATGCCTGGTTAGATGAAGTGAGTACGCTTATTGGACCAACAAACATATATATTTATCCATACGGTGCAATGTTAGATCCAGGATCAGCTGGATTGGCGGTATTACAAAATAAGAAATTTACTATTTTTGCAGGGGTAGGGCCTACTTCTTACGAGAAAGTATACAAAACAGAAAACCTTGTTATGACTGACCGTAGACATGTAGATGGCATGACCTTAAAAGGGCAACGTGATAGATTTTTAGATTTGTATGATAGTAATACGATAATTGATAGACAGGGAAGAGGATTGGGGAATTAATAAATAAAAAGAGCTGACATAAGTCAGCCCTTTTTAAAGATGAGGAAGTCGATTTTTAGTCATTCGGATTAATGATTGCTAACACTTGATGGTCTTCCCATTTTCCGTTTATATTTACATTTTTTCTAGCAAGCCCTTCTTGGTGAAATCCGGCTTTTTCTAATACACGAATGGATGGAATATTGTGTGGCATAACGCCAGCTTCAATTCGATGTAATTTTAATTCATTAAAACCGTAGTCAACTAATAGTTTAACTGCTTCTGTCATATAGCCTTTTCCATTATGGTCCTTATTTAAAAAATAACCGATAAAAGCACTTTGGGATGGTCCACGAAATACTTGGAAAAGATGAATCGAACCAATTAACGTATCATTCTCATTTGTAAAAATTCCGTAGTAATACTCTTCGTCAGCTTTTCTCGTTTTAATCCGTCTTTCAATTAGTTTTATTTGTTCTTCTAGTGTGTAGAAATCATCATTACGAGTGATTGCAAATTGCTCGAAAAATTCTCGATTGCTTTGTTGTAATTGAAGATTTGTTTTTGCGTCAGCTACGGTTAATGGCCTGAGATAAATAGAGTTGCCTACTAGCATTTTCTTCACTCCTAACTATTAGAAATTGGTAATGAAATATCCTTTTAAGCTAAATAAAGAAAGGTATTTTATTGAGTAAATCGAAATAAAAATAGAGGGAGAATTTGTCTTAATAAACATGAAAGATTGTTATGTAACGTACTAGAAAACGAGTAAATGTAAGATATCATCAGTAGAAGTTGAAAAAGATGATTATGGATGACTTTATTTTAAATGAACAGCAGGCAATTTCACCAAAATAATGCTCTAAATAAGAGAGGCGATGGTATAAGGAGAAAAGTTGACGGATTATAT
>JBJEFI010000106.1:0-7584 GCA_051873875.1 Bacillaceae bacterium | reverse complement strand
TCCGATGCTGAATCCGCTGAGTACCGCTTCTTCATCGTCATAGTTTTTCCCGCAATTATAGGTACGCTTTTGGGTTATTATTCCTTAATACAATAAGGATACAGTAAAATAAAGGTTTTTTTATGTTTAATTTTGCCCTTTTAGAATAAATATGGCTTAATATAGATAAGTGATTAAATGTAATTTTTTGGTCATTTATATACCATGCTCTCTGGATTATGCTTTTAAAGTAAAAATCATCTTACTACTATATAATACCAAATTAAAAAGGACGAAGGTTACATGAAAAATCTTATTAATTATATATTTGTGGTCAAAGAAAATGAGATAGAAGAATTTATTGACAATAAAGTTGTGAAAAAAAGGGTTGTTAATATTGGGGTATATAACAAGATTAACAAAGTGGTTATCCCACACCCTCTTACAGACTTTATTCTTCGTCGATATGAGTATCAAGGTAATAGTATCAACACAGTAAAAGCACCTGCTTATGTTTTATGTCGTTTCCTAAATTATATAATTGACCGTATTAGTGCAGAGGATGAAGACTTTATTCAGTTAGTTCACGAAGGAATAAGTGGATTAAAATTAATACATGGTAGCCGATACATTACCTATTTAACTAATACAGGGTTAAAAAGAAGTACCGTTTTTTATTATGAAAACTACATAAAGGAATTTTATCTATTTTTAAAAGAACAATCTTTGTTGAACGAAGATATTAACTTTAACTTATATCAAGATCAGAAAGGAAATTGGCTGAAGCATTCTCTTTTTAAATCATCATCTTTAGGAACGAAATATCCTTCTAGAACTCATAATAACAATAAAAATATGAAACTTAAAGACTTTGGACCCAACAGAAATAAACTGGTTATCGAGTTTCTAGAAGAAGCCAAAGAAGTGGCTCCAGAAATAGCTTTTGCTCTATGCCTACAATTTTTCGGGGGACTTAGACGTGGAGAAGTCGTAAATATCACACGTGCTGACTTAGATGTTAAATTCAGAAAATCACTTTCTGTGCAAATTAAAGATAATCGTTCCACTCTTTTCTCTCACCTAAAAGATACTAGCGCTGAAAACCCCAAACGGTTAAATTACTTAGAAGCACATTTAGCTAAACAAATGATATTAGACAGTGATTTACTATGGGATTACTATGAAACTCACATGAAAGATTTAGATATAAAATTAAAAAGTAGCTTTTTAAAGAATCCAATGATTTTATTTTACGACAAAAATGGTATGGCTATGTCGGGAAGAGTATATGAAAAAAGGTTTAAGAAAGTAAAAAAATCATTTTTGAACAAATTAGCTAAATCTATCGGTAGAGAAGACGACTATTTGTTTTTAAAAGATTCTTACTGGTCCACACATATAGGTAGGGGTATATTTACGAGCTTCCTATTGGATATGGATTTAAGCGTTTTACAGATTGCTATTGCAAGAGGTGACACAAGCATTGAATCTGTTTTAGATTACATTGATGCCAAAACAACAATACATCATATTAATGAGCTTCAAAAAGAATTACATAAGGCTCCAAAAGAAGCATTTGGGTCTATTGATCAAACAATCTACAAAAATAAATGGTTAAATGGGGTGGCTACAAGTGTCCGAAAATCTCGTTAGTTTTTCTCAAATATACAATAACCCTACGTATGCATACGTCAAAAACTCACCTAACAAATTGAAAAGATTACAAAGAGACGGCCTTATAGAAGTCATTATCGACTCTGATGGTATTAACAAAGTTGTTTTAAGCTCACTGGAAAAGTATGTACAAGAAGAAAAAAAGGTACTTGATAAATGTTTCACCATCGGACAAGCAGCCCGAAAACTAATCAGCCATAAATATAGATTTAAACGTGAATTTAAATTAGAAACATATAAGAAAAACATACTCAATTTATTGAACCTTAAAATTTTAAAGTCCATTACATTCGCAAATGAAGCTTACATTACAAAAGAGTCTGTAAATCAGTTTTTATTAGATTATATTAGTCGAGAAGAAGCACTTTCGAAGTTAAATTCAGGAAATCAAATCCTTCTAAAAATCCTTAAAAACAACAATGTGAACAACATTTACTTATCTCAATATCATATATTCCATCCAAGACAGATAGTAGAATCTTTGATTAAAGAATATAATCAAACCATCTTGCCCGCTAATACCATAGGTACTGGAACACTAATAAAAGGAAAAGTTTACAATACAGAACGATACTATTCATCTAGTGAAGCAAAAAAGCTTTTAAATTTAACTAAAAATCAATGGAAAACTCTAAGAAAAGAAGAAAACTTAACTGACACCATATTGGGAGGTATTCGTCATTACCTAAAGGAACCCATCAATCAGTTAAAGATACAGCAACAAAAAATTAAAGATGAATATTATACCTCAGATGAGGTTCAAAAACTATTAGAACTTCAATATCATAGTTCACATTCAAAAATAATTAATGCAAGAAAGAAAGTACCAACTGTTTTTCGTGGTATACATCCGCAAAAAAAAATAAAATATATCTATCCCAAGTCAATTGTAAATGAAATTGTTCAAGAGAACGAACTCAAAAAAGTAATCTCCTCACTTTCAGACAATATAGATGCCTACGAATACTCTCTTAACAGTTTAAATATCAGGTTTCACAATATGGATTCATTTACCTACAAGGAATGGAAGAATTTCGTACATAATGTTTTACGAAACACTAGTGAAAGCGTTGAGACTATTCATTACACAATATTTAGATATACCAAATGCACAGAAATACTGATGGATTTTCTTGCTGAAAAAGATATATATGAACTGACTGCTAATCATATAAACCTTACTTTATTTAACGAAAATGTTCCGTTTCAGTATCAGAAAATATTTTATAGCTTCATTAATACAATTTATAACAAACTTATAGAAAAAAACAAAAAGAAACTATTTAAATTAGACCGTATCATAAATCCATACCAAAAGGAGATTATTCCCAAAGACAGAACAATTTATGATTACGAAGATTATAAATCATTATTCAATTTCGCCACCAATTTACCTTTACATAAAAGAAAAGCCATAGAAGATGTAAAAAAACAAATAAACCAAGTTGCTATTACTCAAAATTCTTCTAACAAAATAAAGAAACAAATGGCTTACAACTATGACTCTTCTTGGCTTTATGTACTCGTACACCTTAACAATGCTTGGCGTCATAAGGATGTTATTAGATTTCCAAAGATTGATCTAACTGAAATTTCGGTTCCAAATATTAATTTGGAATGGTTAGAAGAAAATGATTTAAGTTACGAAGATGCTCGCCGTATCATTCATCAAGTAATGCGTAAAGACTTAAAAACAACTAAAACGAATGCAACTAACCAATTTTTTTGTTCGAAAGATGTAACCCTTTCTTTAGCTACCGCAGCAGTTCTTTGTGAATTACGCAGGGCTACCACCACACCGAATAGTGACTACCTGATTACTTTTAATTCAATTAGAAACGAGTTTGCGTCAAGATATCAGTCGACTTTTTTCAATGGCTTTAATACGAAATTCATATTTGAAAACAGGAAAATGAATCGTTCTTTATTATCCTATACATATTACTTGCTTGTAAAAAAAGGGCACACACAGGCTGCACTGGAAGTAGCCCAGCGTCTACGTGCACACTTTGACTTTGAAACTACAAATATTTATATTTTTATACCCGAAGAAGAGTTAAATGATTTAACGCACCAATTATTTATCAGAGAACACTTTGGATACATCCCTGATTTATTTGCTGAAGTCCTATTTGGAAATAAAAATAATCGTGAAAAAAGAACCGAAGAGATAGTCACGTTAAAAAAAATGTTCGGAGATATTTACAATATCGAATGTACTGCTGGCTTCTTAAATACTATACAAGCAGAAAAGAAAAAAGTTTCTGACATGATTTTAAGGATGGGATTTGAGGAAGCAGCTGATTATATGTTTAAGCTTAATACACAATTATTGCCTAGCAAAGAAGACCATGTGCAGTGCCTTATAGGGCTAGAGAATTGCAACAAACATAATATTGCATGCAGAAATTGTTCGATGTCAGTCCCTAATTTTTACTCCCTCTCTTCACTTGCTGAAAGTTTGACTAATAGGGTTCAACAACTTACAAATCTAGAAAAACAGAACTATGAAGCCGAAAAGACAAAAATAGCTAATATTTTTTCCATTGAAATAGATCAGTGGATGAAAGCTACTGAAAAGTTTGGTAAAGAGAGTGTTTATCAATTTATAGAAGGTGGAAGTCAAGCTCTTAAAGAAAAAATGAAGCAAATTTCCATTTCAGAGTTAAATAAATACAAGACTTATAACAATAATGCTAATAAGAGTGAGGTGTAAACGAATGAATATTGAACAAACTAGTCTACTTTCACCAATTGCTGTAGAAATTGAATCACTTTCTGATTCGTCATTTTTAGCAATTGAGAGTATTAATGAAGCCATAAAAATACTTAAAAATGAACCCTTGCATTATAGTGGTGAATTTAACGATGATGTGTGGATTTTTTATAAAGACAATTTAAATACTGGCTTAAAGAGAAGATTTAATTTTAAAAAACCGAAAACATACAATGCCGTTAATCACCTTCCAAATAATTTTCTAATTGTTATAAAGTGCTGGATAGCTGAACTGATTTCAAAATATCATGTTTCTACAGTCGCTGGATATTATTCAAGATTACTAAATTTTTTAAATTATACCAATGGGTTTGATCAAGAAAAAGTTGAAGAATTTGTAAAGTGGTTAACATCAACACAAACTATTTCAAATAAGGAAAAACAGCATATAATCTATGTAATTTTAAATTTCTTGGATTACGCTGATATTGAAGCCGGAGAAGTTTATATAAAACCACTCCTTAATTTAAAGAAAAAAATCGTAAGAAAAAAGAGTTATCGTGCTTTACCGCCTTCCAAAGACATATTAATTTTTTCACAAAGTATCGATATTTATTATCAAGAAATTAAATCCAATCCTAGCAAAAACATGGAGTATGTTAATGAAAAATTCTTGTACTATCCGGTTATAATTTGGTGGAAACTCACAACAATTATTCCTATTCGACCTTCTGAATTTTGTTCAATAAAAAGAGACTGCCTTTCCGCAGGAGAAGGAAACTATTATTTATATTTACCAAGACATAAATATCCGAAAAAACATCCAAATGTAGTAGATAAAGTCCGAATTGATCAAATTACCTTTGAATTACTTTCTACTTACATTCGTGCAACCGATAAGTTTGGTGCTAGTGGCACTCTTATTTCCTACAATTCAATTTTAAAAACTAGTACAGATTTTATTCGTAAAATAAGAGAATCACATAAAATAAATGTTAATGTTTTTAACATCCAACAATTACAATTATTGATTGAAAAATTTTACGAAGAAATTGTTCAACAAAAATATGGGTTTTATATCCCATTAGAAAACCAACTTCGCCCAAATGACACAAGACATTTAGCCATATTTTCTTTAATGATGCAAGGGATATCACCTATTGAAATTGCTAGGTTAGCAAATCATAAAACCATTTCTATGCAATTGAACTATGCTCACCATACTGAATACTGGATAGATTCTGAAGTCTTTGCGTTACTACAAAAATTTAAGTTTGCACAATCCTATCAATCGAATACAGAAATTAGTTTTTCAGAAGATAAAAAAAAGAAAGTGTTTTCGAGAACTTCTTTAGATTTAGCTCCTCATATTCCGAATGACATATCGCTTAAAGCATTTAGACCTCCTACTACTCCGGATTGTAAAAAAACTTTAAAAGACGTAGGGTATTGTTCAGATGAACAACAACGTTGTGAAACCGAGGATTGTATTTTTTGTAATCACTGGAGAATTACTTCAGAAGAATTAGCTGAAAAATCTCATATTGTTAAAGAAAAGTTAGCTAACAGGAAAAAAAACATTAAGGAATTGATTACTTTCATGAAAAATTTACATTCCATTATGCTATCCGACGAATTTTCTAGAGTTAATCCAACAAATCTTAACAAACTGAAATCTATTTCCTATCAGATTAAAGATAGCGTCAAAGAAATTGCAGATTTAAAAATACTGGAGGTTCATAATGATGGCCAATAAAGTCGGACGTAAAACAAAATTAACTGAAAAGGAGATTAATTATCTTATTTATTTATTTAAAACAGAGAAACAAATCAATGGGAAAATTAAATACGGTGAAATGTATCAATTCAACAAGGAACTAGTTCAACAAGGTCGTTTCCCTACTGTAACCGGAGAAGATTTTTGGAGAAAGAAAAATCGGCTAGGAAGAATAATGATTGATAAAGCCAATAGCGTCTTTACTTCTAGAGTATCCACTGCGGAATTTCCAAATGACGATATCCCAAATTTCACCAACATGATTAATAAGCATTATGATGATAAAGAAGTATTAATTAAGGAATTAATTGTGGTTGAACGTAAATTTTATAAAAATATTGAAAGAAGAAAAATGTTAGAACTAAAACTCACTGAAAGCGAAGCAAAAGTACAAGAATACAAGAGCAAACTTTCTGAATCAGAAAATCGGTTTGAATATCTTCAAGATCTTTTATTTAAACTGCTAAGATACAGCTCAAACAAAGCAGTCCCATTAGTTAATCATTTAGACACCGGTCAAAAACAGACAAGCATTGTTAAAAACGCTTTAGAAAATATCTTCATCAATCCTTTAGATTTTTACAATTGGTATGAAACAAAGCTAGAAACATCTAAAAAAGATAAGGATAACGTTATTCCATTAAAAAAAGAAAAAACTTTAGCAGATGAATTCTCAGACATCTTTTAATTTTATAACAAAAGTCATTGTATTAATGTTGTCAATAACACTATTTATTTCTAAAAGAATTAGAGCCTGCTTTTAAGAACTAGTAACTAAAACAGGATCATAGTTTTTGTCTATATAATATTAATCGATAGTTTCACAGATCCATTTCTTCCTTATGAAGGTGTGGTTTTTAAAAAAGTTTCTCTATTTAAAATAAAGCCTGTTCATTTATAAAAATGAATGATAAAAAATTCTGTTAGTTGGAATGTCTTCCTTCACTAACACAATAACCCGATGAAAAAACAAGGTTATTTTGTTATATAATTCTACATATAAAAAGGTAATATCGTTCATCTTTAAAGTTTTCATGATTAATATTCATTTAGATTATACTTACTAAAAAAGAATAGGTGTTGATAATTAATGAGAGAAGGAAATTATGCATTCTCAAATGATACCCATATTAGTGTGTTGATAGAAAAAAAGAATTTGAAACAAATATTAAAACATGAATTTGTTCATAAAGAAACAGTTAGTAGGTCTACATATGGTGTTTTATTGATGATGATGGAAAAGGCTAGTATTGTCGATAATAGAAAGATGTGGTTGTTTAATGAATTATTAGATATTTTTAATCAAATGCAAGAGAGAACTGCAACTTTTATTGAGTATTTTGATATTATTCGAGAAGAGAATATGGAGGAATTCAACAGAAAAGTAGAAGAATTAAGAAATACTAATAAGAAATATTACAAGTATTTTTCATTTATC
>JBJEFI010000105.1:0-36447 GCA_051873875.1 Bacillaceae bacterium | reverse complement strand
GTTTAAGTGTACTAGCCCTTATTTTTTATGTCCAACTTAGTGTAGCCGATTCAAATAAACAATATTATTTTGTTTATTCCACCCAATTAATACATCTCCCTTTTTTAGTGTGTGAGTGGCTATTTTTCTATACGTATATTGAGTAAATATATGGATAAATAACTCTTCTTGCATCCACCCATATATATAGGCCATATCATTTGTTACACATGTGGTTATTGTAGCTAAACAATTTGGACCATTTGTTTTTGAAATAATAAGTTAATGAAGAAAAACATAGGGGAAAGATTAAAATGAATAACGTTCAAAAAATAAAAATTAACAATATACCATGTCTGAGTATCTCACCTTCTGAAACAATAGATAAACAAGTGACAATTTTCATTTACCATGGTTGGGGATCTACAGTAGAAAATCAATTATTTTTAGGAGAAATTCTAGCTAAATGGGGATACCAGGTTGTTATTCCTGAGCTTATTTATCATGATTCAAGACAGTCGTTGAAGAACCATTTTATAGCAACTGCAACAGAAGCATATTTTTGGAAAACTATTCTTTATGCAGTAGTAGAAGCAAATAGTTTAATCGAGGCAGCACATAACGATGGATTAATAAAAGGTCATAAAGTAGTAATACTAGGAAGTTCAATGGGTGGATTTATTGCTTCAAGTGTATTTATGCGCAATTCATCCATTCATGGATTAATTACAATAAATGGTTCGGCATCATGGATGGTTTCTGAGCAGGAATTTCAAAAAAATGGATCTCAACCATCTGCTTTTATCGATGACATTATAAAATATGATCCGATGAATAATATTCAGTCGTTAAATAATCGGCCTGCTTTGTTATTGCATGGAGAAGGGGATACGGTTGTTCATCCAATTGCTCAGCAGTTGTTTTATAAAGAAGTTATTAAACACAGTAATGATGTAAATAATGTGACTCTTCAATTGATTCCTAATGTGAATCATATAGTTACATTGTCAATGGTAGAAAGTATTGTTCAATGGTTACAAATGAATGTTGCGATAAATCTAAGTGAATAGAAATATAGTTGGAATTGGCAGGCGAAAGAAATGGATATTTCTTTTTTTAGTTTAGTACTAGTAGGGTTATTTTCATCTTTTGTAGGGACGTTAGCAGGGGGAGGAGGATTAATTTCACTACCTGCTATGATGATTATTGGTATTCCCGTTCAATTAGGAATTGCAACAAATAAATTCTCATCAGGTGTTGCTGCGTTTACAAGTGTATTGTATTTATTAAAAAATAAAGAATTTACAATAAAGACAATAATAATGCATGTTGTTATTGCCTTCCTTGGTGGTTGTCTAGGAGCGATTATTACATCTCATTTGACTGAGGATACTATGAATATAGTTGCATTGGTACTGCTAATATTTGCGTTGTTTGTAGCTATAAGAAATAAGCGATGGTTTCATTATACGAAAGAAAGTCGCAAAATGAATCCATTTTTAAATGCAAGTATTCAATTTTTTATTGCTGTTTATGATGGAGGTTTTGGACCTGGTTCATCGACATTTGGAATCATACATTATATGAATCAAAATCATGTATATATGAAAGCTGTTCAATTAACAAGGGTACTAATATTAGGAAGTTGTATCGGGGCTTTTCTCGTATTTTATCAGACAGGTTTTGTTCAATGGAACTATGCCATTGCGATGGCAATAGGCTCTATTATTGGTTCACAAATTGGATTAATTACCTTACCAAAAGTATCGGTAAAGGTAGCTCAAGTTTTATTAGTAGTTATTCTTGTTTTCTTAATTACAGAAGTTGTTTTGAAAATAGTGTAGAATTAATTTACTGAATATTAAAAAAGAGGTGTAAGATGGAATTTCGTAAGATGAATCCCTTAAAAGATAGAGATACTATTATTCATTTTAGAAAAGACGCATATGTTATTAGCTTTGGAAGTGTTGAACGATTTGGGGATGAAAGTACATATATTCAACAAATAAAGGAACGAGTTGAAGTATTTTCTGATGGATACGTATTGATTTGGAAGAATGGATACCCAATTGGTCAATTAGAATTACGAATTATTCAGTATGAAGGGAAAGAGATTGGCTATGTTCATTTATATTACATAATTGAAGCATATCGGAATAAGGGATATGGAAAACAATTAGTTCAATATGCAGAAGCCTTTTTTCGTAAGTATCACGTACCTGAATATCATTTGCGAGTATCTGTTACGAATAAAAGCGCGATTGCATTTTATCAAAAAGTGGGTATGAAAAAAATAAAAGAAGAGCAACATCAATATCTTGTATGGAGAATGGGAAAAATCCTTATTTAATAATGATCCTTCCGTTTAGGGAATAACATAAAAATTTTTCATGTTATTCTTTTTTTTTCGTCAATATATTTTCACATTATTATTGGCAATAAAGCGATATAATGAAAGATATTACCAAATTTAAAGGGAAGGGTTATATTTTTGATATCGTACCCAAAAGTTGTAAATACTACTGGTGTATTGATAAGAAACGGAGGAAGGATAAGTGAGGTACAAACAGTCTGTAGATGATGTTTTACATGCTCTACAAACAACAAAAAAAGGATTATCAAAAGAAGAAGCACAAAAGCGGTTGAAAGAAGATGGGTATAACGAGTTAAAAGAAAAAGATCAAACGCCAACATGGAAACTATTTCTTGAAACGTTTAAAGATCCTCTTGTTGTAATCTTATTAATTGCTGCTACAGTGCAAGTATTTTTAGGAGAAGTGATTGAATCTGTTATTATTCTACTTGTGTTAATTTTAAATGCCATTTTAAGTGTAACACAAACGAAAAAGGCAGAGAGCTCTCTTGAAAGTTTAAAACAATTATCAGCTCCAAATGCGAAAGTAGAACGCGATGGTGTGAAAATAACTATTCCAGCAAGAGAAATTGTGAAAGGGGACATCGTTCATCTTGAGGCTGGCGATTCTATTTCTGTAGATGGACGATTAATTGAAGCTCAAACACTAAAAGTTGTAGAAGGAATGTTAACAGGAGAAAGTGAACCCGTATTAAAGCAAGTTGATGTAATTGAAGAGGATGTTCCATTAGGTGACCGTAAAAATATGGTCTTTAGTGGTGCGTTAGTTGTATATGGTCGTGGGACTCTTGTAGCAACAGAGACAGGAATGAACACGGAAGTTGGGAAAATTGCCGGGCTATTAGAAACAGCCCAATCAAAACAAACACCGTTACAACGTAAGTTAGATGACTTTAGTAAAAAACTTGGTATGGGTATTATTATCTTATCGTTGCTTATCTTTGCTATCCAAGTGTTTCGTGGTTGGGGGGATATAGCAATGAAGGACTTAATTGCCGATTCCTTTATGTTCTCGGTAGCAGTGGCAGTAGCTGCAATTCCAGAGGCTTTATCTTCTATTGTTACGATTGTACTTGCTGTAGGTACCAATATAATGGCGAAAAAGCAAGCGATTATTCGAAAGCTTCCTGCAGTTGAAACACTAGGTTCTACAAGTGTTATTTGTACAGATAAAACAGGAACATTAACACAGAATAAGATGACTGTTGTTGATTTTTATATGTATGGAGTAGAAAGCAAAGATTTAAAATCAGATCGAGAAGAACATCAAAAAGCATTATTTGCCGTTTCAGCTTTAAGTAATGATGCCTTGGTGGGTGAAGATGGAAAAGAGATTGGTGACCCAACAGAAGTTGCTCTTGTTCACTTTGCCAATAAATATAATTATAATTATGACAATGTTCGAGAAAAGTTTAGTCGTTTAAATGAATTGCCTTTTGACTCAGATCGAAAAATTATGTCAACAGTTAATGATATTGATGGAGATGCAATCATGTTTACAAAGGGTGCGCCGGATGTCATTTTTAGCCGCTGTACATTAGCCCTAAATAATGGAGAGGTTGTGCCGATATCAGATGAAATATTAGCAAAATATCGCGCAGTAAATGAAGAATTCTCCAATCGTGCATTACGTGTTTTAGCTCTAGCTGTAAAAGATGTTCCAGATACGGGATTTGTTCCAGCTTTAGAAGATGAAGTAGATATGATTTTAGTTGGCCTTGTGGCAATGATTGATCCACCGCGAGAAGAAGTTGTTCATGCTGTAAAAGAAGCTCGCAGTGCGGGTATTCGTTCAATTATGATTACAGGTGATCATAAAACAACAGCAGCAGCCATTGGTCGTGAGATTGGGTTGATGGAGGAAGGCGATTTAGCATTAACAGGGCAAGAACTAGATGCAATGAATGATGAAGAACATAAAGAGAAATTAGAACGTATTTCTGTTTATGCACGTGTATCACCAGAAAATAAAATTAGAATTGTAAAAGCATGGCAAGATAAAGGCTGTGTATCAGCGATGACAGGTGACGGAGTAAATGATGCTCCAGCATTGAAGCAAGCAGATATAGGGATTGCCATGGGTAGTGGAACAGATGTTGCTAAAGATGCATCAGCGATGATTTTAGTAGATGATAACTTTGCTTCGATTGTAAATGCAATTGAAGTAGGGCGAACTGTTTATGACAATATAAAAAAATCGATTACGTATTTATTTGCAGGAAACTTAGGAGCAATTATCGCGATTTTATTTGCGGTTTTTGCAGGATGGGCCAACCCATTTACTGCTTTACAATTGCTATTCATTAACTTAATTAACGACTCTTTACCGGCAATTGCCCTTGGATTAGAACCTTCAGAAAAAAATATTATGAAGATGCCACCACGTGATCCTGATGAGGGAATTTTGGCAGGAGGAACGTGGCAAGCGGTATTATCACGTGGTCTGATTATTGGAGTTGTCGTTATCATTGCCCAATATGTCGGCATGCAAACATCACCAGAAACTGGTGCAGCAATGGCCTTTTCAACAGTTATTATGGCCAGAATTCTTCAAACATTTGCCGCTCGTTCTAATAAGCAATTAATTTTTAAACTAGGATTATTTACAAACAAATATGTATTGGGGGCAGTAGGTATTTGTTTTGTATTATATTTCTTAACGTTAATTCCGTTTTTACGTCCAATTTTTGCGATTCCAGTTGCATTTGGTTTAAGTGAGTTTGGTATTTCATTTGGGTTAGCAGCTGTGTCCTTAATTTGTATGGAAATCCAAAAACTAATTTTTAAAACAAAATAAAGATTGTTCTTAATAAAGCCTACCCTTCGTATAAATAGAAATGAATGTAGTTCTATTGAATAGGAGGGAAGGCTTTTGTCACCTTATCATAACTATTATCCATCTGATCATGGACAGTTATCACCAGAAGAATATCAATATGCTCGACAGTGGGCGCGCTATTTCTTATATCAACGTGGTGGGGAAAATATAGAAGAAGTAATGACAGATTTAGGTGCATTGTGCTATTTACTAGGAAAAGGGTATCAACAACAAGATGCCTACGAAATCATAGATGAATGGAAGCGCTATGAACAACAAAGTTCAAAATTTAGGATTGTAGGATATTATCCATATTGGACATCTATTTCATTAGCAGATTCCATTCAATTTGATAAAGTTACACATATTATGTGGTCCTTTATTTTGCCAACAGCAGACGGTACTATTAAACCGCTTGAAAATACGACAAAATTAAGAGAATTATTAACTACAGCGAAAAGGTATGGAGTAAAAGTATATGTATCTGTAGGTGGTTACTCGGATGGTGATGTTGTATTAGCAAGTGTTTTTGAAGAAGCAATGTCAAAAGCGGATTCGGCTAATCGACTCGTTGACAGTATTATGCAAGTTGTTTATGATTATGATTTTGATGGTGTTGATGTGGACTGGGAGTTTCCTAAAGCAGGAACGCCATCTCAACAAGGATACCAAGATTTAATGATTATGTTACGAAAACGATTAAAACCAATAAATAAAGGATTATCAACAGCTGTTATTGGTGGGGTAAATCCATTTAATGGTGTTCCATATACAGAAACAGTAAATGGATACACAGATAGAGCACTTCAACAAGCGGATTTCATTAATATCATGTCTTATGATGGTGGAGATGGTCCTGAGCATTCCTCTATTGATTTTGCAAACTATGCTTTAGATTATTGGATGACAAGGGTTCCTAAAAACAAATTAACCCTTGGTATACCTGCATATGCAAGACCTTCAATGACCACATATCGAGCCATTATTAAAATGGACCCAGATAATGCCTATCGGAATCATGTAACAATTAATGGTGTAGAAAACTACTATAATGATATACCAGAAGTACAAACAAAGACAAAAATTGCAATCCAACGTGCAAATGGTGTTTTATTCTGGGAGTTATCAGGAGATACAATGGACTACACTAGCCTTGTAGGCGCTGCTTATGGCGTAGCAAAGCAAAGTGGAAAAATATAAACGACAATTTAAAGAAGATCGTTTTTTAGACGACAAATATAGTTTTTATTTGTCGTCTTTTTGTTGAATAGAAATAGTTTTCTTGTCGAATGCCATCGTTTAGTCACTATAACTTCGGTAATAATACATATTTTGGATAAGTAGTAGGTGATAAAATAAAAATGTATCTAAAAGTAGGGGGAGAGAAAAATGCCTAAAATGTCAAATATTGAATTATTAAAATGTAATGAACAACCAGCTCTATCGATTAGAACGAAAACGAGCGTTGAGAAGTTACCACAGCTAATAGGGGAGAGCTTTGGTAAGATGTCAGCATATTTGACAGAACTTAACGAACAATTAGCAGATGTACCCTTTGTTGCATATCATAATATGGACATGCATAATCTTGATGTGGAAATAGGATTTCCTGTGACGACATCGTTGCCAGCAAAAGAGGAAATAAACTCCGTAATGATTCCTGCTGGAAAAGTTATCTTTTGTATGTATCGTGGTCCTTATCGAGATATGGAGCCACTTTATAATGAAATGGCAAGTTGGATTGAACAACATGGCTATGAAGCAGTAGGTACTGCATACGAATATTATTATAATGGACTGGAGTTTCCTGAGAGTGAATTACTAACAAAAGTTGTTATGCCAATTAAATAATGAAAAGATAAACAAAAGCTAATACAGTTTGAATGTATTAGCTTTTGTTTATTATGTATCAATAAATTTATGTTTCAAAAATTATATAGTATTTTATGAGGGATATGCTATTGAATAAATTATTAATCTGCAGTGATGTGAGGTTTTCTACTCAATTAAAAGGAGATAGGACATATTAATTCAAGATAAAAAGAATCAATTAGTGATTCGGCAAATTTTTGAAGGGATGGGATGATCAGTATCGAATATTTTTCTTTTATATACATATTTATGCTTAAGAAGGAGTGGAAGTTAGTGAGTGTAATTGTTGAGTCTGAAAACTTGGGAGATTATATAGTAGAATTAAAAGAAGTTAATTATTCTAATCCTACAATTGATGCGAAAGTGAATGAGCTTTTTTGCCCTTGCTACACAGAAATTGAAAAAGTAAAAATAGCTTTTGAATATGTTCGAGATGAAATAGCTCACTCTTGGGATATTCAAGGGAAACGTGTTACATGTAATGCTTCAGATGTTTTAGCTTATAAAGAGGGAATTTGTTATGCAAAATCAAATCTATTGGCATCCTTACTACGCTCACAAGGAATACCAACAGGTTTTTGTTATCAACGTTTAATGTTGTTTGATACACCTGAAAAAGGATATTGTATCCATGCTTTAAATGCAGTTTTCTTAAAATCTATTAATAAATGGATAAGATTAGATGCTCGAGGAAATAAAAAAGGAATTGATGCTCAATTCTCCATTGATGAAGAAAAATTGGCATTTTCCGTTAATGAAGAATTCGAAGAAAAGGACTATCCAATTATATATGTGAAACCACATCCAAAAACGATAGCCGTGTTAGAGGAACATACTGATGCATTAGAAATGTATAAATATCATCTCCCAGAAAGTTTATAACTATTCAACTAATAGGGCTGTTTTGTATATCGTTTATATTAATAAGTGAATTTTGTTAATATAAGCTTCACTAAAAAGGAGAAGATTATTCTTTGAAAAAATAGAAATGGAATTAAATATATCGCTAAGAGAATGATTAGTAACTTGTTAAGAATAGACTTGTAATTTAGACAAGTCTATATTTTTTTCTTGAGATTCATGTAACTTGAATGTTTAAAATTTAATTTAAAGGGGGGAGATTATTTGAGCCACTTAATGACAATTCAAGCGTTATCTATGAAAACAGGTGTTTCAAAAAGTGCATTAAGATATTATGAATCGAAAAACTTATTATGTTCAATTCAAAGGAATAATAGCGGCTATAGGGTATATGAAGTAAGTCAAATAGAGGTTGTAAAATTAATCGCTAGCTTACGTTTGATTGACGTATCGATAAAAGATATCAAAATGTATCTTAAAGAACAAGATTCTGTACGGAAACAAGAAATGGTGGTTTTATGGAAAGAAAATATTAAAAGGAAACGTAATTTATTAGATATTAGCTATCGTTTTTTAGAAAGTAACTCCTTAAGTGAATCTATTTATTTAAAAGAAAAACATGAAGAAAAGATTATTTGGTTTAATGTGGAGGGGAGGGTTGGAGAATTTAAAAATCATTTTAAAATAAAAGCAGAACAATTACAAAAGATGAATATTTCGATTGAAAATTATTATTTGAAATATTTATCAGGTGAAGATGTATTAAAAGTACAAATTGGCTTTGGTGTAATGGAGCTTGTAGACATACAGAGAATAGTAAAGCCATCTTCAATAGAAGTTCTACCTTCATCAATTGTATTGGCAATGCCATTTCAAGGTCCAATAAAATCAATTAGAAATGGTTATTTTAAGCTTTTAAATTATGCAATTGAAAATGGTTGGATGCCGATTTCTTCAATTATGGAATGGTATCATGGAAGTTCTTTATCTGATTTGGAAATCATTCTGCCTGTCATTCAATTAGAAGATGGAGGTATATAATAAATGCCTAGTGATGAGTTAATTGTGAAGGTAATCGATTTATATGGGAGTTACTATGAGATGGGTTTACAACAGGGAAGAGAATTATTATCATCACCAGCTTTAGTAAATGAAGAATTATTAGCTAAAATGACTACAGGTGTGAACACGCAAAAAGCAAAGTTACTGTTACAACAATTTTCACCGAATATTTTTGAAGAACTACGAGGTCTTGCAACAGGTGTTCAAGTAGACTTAGATTATGTTCTTCAGCTGTATAGTGGATATGATATGGCGTTTCCACCGATGGGATGTACATCATTTTTATGGAATGGTACATATGTACGTAATTACGATTTTAGCCCAGATTTATATGATGCTCGACTAGTCTTGATGAGACCGAAAAATGGCTATGCTAGTGTAGGATTTAGTCAACAAGTAATTGGTAGGCTAGATGGAATGAACGAAAAAGGTCTTGTTGTAGGTCTACATTTTGTTAATAATGAGTATTGTACAGAAGGGTTTATGGCGACAACAATTGTGCGAATGCTATTAGAACAATGTGAAAATATAGAACAAGCAACTAACATGATAAAAGACATTCCTCATGCTTATTGCTATAATTATTCAATGACAGATATGCACGGTAAAGGAGTAATTGTACAAGCTTCACCTGAAAAACAACTAATTCAATTTGGAGACCAATTGATTTGCACAAACCATTTTGAATCGGAAAAATTACAACAAAAAAATAGAAAAGATATACAAAGTTCAATTATGCGGAAGAAGTATCTAAATGAGTTATCAAAGCAAAATTTATCAAATGATTTACTTTACCAGCAATTTAATAATGGAAAATCACCGCTATTTTTTAAATATTATCAACAATTTTTTGGTACATTACATACTGTTATGTATTCGCCTAAAGATTTAAGTATTACAGTTGGAATAGGTGAAAATAGTGTGCCTCATACGTTTACTTTATCAGATTTTATAGAAGAGAAGCTCAATTTCCCAAAAATGATTAAGGGAAAGATTAGTCTTTTATAATTATTACTCTTATTCTAATTGTTAATTGTATAAATAGGGGAGAAGGCTTATTATTTAAAAACTTCGAAAGAGCCGCAGTAATTTTTTTAAATTTATTCAAAATCCCTATGTACGAACAGTTGTTCTTATGTTATTATAAAGATAACAAAAAGAACGAACGTATGTACGAGGAGAGATGGAACAATGAATGAAAAAGTTGTATATGTTAATTTTCACTTAAAAACAGTAGAGACAATGGAAGAAATGAAGCAAATGACAAGACAACCACGGAAGAAACTTCAAGAATATAGAGCAATGGATTATATGAATGAAGCAAAACTTATGGTTGCAAAATGTAAAGAAGTAATGGAAGAATTTCTTGGATGGTCGGATGAATTAGAAGCATAATAATGCGTTATAAATATACTAATATATGAGAGAGAAGACTTGAAGCGTTGGCTACAAGTCTTTTTTATTTGAATAAGAGGCAAGAAGGAATTAAACTTGTATTTTTTTCTAAAAGGAGCTGATTATAGATTATTATTATATTGAGCTGTCTGACTAGAATTATGATAAATAGCACGTTGATGGTGTGTGTATGAGGGAAGGTAAGTACTAAAAAGATACTCTTTCCTATATTATTGTGTATATTCTTCCTAATTATTTAAATTTAATCAAATTTATAGTTTGTTTTACAGAAAATTCACAATTATAAAGGTTATTTGGTTATAATGCAGAATTTTATATTCATAGACAATTAGTCGCCGTGTAAAAGTTAACTTCTTTCCCGTTACTTATTAAGTGTGTTTGGAATAAATAAGGGGAAAGAGACATAACGAAACTTGTTGCGTTCCTGCTGCATATTTTTACTTGTCATTTAATAAATTTGAATAATAGGGCATTGTTTGTCTTAACTAATGATATAAAAGGAGTGAATAACGTGCTTCATATTGTGGCATGTATTAAACAAGTTCCTGATACGAAAATTATTAAGATGAATCCAAAAACCAATACAATGGACAGAGCTAGTGCACCTGCGATTTTAAATCCATATGATGCACATGCAGTAGAGGAAGCAGTTCGAATAAAGAAGAGATATGGAGGAATTGTATCCGTTTTAACAATGGGGCCACCACCTGCGGTAAAAGCAATTCGAAAATGCATTGAAATAGGTGCAGATGAGGGGTATATGATTTCGGATCGAGCTTTTGCTGGAGCGGATACATTAGCTACAAGTTATGCGCTGACAAAGGCAATTGAAAAGATTGCAAAAATAAAACCAGTGGATCTTATTTTATGCGGGAAAATGACAATTGATGGTGATACTGGTCAAGTAGGTCCAGGTATTGCACGCAGGTTAGATATTCCACCATTAACATCTGTAAAAAAAGTTGTAGAAATAAATAAGGAAGGAAACTATGCAATCGTTCATCGAAAATTAGAAGATGGTCATGAAGTGATTAAATCTTCTTTGCCATGCTTATTTGCTGTGGAAAAAGAAATTAATGATATTCCTTATTCTCCGTTACCAAATATGATTAAAGCAGCTCGTTATCAACCCACTATTTGGGGAGTAAAAGATTTAGATGATGTAAATATTAAACAACTTGGATTAAAAGGTTCTCCAACAATTGTATCCAAAGTGTGGGCACCACCAAAAGCAAAAGGTGGAAAAATATTTGAAGGCTCAACAGAAGAAAAAGTATCACAGCTAATGACAATTTTAAATGAGAAACAGGATCTATTTGTTTTGAAAGGTGGAATATAAATGGCCTTTGAAGAATATCAAGATGTTTGGGTTTTCATTGAAGAACAAGACGGAGAAGTTGTACCCGTTTCATTAGAGTTATTAGGTGCTGGGAAAGCATTAGCTGAAAAACGTAAATGTCAGTTGGCAGGAATCGTAATTGGAGAAAATATAAGTCATCTAGCTACTAAACTTTTTGAATATGGAGCAGATAAAGTTTATTTTTATGATGATGTAATCTTTAAAAATTATCGGACAGAATCGTTTATGCAAGCAATGTTACATTGTAGCAATAAGTATAAACCTGAAATTATTTTATACGGTGCTACTTCAAGAGGAAAGGATTTGGCAAGTGCGGTAGCGACTGATTTACCAACAGGATTAACTGCAGATACGACTATTTTAGATGTAGAAGAAGATACAGGTTTATTATTGGCAAGTCGCCCTGCCTTTGGTGGAAATATTATGGCGACAATATTGTGTAAAAAGTATCGGCCACAAATGGCAACAGTACGTCCAAAAGTAATGAAAGCATTGACTCCACAAAGTGGAAGAACAGGGGAAGTCATTAACGAAAAAATTGATTTAAAAGAAGAAGATATTCGGACGAAAGTACTTGAAATCGTAAGAGCAACAGAGAAAAAAGTACGAATTGACGAAGCAGATATAATTGTAGCAGGTGGGAAAGGATTAGGAAGTAAAGAAGGCTTTCAGTTAATTATTGATTTTGCAGAAGAAATTGGCGCAGGTGTGGGAGCAAGTAGGGATGTTGTAGAGGCTGGTTGGATTGGACACCATCATCAAGTTGGGCAAACTGGTGTGACCGTAACGCCAAAAATTTACTTTGCAATTGGAATATCAGGAGCAATTCAACATATTGTTGGAATGCAAAATGCGGGTCTTATCATAGCTATTAATAAAGATCCAAATGCACCAATTTTCCAAAGTTGTCACTATGGCATTGTTGGAGATGCATTTGAAATAATACCTGTCTTAATGAAGCAGTTAAAAGAAGTATTGCAAAGAAAAGAGGTGGAATACGATCATGCCTGAAAAATTCGATGCTATCGTTGTAGGAGCAGGACCCGCTGGTATTTCATGTGCCTATGAATTAGCAAAGGCAGGGGTTAATGTCGTATTGATTGAACGTGGAGAATACCCAGGTTCAAAAAATGTAATGGGCGGCGTGTTATATAGAAAAATGATGGAGGATATTATTCCAGAATTTTGGAAAGATGCACCGATTGAACGGATTATTACAGAGCAACGGATGATGATGCTAGATAAACAATCTGCTAGTACGTTTAGCTATAAAGGATTAGAATGGCAGGAAGAACCATATAACAATTTTACTGTTCTGCGCTCCAAGTTTGATCAATGGTTCGCACAAAAAGCAGTAAATGAAGGCGCATTATTAATAAATGAAACAGTTGTAACGGAATGTATTGTAGAGGCTGGAAAGGTAATTGGTATTCGGACCGATCGGCCAGATGGAGACTTATATGCAGATGTTGTTGTGCTGGCAGACGGCGTTAATTCTTTATTAGGGAAATCGTTAGGTTTTCATCGTGAATGGCGCCCAGATGAAGTAGCATTAGCAACGATGGAAATTTTAAAATTAGATCGAAAAATAATCGAAGATAGATTTGGATTAGAAGGTAACCAAGGATGTGTTATTGAATTATTCGGTGATGCAACAAAAGGTATTCTTGGCACAGGTTTTTTATATACGAATAAAGATACATTAAGCATTGGTGTTGGTACGCTCTTATCTGGGATGATTAAACATAAGACTAAACCATATGAACTATTAGAGCACATCAAAAATCATCCCATGATTCGACCATATATTCAAGGAAGTGAACCACAAGAATATTTGGCTCATCTAATTCCGGAAGGCGGCTATAATTCCATTCCAAAAATCTATGGAGATGGTGTGTTAGTTGTTGGAGACGCCGCTCAATTTGTAAA
Organism: Bacillaceae bacterium; assembly: GCA_051873875.1. Taxonomy (GTDB): domain Bacteria; phylum Bacillota; class Bacilli; order Bacillales; family Bacillaceae_G; genus JBJEFI01. Next base: position 22,776 of record JBJEFI010000105.1, on the reverse strand, counting down.
TGCAATTCATCGAGAGGGCTCTAACATGGCGATGACTTCAGGAAGATTAGCCGCCGAAACAATTATTGAAGCAAAAGAGTTAGAGAATTTCACGGAAGATACGTTAAGTGCTTACCAATATAAAATTATGAACGGTTTTATTGGTCAAGATTTAAAGAAATATAAAGATGCTTCTCATACGTTTGATAAGTATCCTCAATATTTCGAACAGTATATTCCAATGCTTAATCGAGCAGCAAGTCAAATGTTTACAGTAGATGGAGCAACAAAATGGGAGAAGCAAAAGAAAATTATTCGTGATGTTGGTGGTATAAAAGAGAAGTATAAACTTGCAAAAGATGTTATTCGAGCATGGAAGGCGGTTAAATAAGATGAGTGAGCAGAGAAAAGGATCATCCGTTGAAGAGAAACAATACCTTGTTCGTTTTAACGCGGATACAAATTCGCATTTGCATGTAAAAAATGAAGATGTTTGTTTAACAAAATGCCCTGATAAAATTTGTACTATTTTTTGTCCTGCTGAAGTGTACAAGTGGGAAGAAATTCGTATGCATGTTGGATATGAAGGATGTCACGAGTGCGGTAGCTGTCGGATTGGTTGTCCATATGACAATATAAAATGGGAATATCCAAAAGGTGGTCATGGCATAATATTCCGATTGGGGTGATTGCCTTGTTGGCAGTAGGGGAGAGTGTTATGTTTAAAGAAGATGGCGCAATTGGAACGGTTGTTTTTATGAAAGAAGATAAATACCTTATTGTTTGGGAAGATTATGTTCTTAGCTGGGTAACAAAAGAACAAATTCAATTAGCAGATAAGTACAAATACACGATATTTTTTTGAAAGCATCCAATTAGGGTGCTTTTCCTATTAAAAACATAGGAAGCGTGTGTTTAATTTATGCTATTAATAAAATAATACTAATTTTTAAATAAAGGGAAATAAAACAATATATTATAAAAATTTACATATTTTTAATTTTGCTATAATTTTAATATAATATAATTAGTATATATTGTTAAAGAGGGATAAAGATGGATATAAACAAAAAACGATTAGAGGGGCTTATTTCAAATTTATGCAAAATAAAAAGTATAACAGAATCAAAGGAAGAAGTAGAAATTGCACAATGGTTATACGCATATATTCAAAGTTGGGACTATTTTTCAGATAAGCAAGAGGACGTTTTTTTACAAGAAGTAGAGGGAGATCCATTTAAGCGTAGTAATGTAGTTGCTTATGTGAAATCACCAATTAAAACAAAGAAGACGATTATTTTTATTAATCATTTTGACGTTGTTGATACAAATGGATGTGGTTCGCTAAAAGAGTTAGCTTTTGATATTGAAAATTATGGAAAAGCATTGGCGAAAGAACAATTAAGTGAAGAAGTAAAGCGTGATATGGAATCTGGTGAATGGTTATTTGGTCGAGGGACAATGGATATGAAGGGCGGATTGGCGATTCAATTAGAGCTAATTCATTCCTATACAGAACAACTAGGGGAATTACCAGTCAATATTTTATTGCTAGGATTATGTGATGAAGAAAATAATGGTGCTGGAGGCATGGAAGCTAGTAAACTTGTCCTACAATTACAAGAAGAAGGATTAGAATTTCTCGCTATTGTAAATTCAGAGCCATCTATCACTACTGCGAATGAGAAAGCAGCGCTAATTCAAAGTGGAACAATTGGAAAGTACCTTCCCTTTGTATATGTAGTAGGGAAAGAAGCACATGTAGGTGAATATGAAGAAGGAATAAATGGTAGCATTTTACTTGCTGAATTGTTAAAACGACTAGAAGGGCATGATGATTTACGAGAAGAAATGGGAGACCAACTCTTTTCACCATCTACATGTATTCGAATAAGAGAATTAAAAGAACATTACTCTGTGACGTTAATTGAAAAAATAGTTGCCTATTTTAATGTATTAGTAGTAAAACGAACTCCTGAGGAAATATTAACGGTTTTTGAAAGGGAATGTCGAGAAGCGATTAACGCATTAAAGTGCTTTTATTTGAAACGAAACTTGAAAAGTGGACGTCACTTAGACAATGTAGCCATTTATCGAATTGAAGAACTTATTTCATTATCAGGAAGTACGATGGAACAATTTACAAAGCTACATTGGAATGAAATAACAGATTTAAAGGAAATACAAGATAAATGTATTAAACTTGTTACGCTACTTCTTGATGAATTAAACATAAAAGGACCTGCTATTGTTATTGGCTTTTTGCCACCAATTTGCCCAGCTGTTTATGCAAAAGAACAAGATGAAGTATTCAATCTAGTAAGAGCCATCCAAGAGCAGGCATTAAAAGCATACGATATTAATTTGCAGCATATTCCTATATTTGAAGGTATATGTGATTTAAGTCAATTTGGATTAAGTTTAGCAGAGAAAGATATAAAAACATTTACTACTAATTTGATAGGGTGGAAAACAGTTTATAACTATCCATTTGAAATAACGAAAAATTTAAAGATACCAGTATTAAATATCGGTCCAATTGGAAAAGATGCGCATAAGAAAACAGAACGATTATATTTACCATATGCCATGGATGTTTTACCGTTCTTATTAAAAGACACGATTGATATTATTAGTAACAAATAGAATACAAGAAAGTTAGGGGAGTCTTTACAAAAGCAGGAGAGGGGCTTGAGTGATGATTTATCATTTAAAATACAAGTATTTTTATCGAAATAGAGCTGGTTTATTCTTTTCAGAAGATGGGGAGTCAGGTTATAAAAAGATGATTATTAAAATACAAAGTGACAATGAATTCGAAGCAATTAAAACAGGTTACACAATCATTCTTAATTATAAATCAAAGCATGATGGTGACCTGTATATGTTCAAAAATGGAAAAGAATTAAATGATAATCACTTTCTTGAAATTGTGAAAGTGGAAAAAGAGGTTGAGTTAACATAAGTAATTACAACCGCTTTATTTATACCCTTAAAAACGGTACCTTAGCGAATGGAATGTTGTCAGATTGCTAAGGTGTTAGTTTTTAAGGGTTACTTTTCAAATAAAGACAGCCATGAAAATGCCAGTGCTTGCTGATGCTTTTTAGGGATACTACTAATAAGTTCAGTTGGAATTTTACCATAAATTCCTTGTTCTTTTAATAAATGAAAGTGATGTTCAGTCATAAGCTGTTCTAATTCCCAAGGCATCATTGTATTACAAATAGCTGTATGCCCGTATAAGCGTTCATAACTGTTTTTGCGTGGAGCAGCGGTTGGACCTAGTAAAGAAATGCATATTTTACCTGATTTCTTTAAAATTCGTTGAAGTTCTTTAATAACAAGTAAGGGGTTTGGTGTCCATTCAATGGAGTTAATACATATAATGAAATCAAAGCTCTCATCATCAAAAGATAAATGACTTAAATCTCCAACTGAAAAAGTTAACAATGGATTTTGATATGATTTATTGGCCAGCTGAATCATTTCTGGAGAAAAATCAATACCGATAACGTTTACATTCCATTGTGAAATACGATAAGAACTATAACCAGGTCCACACCCAGCATCTAAAACAGTGTTATTTTCTTTGATATAAGGTTTGATAAAGGGCAAAATATCTCGTCTACTTCCGCTAGTCCACATACTTTCTGAGTGGGTATGCCAATTGTATGCTTCTTCATCCCATCGCGTTTTTAGTTTTTCATTCCATTCGTTCATTGTTTACTCCTTTCAACTGCAGATTTATTTTTAAGATGAAATTGTTTTGTTATATTTAATAATTTACAATTTGAAGTGTGTAAAGTTTGAAGAAGATCATTTGCTACTTGCCAAGTATGGCAATATTCTTCGTTAGAAATGATCCCTTGGTCACGTGCAGCGTCTAATTCATCTTCATCTAAAATAAATACTTTATTAGACGGAAAAATGACAATATCAAGGTAGAGATCAATAAAATAAGGAATACCATCTTTTGTAAAATTATATGGTCGACAAAGGTCAATATACCATTGCATAATTTCATTGTTACTATTTATAACAGTTGTAACGGCATAATGCTTATTTTTAAAGAAAAATTGAACCCATCGATATCCTACGTCTGCTACGTTAAATATTTCACTTTCATAGGTAACAAATAGTGGTGCAGATATTTTATGGATGTCAACAGTAGCTACAATTGTATTTGCATCAAGTTGAGATAGTCTATAGGAGCTTTCCAAAACACGTTGCCAATTATGTCGATTTCCATATTTTATTTTCATTATACACCTCTCTTGGTTTGGATATTTATTAATACTCATTTTACGCAGGAAATGTAGGAAAGACAATAAAACTTTCGTCATTATTCTAAAAATTTTAAAGTTTTTTAAAGAAAAATAAAGGTAATAATTGATAAGGGTGAATTGGAAATGTGGAAGATTGCGTGTATTCAATTAGATATACAGTTTGGCGACGTCAATCATAATTATGCCATTGTGGAAAAGAAAGTAAAAGAAGCTAGTGAAAATAACGCAGATATCATTATTTTGCCTGAAATGTGGAATACAGGTTATGACTTAGAGCGTGTATCTACTATAGGAGATAAGGATGGAAAGCGAACGAAATCTTTTTTAAAAGAGTTAGCAATAAAGCATCAAGTAAATATCGTAGGTGGCTCAATTGCTGAAGTGAGGGATACAGGTGTTTTTAATACATTACTTGCAGTAAATCGTAAGGGAGAAGTAGTAGGTACATATCGAAAAGCACATTTGTTTCAATTAATGGAAGAACATTACTATCTTCATAGTGGTTCGCAGCTAGGCTTATTTCAACTAGATAATATTATGTGTGGTGCTAATATTTGTTACGATATCCGCTTTCCTGAATGGTTTCGTAGTCACATCTACCATGGGGCAATTGTTATGTTCGTTGTTGCTCAATGGCCAAGCCAGCGAATGATGCATTGGGAGACACTTTTAAAAGCAAGGGCGATTGAAAATCAATGTTATGTTATTGCTTGTAATCGAGTTGGAACAGATATAAACAATCAATTTGTTGGCCATTCTATGATTATCAACCCGTGGGGAGAAATAGTAGTATTAGGTCAACAGGAATCTATTGTTTATGGTTCAATTGATATAGACAAAGTAAATCAAGCTAGAAGAAAGATTCCCATTTTTGAAGATTGTCGACAAAATTTGTATAAAAGACAACTAATAAATAATAGCTTAAAAGATGAAGCCGAGAAATGAACAAGTGTTCATTTCTTGGCTTTAAAAATTATAGACAGCGTTTAAACAATCGCTAACAGGTGAATCAAAGTCAGAATGTTCTTCATCGTTAATTTCTACTGAGACCACTAGATCATTTACACCATGATCGTGTTGATGAGAAATAAAATTTTCCATTGCTTTTAATACTTCCACTACATTAGATGCACTACCATTGATTGCGATTTTAGTCATTTTACTTACCTCCATAAATTTTCTGAAAATTTAATATATTTACATGTAGGTATACTACAAATTGATTCATAAATCAAGTGATAAAGAAAAAATTTGATAAAAAGAAGTGTTTTTATATAAGAGAACGAGTTGTCTATATGAAAAAGTAACAGATTCGTGAAAATCTTTTTTAAAATTCAGAAAATTGTTGATTTTGAGAACGAATAGGCATATGCTTAAAAGTAATAAAATTTTTGGGGGTAAAAAAATGTCACAGCAGTTTATCTTTTTAAATGGCGAATTTGTCTTAAAACATGAAGCAAAAGTATCAGTTTACGACCATGGATTTTTATACGGCGATGGTATTTTTGAGGGGATTCGAATTTATGAAGGAAATGTTTTTCGATTAAAAGAGCATTTAGTTCGTTTATATGAGTCAGCAAAGTCAATTATGCTTGAAATTCCGTATACGTTAGAAGAACTAATAACTATTATCGTAGAAACAGTGAATAAAAATGGGTTACATAGCGGTTATATCCGTCTAATCGTATCACGGGGTGAAGGAAACCTTGGTTTAGATCCAACAACATGTGGAAAACCAAACGTTATTGTTATTGCAGAACAATTAGCACTCTTTCCTAAAAAAATGTATGAGGATGGGATTGAAATTGTTACAGTAGCAACACGGAGAAACAGAAGTGATGCATTAAACCCACAAATAAAATCACTCAACTATTTAAATAACATTTTAGTACGTGTTGAAGCGAAATTAGCGGGAGCAGAAGAGGCGTTAGTATTAAATGATCAAGGATATGTGGCAGAAGGTTCTGGCGATAACGTATTTATTGTAAAAGGCAACAAGTTAATAACACCGCCATCTGCGATTGGGGCCTTAGAAGGAATTACAAGAAATGCAGTTATGGAACTGGCAGAAAAATTAGGTTATAAGGTTTCAGAAGCATTATTTACTCGTCATGATGTATACGTTGCTGATGAAGTATTTTTGACAGGAACAGCAGCAGAAATTATTGGTGTTACAAAAGTAGACGGTCGCGTTATTGGAGATGGAAAAACAGGTAAACATACAAATTTAATTTTAGAAGAATATCGAAAATTAGTAGTAGAAGATGGCGAAAAAATTTACGTACAAGGATAGGTGATTGTCTTGCGAAGTCATATGATTAAAAAGGGAGTAGATCGAGCACCTCATCGAAGCTTGTTACATGCTACAGGCGTTACACAAGAGGATATGGATAAACCATTTATTGCAATTTGTAATTCTTATATTGATATTGTACCTGGCCATATTCATTTACGTGAACTAGGGGATATTGCCAAAGAAGCAATACGGGCTGCAGGTGGTGTTCCATTTGAATTTAATACAATTGGCGTAGATGATGGGATTGCAATGGGGCATATAGGGATGCGTTATTCATTACCAAGCCGAGAAATTATTGCAGACGCAGCCGAGACAGTAATTAATGCACATTGGTTTGATGGGGTATTGTATATTCCAAACTGTGACAAAATTACACCAGGAATGTTAATGGCATCAGTAAGAACAAATGTCCCATCAGTTTTTGTCTCAGGTGGTCCAATGAAAGCTGGATTGTCTAAGGAGGGGAAAGCATTATCTCTAGTTTCTGTTTTTGAAGGTGTTGGTTCATTTAAATCTGGGAAAATAAGTATCGAAGATTTAATAGAGATGGAACAAGAAGCTTGTCCAACTTGTGGGTCATGTTCTGGAATGTTTACTGCTAATTCAATGAATTGCATTATGGAAATGCTTGGATTAGCTCTTCCATATAATGGAACTGTTTTGGCGACAAGTGAAGAACGTCGCAAACTTGTTTATGAGGCAGCGACAAAATTAATGGATTTAGTGAAAAAAGATATTAAGCCACGTGACATTGTGACAAAAGAAGCAATCGATGATGCCTTTGCTTTAGATATGGCAATGGGCGGCTCAACAAATACAGTACTGCATTTAATGGCTATCGCTCACGAAGCTGGAATTGAATATAATTTAAGCGACATCAATGAAGTTGCCAAGAAAATACCATATTTATCAAAAATTAGTCCAGCATCCCATTATTCGATGCATGATGTTCATGAAGCAGGTGGAGTACCAGCTATCATGAATGAATTACTAAAAATCGATGGTGCACTTCACAAGGATCGCATTACCGTTACTGGTAAGACAATCGAAGAAAATGTAAAAGATGTTTCTATTACAAATAAAGATGTCATTCGCCCGAAAGAAAATGCGTACAGTCCGGTAGGTGGTTTGTCTATCCTTTATGGAAATATTGCCCCTGATGGAGCTGTTATCAAAGTTGGTGGCGTTGATCCTTCGATTCAATTTTTTACAGGGGAAGCAATTTGTTTCCATTCTCATGATGAGGCAGTTGAAGCAATTGACAATGATACTGTAAAAGAAGGCCAAGTTGTTGTTATTCGATATGAAGGACCAAAAGGTGGTCCAGGTATGCCAGAAATGCTTGCTCCTACATCTTCTATTGTAGGAAGAGGGCTAGGAACGAAAGTTGCATTAATTACAGACGGGCGTTTTTCAGGGGCAACAAGAGGCATTGCCATTGGTCATGTATCGCCAGAAGCAGCGGAAGGTGGTCCAATTGCCTTAATTGAAAATGGTGATTCCATTTCCATTGACCTTATTGAACGAACAATTCATTTACATGTAGATGAACAAGAATTAGAGAATCGTCGCAAAGATTTTGTGCAGCCTGAGCCAAAAGTGAAAAGTGGTTATTTGGCTAGATATGCGAAACTAGTTACATCAGCAAATACAGGCGGTGTAATGAAAATTTAGTTTGTTAAGTGGGGATAGGATAATCCTTTATATCCCTTACTGTGTAAAAATACAGAAAATTCAGTTTTAAGGATAAGGTTGTATAAAATTTTATGAGGGGAGCGTATATCTTGAAAGTAAAAGCGGAATCACAGATGAAAAAAGGGGCGAAACTTTTAATTGATGCATTAAAAGCCGAGTCAGTAGAGATTGTATTTGGATATCCAGGTGGTGCAGTACTTCCACTTTACGATGCTTTATACGATGCAGACATTAAACATATTCTAACAAGACATGAACAAGGTGCAATCCATGCTGCAGAAGGATACGCAAGGATTACGAGAAAACCAGGGGTTGTTATTGCGACAAGTGGGCCAGGTGCAACAAATGTGATTACTGGTTTAGCAGATGCAATGATGGATTCACTTCCTCTCGTTGTATTTACAGGTCAGGTGGCAACAACAGTGATTGGAACAGATGCATTTCAAGAGGCTGACGTTATTGGATTAACAATGCCTGTTACGAAACATAACTATCAAGTACGAAAAGTAAGTGATTTACCTGTCATCATTAAAGAAGCATTTCATATTGCTTCAACCGGAAGACCAGGACCTGTTGTTATTGATTTACCTAAAAATATGGTTATTGAAACTGGTGAAGAAAAAGAGGTTGTTGAAATCAATTTACCTGGCTATCAACCAAACTATGAACCAAATCGAATGCAAATTGCAAAGTTAATTGCAGCATTGGAAGTGGCTCAAAAGCCTGTCATTTTAGGAGGAGCAGGTATTTTACATGCAGATGCCGCAAAAGAATTTACAAAATTTGCTCGTAAGTTTCAAGTTCCAGTTGTAAATACATTGCTTGGATTAGGGACTTTCCCAGCCGATGATGACTTATTTTTAGGTATGGGTGGAATGCACGGAACATATACAGCGAACATGGCATTATATGAATGTGATTTACTTATCAATATTGGAGCGCGTTTTGATGACAGATTAACAGGAAATTTAGCACATTTCGCCCAAAATGCAGTTGTTTGTCATATCGATATTGATCCGGCTGAAATTAGTAAAAATGTACCAACAGATATTCCGATTGTTGCGTGTGCGAAGAATGCGTTAGAAATGCTATTAGAATCAGAAGTAGAAAAAAGAAATTACCAAATCTGGCTTAATATTTTGGCTGAAAGAAAAAACAAGCATCCATTTAAATATAATGATAGTTCTCTAAATTTAAAACCACAAGCTGTTATTGAAATGGTTCATCAGATTACCAACGGAGAAGCAATTATTTCTACAGACGTAGGTCAACATCAAATGTGGGCAGCGCAATTTTATCCACTTCAAGGTCCACATAAATGGATTACATCTGGTGGTTTAGGAACAATGGGCTTCGGATTACCAGCGGCAATTGGGGCACAATTTGCTGAAAAAGATGCTACGGTTGTTGCATTTATAGGCGATGCAGGTTTTCAAATGACATTACAAGAGCTAAGTGTTATTAAAGAACATAACCTTCCTATTAAGATTGTTATTATTAACAATGCAGCACTTGGAATGGTTCGTCAGTGGCAAGAAGTGTTTTATAATCAACGTTATTCTCATTCTTTATTAGATGTACAGCCTGACTTTGTGAAGTTAGCAGAAGCTTATGGTATTAGAGGTGTAAGTATTTCAAATCCATTAACCGCACAACAAGAACTGAAGGTAGCTTTCAGTTACGATGGCCCCGTTTTAATTGATTGTCATGTTGTACAATCAGAAAAAGTATACCCGATGGTTGCACCTGGAAAAGGCGTGCATGAAATGGTAGGTGTCGAAGAATGAAGCGAATTGTAACAGCAATAGTACTAAATAAAAGTGGTGTATTAAATCGAATCACCGGCGTGATGTCACGTCGTCAATTTAATATTGAGAGTATTTCAGTTGGACATACAGAATCTGACCATATTTCAAGAATGACATTCGTTGTTCACGTTGATACATTAGATCAAATTGAACAATTAATAAAACAATTAAATAAACAAATTGATGTATTAAAAGTATCAGATATTACGGATGAATCAGCAATTGCTAGGGAATTGGCATTAGTAAAAGTATTTGCGAATGCAAATACAAGAACAGAAATTTATAGTTTAATTGAACCTTTCCGAGCCACTGTTATTGATGTTGGAAGAGACTCAATTGTTGTTCAAGTAACAGGAACAGGAGACAAAGTAGAAGCACTAATTGAATTGCTTCGCCCATATGGATTAAAGGAAGTGGCAAGAACAGGTGTTACAGCATTTACAAGAAGTACTAAAAAAGTTGAGAATAAGCAAAAATTAATTGCTTACTAATATATCTGGAGGGATTTTACAATGGCAAAAGTATACTATGGAACAGATGTACAAACAAATGTGTTAAAGGACAAAACAATTGCAATTATTGGGTATGGTTCTCAAGGACATGCACATGCATTAAATTTACATGATCAAGGATTTGATGTTGTTGTTGGCGCTCGTAAAGGGAAATCATGGGATGCGGCTGTACAAGATGGATTAAAAGTAACTACTGTAAGTAAAGCAGCTCAAGTGGCTCAAGTTGTAATGATTTTATTACCGGATGAGCATCAACCAGCAGTATATGAACAAGAAATTGCGCCTTATTTAGAAGAAGGGGATGCATTGGCATTTGCGCATGGGTTTAATATTCATTTTGGACAAATTACACCACCAGAAAATGTAGATGTATTTTTAGTTGCACCAAAAGGTCCTGGTCATTTAGTTCGCCGTACATTCGTGGAAGGTGGCGCTGTACCAGCATTATTTGCAGTTTATCAAGATGCAACTGGAGAAGCAGTACAAAAAGCATTATCATATGCTCAAGGAATTGGAGCAACTCGTGCCGGTGTTCTTCAAACAACATTTAAAGAAGAAACAGAAACAGATTTATTTGGTGAACAAGCGGTACTTTGTGGTGGTGTATCAGAATTAGTAAAAGCAGGATTTGAAACATTAGTGAAAGCTGGTTATCAACCTGAAATTGCTTATTTTGAATGTTTACATGAATTAAAATTAATTGTTGACCTTATGTATGAAGGTGGATTATCTAATATGAGATATTCTATTTCTGACACAGCACAATGGGGAGATTTCGTATCTGGTCCACGTGTAATTACAGATGAGACAAAAGCGGCAATGGGTCAAATTCTTGCTGAGATTCAAGATGGTACATTTGCTCGTGGTTGGATTGATGAAAATAAAAACGGTCGTCCCGTATTTAACGCAATCAATGAAAGAGAAAAAGAACAGCAACTTGAAGTGGTTGGTCGTCAATTACGCAGTATGATGCCATTTATCCAACCAAAGGAAAAAGTTGAGGTGAAATAGTGACATGCAAAAAGTGCAGCTTTTTGATACAACGTTACGGGATGGAGAACAATCACCTGGGGTTAATTTAAATGTGTATGAAAAGCTACAAATTGCTAATCAATTGGAACGATTAGGGATTGACATTATAGAGGCTGGTTTTGCGGCAGCCTCTCCTGGTGATTTTGATAGTATTCGTCAAATAGCAAACATGTGTAAACAGACATCCGTTACAAGTTTAGCTCGTGCTAAAGAATCGGATATTTTAACGGCATGGGAAGCATTAAAGGATGGCGCTCATCCTAGATTACATGTTTTTTTGGCGACAAGCGATATTCATATGAAATATAAATTGAAAATGTCTCGAGAAGAAGTGATTGATACAATTGTTTCTTCTGTCAGATTTGCGAAAAAGTATTTTCCTATTATTCAAGTATCAGCAGAAGATGCCTGTCGAACAGATAGAGCATTTTTATCACGTTTTGTTGAAGAGTCTATCCGTGCAGGTGCCTCTGTAATTAATATCCCTGATACAGTTGGTTACACAAATCCAGCTGAATATATTGATTTATTCCAATATTTACAGCAACATGTTCCCTCTTTTGATAAAGCAATTTTTTCATGCCACTGTCATGATGATTTAGGGATGGCTACAGCAAATTCATTAGCTGCTATTTCGGCAGGTGTTCGTCAAGTCGAAGGTACAATCAATGGTATCGGAGAGCGAGCTGGAAATGCAGCATTAGAAGAAATTGCAGTTGCATTACATATTCGAAATGATTTATATAACGTTAAAACAAATATGAATCTAAAAGAAATAAAGAAAACAAGCTCATTAGTAAGTCGCTTAACAGGCATGGCTATTCAAAAGAATAAAGCAATTGTTGGTGCTAATGCCTTTGCACACGAATCAGGTATTCACCAAGATGGGGTGTTAAAGGAAGTTACAACTTATGAAATCATTTCACCAGATTTAGTTGGTGTAGAAACGAATAATTTGGTATTAGGAAAACATTCCGGACGTCACGCTTTTACAGAACATTTAGAACGGTTAGGGTATTCTTTGTCAAATCAAGAACGAGACCGTGCATTTGCAGCATTTAAAAAATTAGCAGATTCAAAGAAAGAAGTAACAGATGATGATTTACATGTACTTGTTCTTGGGGAAAAAGTATCATTAACTCAAAAATATGAAGTTTCACAATTACATGTAACGTTCCATTCAAATGGATTGCAAACTGCAATGGTAGAGTTAACAGGTGCAGATGGAAAATGTTATCAAGACGCGGCTGCAGGAAAGGGTAGTATTGAATCTATTTACAATGCGATTGAAAGAATTTTAGGCTTAAGTTGTCGTTTAGAAGATTACCGCATTCAATCAATTACCCAAGGGGAAGATGCGCTAGCACAAGTACATGTTGTGTTAGATAAAGATGGGAAAAAAGTCACAGGTTATGGAGTAGCATTTGATGTATTAGAAGCATCTGCAAAAGCATATGTAAACGCAGCATGTAAATTTTCGATTGAAATACCTATACAAAGTTAAGGAGAGGAAAGAGATGGAGAAAAAAATTGTGTTATTACCAGGCGATGGGATAGGGCCTGAAATTATGAACAGTGCAAAAGCTATTCTTTCCACTATCGAACAATTGTATAATCATACCTTTCATACGGAACAATGTTACTTTGGAGGTATTGCAATTGATGTGATAGGAAATGCCTTGCCACAAGAAACGTTAGTTGCTTGTTTAGAAGGTGATGCGATTTTATTAGGAGCAGTCGGTGGTCCAAAGTGGGATCGGGGAGAAGAAAGGCCTGAAAAAGGACTTCTTGGATTACGAAAAGCTTTAAATGTATTTGCCAATGTAAGACCTGTAAAGGTAACAGAAGTGCTGGCTGATGTGTCACCGTTAAAATCTCATATTGTAAAAGATGTTGATTTTGTTGTCGTAAGAGAATTAACTGGTGGGTTATATTTTGGAGAACCAAAGTATCGGATTGAAGATAAAGCAGTTGATACATTAATGTATACACGAGCGGAAATAGAACGAATTGTAGAATATTCTTTTAAGTTAGCTCAAAAGCGTAAAAATTTAGTGACCTCTGTTGATAAAGCAAATGTATTAGAGTCTAGTAAATTATGGCGAGAAGTAGTAGAAGAAGTTGCAACCCACTACCCGGATGTGCAAATAGAACATATTTTAGTAGATGCAGCAGCAATGGAATTGATTCGTCGACCTTCACGATTTGATGTCCTTGTAACAGAGAATATGTTTGGTGATATTTTAAGTGACGAAGCATCGATGGTTACAGGTTCTTTAGGAATGTTACCTTCTGGAAGTTATTCAGATGGTGGGCCAGCATTGTATGAACCAATTCATGGTTCTGCTCCTGATATTGCTGGAAAAGGAATTGCAAATCCATCGGCTATGCTATTTTCTGTTAGTATGATGTTATTTGATTTTGGATTATATGAAGAAAGTAAATTAATAGAAGCAAGTATTCAATCTGTATTAGAAAATGAAAAACGAACAGCTGATTTAGGTGGGAACTGTTCAACAGAAGAGTTTACAAATTATATTATTGAACAGATGACATGTAAGTTTGACCAAGAGGTGAAATAATATGGGAAAAACATTATATGATAAATTATGGGAACGTCATGTTGTAGCAGGAGAAGGAGGGAAACCTCAGTTAATTTATATTGACTTACATCTTGTTCATGAAGTCACATCACCACAAGCATTTGAAGGACTTCGATTAGCAGGAAGAAAAGTAAGACGTCCAGATTTAACTTTTGCTACAATGGATCATAACGTTCCAACAGATAATCAATTTGTAATAAAGGATAGAATTGCCAAGCAACAAATTGAAACATTACAAGTAAACTGTAATGAATTTAGTGTACCTATTGCGAATATTCATGATGATCGCCAAGGGATTGTTCATGTAATTGGTCCAGAATTAGGGTTAACACAACCAGGAAAAACAATTGTTTGTGGGGATAGCCATACATCTACTCACGGTGCCTTTGGTGCCCTTGCTTTTGGTATTGGAACAAGTGAAGTAGAGCATGTATTAGCTACTCAAACATTGTGGCAAAAGAAAGCCAAAACAATGGGGATTGAAGTAACAGGAACGTTACCAAAAGGAGTTTACGCAAAAGATATTATTCTTTATTTATTAGCCACATATGGCGTATCAATGGCAACAGGCCATGTCATTGAGTTTTATGGAGAAACAATAAGAAAGATGTCGATGGAAGAGCGAATGACTATTTGTAATATGGTAATAGAAGGTGGCGCCAAAGCTGGACTTATTGCACCTGATCAAACTACATTCGACTATTTAGAAGGACGTTCATATAGTCCAGAAAATTATGAAGCAGCTATCAAGGATTGGGAAACACTTTGTACAGATTATGATGCAGTATTTGATAAACACATTAAAGTAGATGTTACAACGTTAGCGCCTCAAGTAACGTGGGGGACAAATCCAGGGATGGGAATTGGTGTGGATCAACTACTTCCTGAAATTCAAGATGTAAATGATGAGCGTGCTTATGAGTACATGGGATTAGAACCAAATATGAAAGTTTCTGATATTCCGATAAACTATGTTTTTATTGGTTCATGTACGAATTCTCGTATTTCAGATTTAGAAGAAGCAGCAGCAATTGTAAAAGGGAAAAAAGTAAAAGAGGGTGTTCGTGCACTTGTTGTACCAGGATCTAAAAGTGTTAGAAAAGATGCAATGAGCAAAGGTCTACATACTACCTTTATTGATGCAGGATTTGAATGGAGAGAAGTTGGTTGCTCCATGTGTTTAGGAATGAATCCAGATCAAGTACCAGAAGGTGTTCATTGTGCATCTACTTCAAACCGAAACTTCGAAGGTCGTCAAGGGAAAGGAGCTAGAACGCACCTTGTTAGTCCAGCTATGGCAGCGGCGGCGGCTTTAAATGGACATTTTGTTGATATTCGGGAGGTGGAATATAGTGGAACCCTTTCACATTCATAAAGGAAAAGTAGTACCATTAATGCTAAATCATATTGACACAGACCAAATTATTCCAAAACAATATTTGAAACGAATTGAACGTACAGGCTTTGGAGAATTTTTGTTTGATGATTGGCGTTACTTGGATAATCGTCAATTAAATCCTACTTTTGAATTAAACAAAGAAGCAAGAAAAGGTGCGTCTATTTTAGTAACAGGTGAAAATTTTGGTTGCGGTTCTTCAAGGGAGCATGCGCCATGGGCGTTACATGATTATGGATTGAAAGTTATCATTGCTGGGAGTTTTGCAGATATTTTTTATATGAACTGCATTAAAAATGGTATGTTACCAATTGTTGCATCAAATGAAGTAAGAGGGAAAATCACTACTCTTGCATCTGAGGAAGTTGTGACAATTAATCTGGAAAAACAACTTGTATTATATGGTGAGGATTCTTTTCATTTTGAAATTGAAGAAGAATGGAAAAATAAGTTGTTACAAGGATTGGATGATATTGCATTAACACTAAGTTATGAGAAACAAATTCAATTATATGAAAAAAAGCAACTTGTATAAAGTTGCTTTTTTTTATGGAGTTAATTATTAGGTATTTATAAAGATATTTCTTTTGATGCTATAGGATTTTATATATTAAATTTCTGTGAAAATATGTTACAGATATTTTAAAATAATAGTGGAGACGGGATTATTGGATTATAATGGATGAGAAAGATCGTTGAGTAGGTGTATATTACTTATAGCACCTACTTTTTAGAGGGAATTTCCTGTGACTATAGTACTGTTTTCTTGTTTATCTGTAAAAAAATAGATAATTTTATAGTATACTAAGGGTAATTATCTAGTAGAATGTGAGGTGTGGTAGTTAACATGAAAAAAATATTTGTTTCAACGTTATGTTTAACGGCGGCAGGAACAATGGTTCCTATGATGCAAGCAGAAGCAACAGAAAATGAAACGACTGTGCAAAAAAATGAAAGACAAGGAAGTAGTGTCGTGACTAGTAGGTCAAGTATTAGTGAAAAGACAGTCAATGTAGGTGTTGGAGTTAATTTAAACGTTCGGAGTCAAGGTTCTATTAGTGCAAGTATAATAGGAAAATTAAAGCACGGAAGCAAGGTAAAGGTACTTTCAGAGCGTAGTAATTGGAGTCAAATCCAATATAATGGAGAGACTGCCTTTGTTCATTCTGATTATTTATCAGATGGTGTATCTAATAGTAGTATTCCTGATAGCGGCGATACAGTTCAGAAAATTGTAGATGTTGGAGAAGGGATGAATTTGAATTTTCGTCAATCTCCATCAACAAGTGCTGCGATATTAGGGAAGATTAAACATGGAACAAAAATTAATGTACATAGTAGCTCGAATGGTTGGTCGGTAGTAACATATAATGGAAAAAAAGGGTATGTAGCTACCCAATATTTAGCTAATAATCTTTCAAGCAGACCTTCTTATGAAAATAAGCCTGTAGTGGATTCTTCTATTAAATTAAAGAATATGGTCGTAGAGGCATCTGTTGGCTTAAATGTCCGGAACTCTCCTTCGATGAAAGGGGCTATTATTACAACATTACGTAATGGTACGATTGTTGGTGTACAATCCATTACAAACGGATGGGCTAAAATTAACATTAATAATCAAGTTGGTTATGTAAGTGCTCAGTATTTAGTAGATTATCTAAATTCGACACCACCAACGGGTTCACAACAAAATCCTTCTCAAGGAAATTTTACTAAAAAGTTTGTAGATACAAATAAATTGAATATGAGAAGTGGTCCATCTACTTCTGCAAAAATTATTACAACATTATCCAAAGGAACGGAAGTAAATGTAGAAAGTGTAGAATATGGATGGGCAAAAGTACATGCCCAAGGTACAGTAGGATACGTTGCTGATCGTTACTTAAATACAAGTGTGACAACAGATGACAAAGAAGAAGATGTATTTAATCTAGTATCATATGCGAAAAAATTAGTTGGAAAACCATATGTATTTGGTGCTAGCGGTCCTGATGCTTTTGATTGTAGCGGTTTTGTCTATCATGTATTTAAAAGTAATAATTATAATGTTTCACGAACATCAACTGCTGGTTTTTGGAACATGGTTAAAAAAGTGGACAACCCTGTTGTTGGGGATATTATTTTCTTTAAAGATACATATATAACAGGTCCATCTCATATGGGAATTTATATCGGTGGTGGGGATTTCATTCATGCCAGCGATGGGGCTAATGGTGTAACAATTTCAAATTTAGATGTTGGAACATATTATAAAAAACATTTCCTTGGATATGGTCGATTATAAAAAAGAAGCCACTTTAAGTGGTTTCTTTTTTTGTTATAGTGAATTTTCTGTTTGAAAAATAATCATTTTAATGCGTATAATGATGTAATAGCAAGATAATATATAAAAAGGATAATAACAGAGGTGTTTGAATGGCCAAGCGAAAGTTTGAAGTGGAAGAAAATGAGACAATTGATGATTGTCTAACTAGAATGAGCAAAGAAGGATATATACCAATTCGCCGCTTAGAAGAGCCCATTTTTCGAGAAGTTACCTCAAAAGATGGGGTAGAAGTTTGTGGAAGAAAAATTGTTTTTGTTGGCATAAGAAAAGATGGATAGTCGTATGTTCATACATATTTTTTAGTGTAGAGAATGTGTTTGTATAATAAGAAAAAGGGATACCTTAAAGCATCTCTTTTTCTTATTAAATTAAGTTTAGAGTAGTGATTTCTAGTGAGTACCTACCACTTAAAGGAGCTCCATTCATTTGCATATTGTTCGAATAGCTCATTAACTGCTTTTCCTATTTGGCTATATTGCTCATCCTTAAGGTTCGCAAGCGATATTCGAATCGACCATTTTGGACCATCAAAGCCTCCACCGTTTAATAATACAATGCTATATTGTTCAGCTAAGTTAAATAAGAATTCAATTGGATCACGTTTTTCTTCAAGGTATTTTGCGAATTCTTCACCGTGTTTAAGTCTAGCCCAAACTAATAAGTCAATTTCATCGTAGTAAGACGTACTATGTTCATCTTTTTGTTTCATTGGAAGGCCGGTTAAATTCTCATATACTAATTTTTTGCGGTTATAACAAATATCTCTTGTTTGCTGCTTATATGTGTCATCTGTGTCTAATAATGCAAATATAGAGAAAAGAGCCATCTGTACTTGTTGAGGTGTAGATAAGCCTGCTGTATGATTTAAAGCCACTTGTCTACTATCTGCAACAATTCTATCGATAAATGGAATTTTTTCAGGTTCAGAAGTTAAAGAACTATATCGACTAATTAAATCTTCCCTTGCTTCAGGTGGCAATTCTTTGATTAATTTATTGAATACATTGTCAGGAGTTAAGGCAATTACACCAAGTCTCCACCCAGTAACGCCGAAATATTTAGAAAATGAGTATACGCCAAGTGTATTGTAGGGCATTGTTATCATTAAGGATTTGAAATCATTTGCAAATGTACCATATACATCATCTGTTACAATCATTAAATTAGGATTTTTTTCCTTCACAACGGCTTTTATATAATCCATTCCTTCATTATCGATTGCCACAGATGGAGGGTTACTTGGATTAACAACGCATAAAAGTTTAATTTTTTGGTCTGCTAATTTATCGATTTCTTCCTTTGGATATTGCCAACTATGGCGACCTTCTTCCGTAATTCCACGGGCATAGATATAGGTAACGTTAAAATTATACCTAGATAGTTCGGGGATTTCTAAATATGGCGTAAAGATAGGGACCATTAAGGCGATATGATCTCCGTTTTTCAAAAGGTGATTGGCCATAAGTGAATCAAAAATATAACACATGGCAGCAGTACCACCTTCTACTGCATATAGTTGATGAGTAGGTGTGTCACTTATACTTCCGCCCATTTCTTTTATTAAATAATCATGAACGACTCTTTCTATTTTAACTAACATGCGATCTGGGACAGGGTAATTATCACCAATAATCCCATCTACTAATTCAATTACCCATTCATCAGGATCAAAATGATATGTATCTATTCCAAATTGAACAATTTTCTCTAATAGTTTAATTCCAGGCGCATCGCTATGGTCCTTAGCATATATTTTAAAACGATCATGTATGCCTGGTTTTTGTGGCATTCCGGCTAAATCGCCTTTCGACACGACCCTTCTCGTTTCACCAACTGCAAAATGCCCTAGTGTGAAGAAAGCATCTCTAGGAGTAGCAGCAGTCCAGTTAGGGTTGCCTCGTCCTGCATTAAGAAATACATTCACCCCTTTTTCTTCTGATGATAACGCTAAGCGTATTAATTCATCTTTTAATTCAAATGGGCTTAAGTCTCTAACTTTTTCTATTAATTCTTGTCTCTTTTTCATTTTTTCATTCATAACGGAACCATCCTAACTATAATAACTTTTAAGCCGATAAGTGGCATGAACTTTAGTGCTTATTTTGCAAAGAAAAGAATGATAACAGAACCCCATACGGTTAATAAAATATTTCCTACTGCATAGGTAATGGTGTAGCCTAATACAGGTGCATTGCTTCTTGCCTTTTCACAAATTGCTCCAATGGCGGCCGTTGTAGTCATTGCTCCAGCGCAGGCCCCTAAAATAATAGGGGCTTTCCATTTGAATACATATTTTCCTAAAAAAATACCAACGATTAATGGGATAATTGTTACAACTACCCCAGCAAGTAAGAAGCTTATGCCAGACGTTTTTATTCCGGATACGAATCCAGGGCCGGCATTTATCCCGACAACTGCAACGAATGCAGCTAAACCCACATTACTTAAAAACCATGCAGTACCTTCAGGAATATATCCAATTTGTGGACGTCTAGAGTGGATTAACCCAAAAATAAGTCCCATGATTAATGCGCCACCACTTGTTGATAAACTAATTCCTACACCACTAATAACAAGGGCAGGAATTCCGATTAATCCTCCTAAAAGGATACCTAAGCCAACGAAAATCATATCAGTTTCCGATGTATCTCTTACAGGCTTTCCGATTTTGTAGGCGAGAGCTTCAACATCGTCTTTAGGACCTGTTAGTGTAAGTACATCTTTTTTATGGATGATTGTATCTTGGTCGTAAGGAACTTCTTCGCCGGTAGCTTTTAATTTTGAAATATATACACCACGTGTAAGGGTTTGGTCGCGTATTGTCTGAATTGTTTTGTCAATGATTTCTTCTGATTTTACATACACACTTAAACGTTCTATTGGGAAATTTAATAAGCCATGATCTGATATTTCTTTTCCAAGTTTTGATAATTCAACTTCTGTTATTTCCCTATTTTTAAAGCAAAAAACAGCTTTATCGCCAGCCTCTATAACGGTATCTTCTTTTGGAGTAAAAATTTCATCTCCTCGTTTTATGCGAACGATAAAGGAGCGGATAGTTGGACTTGAAATAGTTTTTTCAACGTTAATGACAGTAGAGCCAACAAAAGAATTATTTAATAAGAATGATCTATATTCTAACTCTGTCTCACCTGAGAAAACACCATGTCCCTCTACAACTTCCTTAGACGTTCCTTCAAGCTTTTTACTTTCTTCTTCTAAATCGACGCCTAACAATTTTGGCCCTATTGTTGAAAGAATAAAGGCAGCTCCTATTGTGCCAAAAATATATGTAACGGCATATCCAACTGGAACAAAATCCATCATTGTTTTAATATCTGTAGAAGAATCTGAGAGTTTTGAGATAGCATCTTGAGATACACCAATTGTTGCGGATTGAGTCAAGGCACCAGCAGCTAAGCCGGCAGCTTGTCCAGCGTTATAGCCAAGGATTTTTCCGACAATGACAGTTGAAATGAGACCAACAACGCAAACGATAATAGAAAAGATAACTTGAGGCAGTCCATCCTTTTTTAATCCTTTAAAAAATTGCGGGCCTGCATTATACCCTAATGTGAATAGGAATAATAGAAAGAAAACGGCTTTTACAGTAGGATTTATTGTAATGTTTAATTGACCAATGAGAACGCCTGTAATGAGGACGCCTGTAACAGAACCAATTTTGAAAGTGCCAATTTGAATCTTCCCTACCGCATAGCCAATTGCTAATGTAAGAAATAAGGCTAGTTCAGGATATGTCTTTAAGGAATGAATAAACCAACTCATCTCCATCATCACACCTTTCTAATTTTTGTTAATAATATTGCCGTGATGTTACTAGCATTTACTAAATAATTTAAAAAAAATACAAGAATAAAAAGAATTTATAAAAGGGATAGCAGATTAGAGGAATAATAGTTGATAAAAAAATTAGAAAATAGATAGTATTTGAAATGAGGGTTTAGTTTTATCAAACGATACTGGTTCAAGAAATATAGAGAAAGTATATAGGGTATTATTATCGTTTTTATTTTTTATAATGTGGGAGGATAGTGCAACAAGCGAATAGAATAAATCAATGATAGAAGAATGAGCGAATTTTGTTTAATTGTTATATGGAAAAGATGAAAGAAAAAATGGTTAACCCATCAGCAAAAAATTCTTCTTTATTTAATCCATATAATGATTGTGTTAAATAATTATTTTCCTTCATTACAGAAGATGATGGTGAAAACCTATTTATTCGTTAAAGTTATGAAAGAGGGAGCATTAATTGTTTGTGTGGAAAGGATTTTGTAAGGTGATAAAGGTAAAAAAAGATTATCAGTCAATCCATTTACATTGGACGTTTATTTTGGGTATTTTTATGTACAATAGTTATATTGTGATAAAGAAGGTAGAAAGTAGCTTTTAAATTTTGAATGGATTAGTTCAAGCGGGGATGAATGACCATGAAAAAGGTATTTGTTTTGGTAGTCATTGCTAGGGTATTGTTTGGAATTGGTTTTTTTGTCGGAAAAATAACATTTGAGGAAGTAACGAGAGAAATAATAATTGGTATTGAAGATAAAAGGTAAAACGTGAGAATTATTAAGACTATTACTGATAAAGAAAATTAGAACTTTATAGATAATGTTACAATGATGTATTTAGGTGGTCATTTGTTACATGGAACCATATCTATTGATAAAGAGAATCCGGATTTGTTTATTGAAATTAATAGTCCGAAACAACATACAGGTTTAATTGATTCCCGTTTATGGTATACAAATGATGGTGCAATTATTGGGATACGAAATGGAGAAAGTTGGGATCAGATTAAATATACGAGAATAAATTT
>JBJEFI010000104.1:0-36873 GCA_051873875.1 Bacillaceae bacterium | reverse complement strand
AATGTTTAATCCCTGGCAAATACTAAAAACTGCTGATGTCATTCGTACATGGAGTAATCAATCGTTTATAATGGAGGTATATAGGAAGATATAATCAACATACATATCTAAAATCCCCTCCTAACAAGAGGATGAGATTTATATTTCTAAACGAATTTTTAAAAATAATTCTTTCCCATTACTAAATAAACAACAACTGACAGAATTAAAAATCCACTTGTAATTGCTATTCTACTTTTAATGGATAGATTCTTAAACCAATTCCACCTTTTACTCTCCTGATCTAACCAATAATAATCAGCTACTGCCGCTAACAAGACAATTAATAGTACAACAATCCAACTCATTTGTATCCCTCCTCTAAATAGTCTGTTTCTTTTATCTGGAATGTCAACACTAAACTGGACAACTATTTTTTTCTTATACACTGAACCCTATATTTTATTTACACCTATTATTTAATCGAAAATTCAGTTATTTATATTATAATAAATAATAACGAAGGATGATAGGAGGAATATCGTGTCTGAGTATAAGTTTGCAGAAGCTCAAAAACAAATCATGCGTTTTTCAAACGAAGGGCAACTAGAAAAAGCTCTTCATTCAATTACAAAAGCAGAAGAAGAGTTTCCTAATAAATTCGATAAATTTTCATATTGGAAAGCATGTATTTATGCAAAAATGGGAGATTTTAATACAACTCTTATTGCATTAGAAACCGCCACCGAAAAAGGATTTTGGTGGAATCCAACTACTCTTTTACAAACAGAGGAATTTCAACAATTAAAAGATGAACCACGCTTTATTCACCTTATTTCCTTATGCCAACATAGAATAGATGAACAAAAAGACAAATGTGAAACAGTCATAGCGTCTTTCGGAAATCCAAAAGCAGATATCGTAATCCTTTCATTGCATTGGAGAAGTGCCAATATACAGGACTTTTCCACCTATTGGTTAAGTCCCAAATTAGAAGAAAAGTATCATTATGTTTTTATTCAGTCATCACAAGTATTTGGATATAATGCTTTTTGTTGGGACGATTTTCATATCGCTAAAAATGATATTGCGACTGCACTAAAAGAATTTGATTTAAAAGGTAAGAAAGTCATTATTGCTGGCGCTTCCCAAGGTGCAAAACTAGCAATGGAATTATTGCTACTTAAACAAATGGATGCAATTGGGTTTATCGCTGTTGTTCCAGCTATTCGTAGTAAAGATGAATTGCGCCAACTAATTCAACAAAGGAATGTTACGAACAAAAAAGGCTTTATTATTACAGGTACGAAAGACTTATTTTATGAGGAAACAGTAGCAATTTCTGCTATTTTAAACGAAAATAACATTCCTAATGAACTGCTAGTTATCAAAGATATGGGTCATTTTTTCCCTACTAATTTTATAGAGCTTATTCCAAAGGCAGTTAATTATATTTTAAGATAAAAAAACTCACTTTTATTACTTTCAAGACCTAAATAAAAAAGAAGGTTTTACATATTACACGTGAATAATATGTAAAACCTTCTTACTTCATCAATAAAATTACTTTATGCTGATTTTTTAGGAGCAAGAATGTATATAAAATAACCTAATACATTAAACAAAAGGAAGGAAAAAACCCAACTAATACTCAATCTCTTTTGATCTGATACGCGTATAATCGCCCAAATAGCAAAGAAAAGCCAATAGATAGCGATTCCTGCAAACAAAATATTCATTTTTAAAGAAGAGTATTCGTAATAATAAGTATTTATAGCCCATTGGCTGTTATCTGATCCATGATAGATATCGACATCATTACTAATACTTCTTAGATTACCATGTCCCTCATAAATAGGGTGTGCTTTGCGATAATTTATTTCAGTGTAATTCTTTTTTTCTGTGCTTATTTCTTTCATATCATAAATTAGGACATAGTTGATTTCGCTATTACTGTTCGTAATTGTATCTAATTCTTCTTTTGATTCTTTTGTTATGCCATTGTATTTATTCAATACACTAAGTATTTCCGAATCGATTTTGAGTACTTCTTTTATTACATTTTTGTCATGGGATGAAAGATATATATATGTGACTAAAGAAAGAATCAAACAAGTAATCCCTACATAAAGAAGCCAGGAAGCAAACCTTTTTTGTTTTTCAAAAAGCTCACCAATAATGGAACGAGTTATTTTTTCTCCACCAAATCGTTGAATCGCAATCTCAATTGCTTCTTCCTCTGTTCTTCCTTCTGCTTTTAATTCATATACAGATTCAATTAGATGTGCTTTCATTTCTTTTTTTAATTCATGAATCTCCTCTTTATTGCCATCAATATTTTGATACACTGATTCTACAAACATATCAATCTGTTTCAATGTTATCTTCCCCTTCTAAAAACGAATCAATCATTTTTTTTACAAATTGCCACTCTATGACCTTATTCTTAAGTTCTTTTTTCCCTAAGGATGTTAGTTTATAATATTTTCTTCTCCCCCCTGGACCTTGTTCATCTCCCCAATATGACTCAATCCATCTATTTTTCTCTAATCGTTTTAAGGATAAATATAAAGTGCCTTCCTTTAATTCAAATTGATCATTACTTTTTTCACGTACTAATTTTGCTAATTCATATCCGTACATATCCCTGTTATGCAATAAAGAAAGAATTATTGTGTCAATATGCCCCTTCAATACTTCCTTATTAATTTCCAATTATTTCACCCCCTTGAAACAACTATATTTTATAATACCTAATAATGCAAGGTATTTATTTTTAAAAATTCAGAAAAATAAAGCAACAGCAGTGATAGGTTCAATTCATTCTAAAAAACATTAAGATTTTCCTTGTTTTTAGGTATCCCTATTTTTGAATTGTTAAACAATCAAATCATCCAGTAAATACATAGATAGGAACCATCCTTGTACGGACTAAACTAATGGAAATAAAAAAGGATAGCATTGTTATATAAGCAATCTATCCTCTAATCATTATAGTATATTTAACGTTTAAACTAGCTTTCGCTAATTATAATTGTGCCGCTTTTTCAAATAGCTCTGGATTTTCAATTAATCCACATACGCCACATTGGACTTTATAAGTTGGGCCTTTGTACGCAACAAAAAATGGATCTACATTGTCAGCGGTGAATTCTTCTTCTACATCACCTGTTTGTGGATTTAGTTTTACTGCTTTTGGTTCTTGGTCGATGATATAAAAACGCATTCGATTTGTTTTACATGCTGGACATAGCATTTTCTCCATTGTAAACACCTCACATATTTTTTCCTATCATCCCCTAACAAAATCTATTTTATCCCTAAATAGCCCTTCAAGAGCATAATAGTCTTTGGGGCATGCAATCGCACCATAAATGTCTCTGCTTTTTCTATTCCTAACCAAAGCACATTCTCATCAATAATACAAAAATCTACACCTAGATGTTTATTTATAATTGTTTTATGTTTTCCTACTTCAACATAAGCCGTAAATAACGCTTTTTTATTTGTACGTATGCTTGCTTTTACTTCCTCTCTTACATTCGTAAAACTAGAGCAAGAAAGCGCAATTGTCTCTTGGGCATTCTCTATATCCTTTGTAAATTGTAGTGGATAGTCCATAAACCAGCTTAATCGTTTCGAATATGTTTTATGAAGAAGAGTATCATAAAGGCGTTTTCCATAACGAGAGGAATGATTAGCCATTAAATGATTGGTTAATTGACAAATCGGCGTCGATTTATTTCCAACCTTATTCAGAAAAGATTCATTCCCAATTTCAATAAATTTCCCTCTACTTCGAGTAACAGCAACGTTAATCAGTTTCATACTATCTGTTTTTTGAAATAAACCACCCAGTACACGTTGTGGTGTACTATCAACTGTATCAAAAAGAATAATATCACGTTCTGCTCCTTGGAATTTATGAACCGTATTGGCAATCACTTCTTTTTCATTAAAATAAGGATGATGATAAAGCAATTCATCTATTAAAGCTTGTAAAAGTCTTGATTGTGCTCGATATGGTGTCACAACACCAATCGAACTTGCCTTTTCTTTTAGTGAAGCTAACATACATTGAATAACAAGTAAGGCATTGAGAATATTGTAACGTGATTTCGAATTCCCTTCTTGTAGTGCTTGTCCTTCCATATGAAGAAACAATGCTGCTTCCCCTGCAAATGGCTCGTGGCTAGCGATTATTTCTCGCTCACTTACAGATGGATGATCACTTACTTCATCCATGTATACATAATGATTGGTAAAACTTGAAATGGCAGGATGCATTCGTCGTTGTTGACGTAAGATAAACACATTATTTTTTTTTTGTTTTTTCAATACCCCATTCACAATACCTGTATGATAAAATAAATCTTTTTTTAACCATTTGTTTGCCATCGTCGATCGACTTACGGCAATCGGAGGCAACTGCATAAAATCACCACATACAACAATCCGTTTTCCCAATGAAGCAGCAAATGCAATATGAGGTGTATAGGCCATGCTAATTTCATCTACAACAACTAAATCATATTCCCGTTCAAATAAACTACTATCGATTGTACATTTAGAAAGGGTAGCACCTACTACAAGTGCTTCATCTACAACTTTTCCTTCTAATTTACGCATTTTCATTCGCAAATTACCTAGTTTTTCTTCAATAATAGGTAGCTGGTGTATTGCTTTTTTGGATGCTTTCCGCTTTTTTAACAATGTACGAATTTTATTTTTTCTCTCTTCCATTCGGTGAAATTGATGTAACAATGTAGGCTGTTGGTGAATGATTAAATTGCTCAATAGCAAAGTAGGATGGGCAACAATTTCTTCATCAACTGTTTGCCCATACCTGATTATTTCCCCATCCTGCCATTCTTCTTGTTGTTCTAACTCATCTTTAATGCTTTTCATTAATACATCCACTGCCGCATTACTATGTGACAAAACAAGAACTGCTTGTCCTCTAATGTAATGGGCAACTACAATTTGGGTTAATGTATATGTTTTTCCCGTTCCTGGCGGTCCCCAAATATACGTAGTTGGATTATATAACGCACGTGAAATAATTTCACTATGCTCTTTATTTTCATTTGCGCGATGGCGTTCTTCACTATCTCCAGCTAATAACGCCTCGACTCGATTTCGTTTTACAGTTTCTTCGCCTATTTCATTTAACCGCTCTTTCAGTGCATTTATTAATTCCCAAGGCTCATTGTATATTTCGCATCGGTCAATAGTCTCTCCGACGTCTGTATCTAGTTTTACTTCAATATCGTACTTACTTGCAAACAATACTTCTCCTTGATAAGACTCTCCATCAAAGGAAAGACGAATTTGGGAACCTTCAAGTAAAGTAGAGCTATATAAACGAATATAGTAAATGAAATTTTCTCCTTCTTGGTACATTAGTTTACCATTCACACCTATAAGAGGCGTACCACCTGTCTTTTTCAATTCCATCAGTTCATGCTCTAAGGCTTGTTGCCATTCTTCATTATAGCCATTAAAATCCACTTTCTTGTTTCCCTTCTTCATCCATTTTCCATTAGTATACCTTATCACTGTTTCGAACTAAATAAAATATTAAATCCATTTTCATAAAAAAAGAGAGGTAGAATGTTTCTACCTCTTCAAAAAATAAAGTATAATGACAAAAAATTTCTACTTACTAGTTAATAACGTTTTAAAATTCTCTTCAGTTGCGTGGATAATAAAATCATTTGCTTTTTCATATAGCTCAAATAATTGACGATAACTTTCTACACATAAGGCTTCTTCATGTGTCATTCTGCGGCGATAACGGAATGTTAGCATTTTTTCATGGCTAATTCTTGCTGCATTCATTGCTGCGTGACGTTCAATGTACAACTTCGAACACTCGATAAGTTCATCTTCCATTTTGTAAATAGCATCTTTACAGTCTTCAATTACATGATCCTGCTCTTTAATTAACACCTCATTCACTTCATCTGATTGTGTTAACTTTGTTCCTTCAATGCTAAATTCAATGTCTGTACGAATTTCCTTTATCTTCTCTGTTATCCAATTAATAGCAGGGTATGAGAATACATCCCCTTTGTTAATCTTCTCAATTTCTTTTAACTTATTTAACACATATCCCCATTCATCCATCCGCATTTCTTTTAACAACATTACTAACCCCTCCTATCCTTCTTTTATTTTAATCGCTGCTACTATTTTTGTAAAAAATTTTTTCCGAAAATTGATAGTAAATGATTATTTTTAAATTTTCAGATAATATAAGAGGCGTCTTTATTTTCTATTTACCATTATTGAAATGCTCAATAATGGGCATTTAAATCTCTTTATACGTTGCATCCTACATGCAAAATAGATGCTTTTATCACTTCAATACTTTTCTCCAGTTGTTCCTTTGTTACATTAAGGGGTGGTAAAAGTCGAATAACATTTGTTCCTGCCGATACGAGTAAAAGTCCATTTTTTTCTGCTTCTAAAATAATTTCATGAACTGGTGCATCACATTCTATTCCAAGAATTAACCCTTTCCCACGAATATTTGCAACTTGTTCTACATCCTTAAGCGCTTCTTTTAAAGCATTTATATAAAAGTCTCCTAGTTGTTTTACATCCTTTAAAAATTCTGGTTCAAAAACATGTTGTAAAACGGCTTTTGCTGCACTCATTGCTAATTTATTTCCGCCAAATGTTGAACCATGACTACCTGGATTGAATGTATCAAATAAATGTTCTTTCCCTATGATTGCTCCTACTGGAAATCCATTTCCTAATCCCTTAGCAACAGTTATAATATCTGGTTCAATATCAAAGTGTTGATATCCAAATGGCTTTCCTGTACGACCGATTCCTGTTTGTACCTCATCTACAATTAATAATGCCCCATATTTTTTACAAGCCGCTTCTACTGCTTTTAAGAAAGGCTTTTGACCAATATTGACGCCACCTTCTCCTTGAATTACCTCCAGTAAGACTGCACTTACTGTTTCATCCATTTCTTCTTCAAAAGAAAGTACATCATTAAATGGCAAATGAACAAATTCCTGAACCATACTTCCAAATCCAGCTTTTACTTTTTCTTGACCAGTTGCGCTCATTGCTGCAAATGTGCGTCCATGAAAAGAATGTTGAAAGGTAATCATTTTTTCTTTCCCTGTATATTTACGAGCCAACTTAATAGCCGCTTCATTTGCCTCTGTTCCACTATTACAGAAGAAAACATAATTCCCACAACAATTATTTGTTAACATTTGGGCAACTTCTTCTTGCAAAGAATTTTGGAATAAATTAGAAGTATGCCAGAGTGTATGTAGTTGTTTTTCAACAGCTTCTACAACATCATCATGACAATGTCCTAAGTTACATACTGCAATTCCAGCAATAAAATCTAGATATTCTTTGCCATTTTGATCCCAGACCATTGCTCCTTTTCCTTTCACAATTTCAATTTCTCTTCTTGAATAATTATGAAATAACGAACTTTTCAAAAGAATCACTCTCCTTGGCTATCATTGTACCACGAACGGAGCCATCTTTTGACAAAAATTGTTTGCTTCCATTTGTTATACAAACCATTTGCACTCCGAAAGTCAGGGCATCACAAGCTGATTGTACTTTTGGAATCATCCCACCTGTAATCACTTTGTTCTTCATTAACTCTTTTATCTGTTCTTCTGTAATTTCTTTTATAACAACACCATTTTCCATAATACCATCCACATCAGTTGCTAAAATAAGCATCTCTGCTTGTAAATGATAAGCAACTGCCCCAGCTGCTATATCCCCATTAATATTAACAATTTGATAGTCTTCATCAACTCCAACAGGTGACAATACAACTACACTTTGTTCGCTGCATTTTTTTAATAGTTCTTCTTTAACACTTTTTACAACGCCGACATTTCCATACGTCTCTTTATTTAAAGATGTTGCCTGTAATAAACCATCATCCACACCTGATAATCCAATTGCTGAAAAGCCACGTTGAAGGAGCTGACTAACCAATCGTTTATTGACTAGACCATTCAATACCATCGACACTACATTCATCGTCGCATCATCTGTTACTCGTACCCCATCTATCTTCTTCGGTACAAGATTTAATTTTTCCCCATACGTATCAATCTCAGGACCACCACCATGAACGAGGATAACTGCATAACCATTCGTTTGGAAATTTTTTATGTTTTCAAAAAATTGAACCGACAAACGTGTTAATAAACTTCCTCCACATTTAATTACCACATATTTTTTCATTATCATTCTCCTACGTACGATAAGAGGCATTTATTTTCACATAATCATAACTTAAATCGCATCCCCAAGCTTTCCCTTGCCCCTCTCCTATGTTACAGTTTACCATAATATGAATATGTTCACTTCTTAAGTAATCTGCTAAAATTTCTTCACTAAAACAATTTGGTTGACTCTTTAATAAAACAGGAAAATCACCTATATAAATATCAACCACCTCTGGATCAATCATTGCTTCACTATGTCCCATTGCACCAATAATACGTCCCCAGTTCGCATCTTCTCCGAATACTGCCGTTTTCACTAAACTAGAGCCTACAATTTTTTTAGCAATTTTATTTGCATCTTCATCTGAGTTTGCACCTATAATACTAGCTTCGATTAATTTCGTTGCTCCCTCACCATCTCTCGCTATTTTCTTTGCTAAGTCTTCACAAACACGTTTGAGTGTATATACAAATTTTGACCAATCAGGATGTTCTTTTGTTAAGGGCTGATGATTGGCAAATCCATTTGCCATTACCAATACCATATCGTTTGTAGATGTTTCACCATCAACTGTAATTTGATTGAATGTAACATCAATTACTTCTCGAAGGGCTTCTAGTAAACTATCATGACCAATCACTGCATCTGTTGTAACAAAGCCAAGCATTGTTGCCATATTTGGATGAATCATACCAGATCCTTTTGCTGCACCGCCGATTGTAACCATTTCTCCATCTATCATCGTTTCATAGCAAGCACTTTTTACGACTAAATCTGTTGTCAAAATCGCTTCATGAAACGCATCTACTTCTTCTTTATGTTTAGATGGTTTAAGCTTATCAATTCCTTCTACCATCTTATCCATTTTTAATTGTTCTCCAATAACACCCGTAGATGCTACTGCAACATGATAATGAGGTAAATCAAACTTTTTCGCTACCATTGCTCTCGTTTGATAGGCATTTTCATACCCTAATCTTCCTGTACATGCATTGGCACATGCACTATTCACAATTACAGCTTGAATCTTCCCTTCTACTGCTAAGCTATCTTTTGTTAATGTAATTGGTGCTGCTTGAAATACATTTTGCGTATATACAGCAGTTGCCTCCGCTGGTACATCAGACAAAATAACCCCTAAATCATAACGACTTTTGCGCAATCCTGCGTGTACACCACATGCAGAAAAACCTTTTGGTGTAATAATACTTCCATTTTCTACTTTCATACAATTTGGCATATGACTATAATGTGTTATCATTTTCTCTCACCCTTCTTTTATGGAAATAAAGGCGTCCCCTCTAGCCCTATTTCTTCATTTATCCCTAACATAATGTTCATATTTTGTACGGCCTGCCCAGCTGCACCTTTCATTAAATTATCAATAACACTAACAATCGTAATCATATTTGTTCGCTTGTCATAAGCTACGCCAATATCACAATAATTAGAGCCATAAACTTCTTTTGTTGCAGGAAATACGCCTAATGGCCTTAGTCGTACAAAATGCTTTCCTTCATAATAGTGCAAATAATAGTCATACAATTTCTCTGCTGTCATTTCTTCCTGTGCTTGCGCATAAATGGTTGTCATAATTCCCCTTGTCATGGGAACCAGATGTGTACTAAAGGTAATTGGCTTCGTTCCTTCATTCCAATTCTTCATCATTTGTTCAATTTCTGGAATATGCTGATGACGATTCACTTTATAAATGTGAAGATTTTCATTTACTTGTGAAAAATGAGTAAGGGCCGACAATCCTTTTCCCGCTCCAGAAACACCTGATTTTCCATCAACTACAATGCCTTTTGATTCCACAATATTCGCCTGTAACAATGGTGCTAATCCTAATAATGCTGCTGTTGCATAGCATCCTGGATTGGCAATTAATTTTGCACTTACGATATATTCTTTCATCCATTCACTTAATCCATATATAGCTAAACGAAGGTCTTTTTCTTGTGCACCCTCTTTTCCATACCACGCTTCATAGCTTTCTCGATCTTTCAGTCGATAATCACCCGATAAATCAATAATACGACAATCCCCCTCTAATAGAGATGGCGTCACATTTTTTGATAACCCAGGCGGCGTTGCTAAAAAGACAATATCGCTCTTTTTCATTTCTTCTATTTTTATTTCTTTTATTTCATAAGTTGTATTTAATTGTAAGTGCGGATACAATGAATGAATTCCTTCTAAGTTTTCATTACTTCCATACACACTTAAATTACTCACACACGGGTGTTGCCGAAGTAACCTAATTAGTTCTAAACCGCCATATCCTGTGCCACCTACAATTGAAATATTCATTGCTTTTAATTCATCTCCTTAATTTTTTGTATAAATATTAATTTAATTTAATATTTATGAATTATCAATATATTTCGAACATAAATCATATGACAAAAATCGACAAATAAAAAAAGCTAACAAAAAAGTTAGCTGTTTATCTATTTTAAAATACGTGTATTGCTTGTAAGAAAAGAATGATAGCACCTAATATCCATACATAATAGGCAAATACTTTCAGTGACTTATCTTTTAAATAGGCAATCATCCATGTAATTGCAATATATCCAAAAAAGATAGCTGAAATTGTTCCAATAATCAAAGCGCTCGTTGAAATAGGTGATACTACCTCTCCTGTCACAAGTTTTCTTCCTTGTAATAAAGTCGCCCCTAATATGGTCGGTGTTGATAATAAGAAAGAATAATAAGCAGCCGTTTCACGATCTAACTTTCGCAAAAGAGCTCCCGCTATTGTCGCTCCTGAACGAGAGATAGCTGGAAAAATCGCTATCGCTTGAAAGCAACCGATAAAAAAAGAATCGCTATATGAAATATCCTTCATTCCCTTTTTTCCACCACGTTGATTTGCTGCCCACCACATAATAACGCCTGTCACTAAAAACTCCCAGCCAATTGTAACACCCGTTTTAGAAATAGTATCAAAAAAGTCTTCAAATAAAATACCAATAACAGCAGCAGGAATTGAACCAATAATTAACAAACCTGTTAATTTACTAAATGGTTTTTTTATTATTTTCAAAAACTCATGTCGATAATAAATAAAAATCGCTACTAACGTTCCAATATGAAGCATCGTATCTAAAAAAATACCCGCTTCTTCTAATCCAAATACTTTTCGTCCAAGATATAAATGCCCTGTACTACTAATAGGCAAAAACTCTGTTAGTCCTTGGAT
The DNA here is from genome assembly GCA_051873875.1 of Bacillaceae bacterium. Taxonomy (GTDB): domain Bacteria; phylum Bacillota; class Bacilli; order Bacillales; family Bacillaceae_G; genus JBJEFI01. The sequence goes on along the minus strand of JBJEFI010000104.1, from coordinate 25,451 downwards.
ACATCCTAAAATAAATGCTTGTAACCAATCCAACCGCTCTTTCCCCCTTCTTTATTTACGTTGCCTTTCTTTGCCAAGCTGCTCATACATTGTTAATACATTTGCATTAACTAAAGAAGAAATATCTCCGTACTCTTCGCCCATATAAGCACGCTTCATTAAACGACGCATCACTTTTCCATTTCTCGTTTTTGGCAAATCATCAACAAAATAAATATGAGCTGGAACCAATGCTTTTCCTAAGCCAATTACAGCGATGTTTAATAATTCCTTTCTAACTTCTTCTTTCTCTCGTTCTCCATGTTTCAACACAACGAAACAACAAGCTACCTCTCCTTTTATAGAATGAGGTATCCCAATTGTTCCACATTCTAATACGTCTTCATGTTTGCCGATAAGTGATTCATAATCAGTAGGCCCAATGCGTTTTCCAGCTATATTTAACGTATCGTCAGAACGTCCTGTAATCGTCCAATAGCCTTCATCAAAATATACCCAATCCCCATGTACCCATGTATTTGGGAATTTACTCCAATATGCTTCTATATAGCGGGTATCGTCTTGCCAAAAGCTCTTTGTCATTCCAACCCATGGTTTTGTAAGACATAGCTCTCCTACTTCTTTTTGAACAAGCTGGCCTTCTTCATCTCTCACTTCTGCCGCCATCCCCAATAAAGCTGCATTAAAAGTTGCTGCCGTTATGTCTTTAACAAGTACATTCCCTAAGATACCCCCAGAAATTTCTGTTCCACCAGAATAATTAAAAATAGGAATCTTTCCTTTGCCCACTTCATGAAATAACCATTCCCAACTTGTTGGGTTCCATGGCTCTCCAGTGGAAGCAAATACCCGTAATGGTGTAGTAGCTAATTGTATTTTTTCTACGTTTGTTGTAGCCATTAATGAGCGAATTAATGTTGGAGAAATACCTAGATGAGTTAATCGATGATTTTGAATAACTTCCCATAATCGTTGGTCATTGGGATAATCAGTTGCACCATCATACAATACCATTGTGGCACCATTTAATAACGTAGCAAATACTAAAAAAGGTCCCATCATCCAACCCATATCTGTAATCCAACATACGCAATCGCCTTCTCGTATATCCAAACCAAAAGCTCCATCAACTGCCGCTTTTATCGGAAAGCCACTATGAACATGGACGGTCCCCTTTGGTTTTCCTGTAGTGCCCGATGTATAAATAAGCATTAGTGGATCATCACTGTTCATTTCCTCATAAGGTTTTCTTATCTTGCATTTTTCAAGTTCACTCCAGCTTACATATCTCTTTTCGCTTTTTTCCCTTCTATGTACGATTACCTTTTGAACGCTATTACATTGAGCTAAAATTGCCTCTACATTATCCACCATGGAAATACTTTTTCCACGACGATTCATCTTCTCACTCGTAATAATATAAGCTGCCCCACACCCTGTTATTCTTGAAGCAAGGGCATCTTGACCAAATCCTGAAAACACAGGAACAACAATTGCACCACAATACATAACACTTAAAAAGGAAATAATATTTTCTGGTATAAGCGGCATATATAAAACAACTCTGTCGCCTTTTTTTAAGCCTAATTCCCTTAATCCTGCAGCAAAGGATTCTACTCGTTTGAACAATTCTTCATACGTATACTGCTCTGTATCTCCATTTTCATTTTCAAACCGTAATGCTTGTCTTTGTCTCGTTTCTTCTTTTCTTGTCCACTTTAACAAGGCCGATACAATAACATTACATGTTCCTCCTACATACCACTTAGGGAATGCTAGACCATTCTCTTGGTCTAATACACGTTCATATTTCTTCTCCCATCTAAAATCAACCTTCTCTTCTGCCGCTTGCCAAAACCATTGAATGTCATCAATGGATTTTCTGTAGAAATCATCATAGCTCTCAAACTGTAACTCTTTCATCCATTGATAAAGGCGTGTCTGTTCATAATATTCCTTTTTCGCTACCCACATCATTTCATCCCCCTTGTTCATAAAAGAGGCTGGCCATCGTTCTTGGTCAGCCCTATTGTTATCCCTCCTTTTATACTGGGTAAACAGGATGCTTTCGTTCGGAAAAGGAGACATACTTACTATTGTAATACGCAAAACGTGTTGCTAATTCCTGCCGAAGATACATTGGATGAACAATTCCATCAACAATTAATTGGGATGCAAGGGTAAAGATATCAATATCACGACGATATTCCTCTCGTTTTTCTTCAATAAAGCCTTGTCGTTCCTCTTCTTGTAACGACGCAATTTTATTTGCATATACCGCATTTACTGCTGCTTCTGGCCCCATCACTGCAATACTAGCGGTTGGAAGTGCCAGACAGCAATCCGGCTCAAATGCAGGACCTGCCATTGCATATAACCCTGCTCCATATGCTTTTCTTACGATAATTGAAATTTTAGGAACGGTAGCTTCACTCATGGCTGAAATCATTTTTGCACCGTGACGAATAATTCCTGCTCTTTCTACCTTTGTCCCAATCATAAAACCAGGTACATCAACTAAAAATAAAAGTGGTATATGATATGCATCACACAGGGTTATAAATTTTGCTGCTTTATCTGCTGAATCAACAAATAAAACACCACCCTTTGCTTTCGGTTGATTGGCTACAATTCCAATTGTCATTCCTTCTATTCGAGCAAAACCAGTAATAAGCTCCGGCGCAAATAATTTTTTTACTTCAAAAAAAGAATCTTCATCTACGATTCGATAAATAATATCCATCATATTAAAAGGGGCATTTTGATTTGCTGGTATACATTCTTCTATTCTTTTTTCAAATTTCTTTGGTTCTCTTTTTCCCTTCTGTTGAGGTCGTTCTTTAAAATGATTTGGAAAATAAGAGAGATACGTTTTTGCCTTAGCAATCGCTTCTTGTTCCGATTTGCATAGCACATCTCCACACCCAGAAATGGAACAATGCATACGTGCGCCTCCCATTTCTTCTAAGGAAACCTTTTCTCCAATTACCATTTCGGCCATTCTTGGCGATCCTAAATACATAGATGCATTGCCATCTACCATAAAGACCACATCACAAAAAGCTGGAATATAAGCACCACCTGCCGCTGATGGGCCAAATAATAAACAAATTTGCGGAACTTTCCCAGATAACTTTACTTGATTGTAAAAAATTCGCCCTGCACCACGTCTCCCAGGAAACATTTCTAATTGATCTGTAATTCTTGCCCCTGCTGAATCAACTAAATAAAAAATCGGACAAAGATAATCTTCTGCCTTTTCTTGAATACGAATAATCTTTTCAACAGTTCTTGCTCCCCATGATCCTGCTTTGACCGTTGAATCATTGGCCATAATACAAACAGTCCGTCCGTTTATCTTTCCTATCCCAGTTACAACACCATCTGCTGGCAATCCATCTGCTTGATTATTCGCAAATAATCCATCTTCTACAAACGAGTCCGCATCCACTAATAAACGAATCCGTTCTCTTGCAAATAATTTTCCCTTAGCTTCATTTCCTTTATGATATTTTTCTTGTCCACCCTTTTGAATCTTGGTTTCTCCATTTACAAGCCGTTCATATACACTCAATCTTTTACACTCCCTTATAAATAGGTGTTCTTTTCTCCTTAAATGCAGCTAGTCCTTCTTTCCTATCTTCAGTATATAAAATAGATTCATAAGCTAATTGTTCAATTAATAATCCATGCTCACTTGAGGTATCATAGCCTTTATCAATGGCAAACTTTGCTGCTCGAACAGAAAGAGGTGCGTTTTTTACAATTTCTTCACACAAAATCATCGTCTTCTGTTTGACATCCTCTCTACTCCACACATATTGAAAAATACCGTACTCATAGGCTTGTCTTGTACTTATTTTTCGAGCTGTGAAAATTAATTCCTTGGCACGACTAACACCAATAATCCTACTTAAACGCTGCGTTCCTCCCGCTCCTGGAATAATTCCTAAAGATGTCTCTGTTAAACCAATTTGAATATTTTCGCATGCTATCCGAATATCACAAGCCAGTACTAGTTCTAATCCACCACCATAGGCACTTCCATTTGCTACCCCAATAACTGGAATAGGAATCTGTTCTATTTTATTAATAGTCTCTCGAATAAATGCGACTGCTTGTCGTACTTCTTCTTCATTCATCATGGCTCGTTCTTTTAAATCTGCCCCAGCACAAAAAGCCTTTTCACCAGAACTTGTAATTACTACAACGCGAATATCATTTGCTCTATTAATCTCATCAATAATTTCATTTAAGCTTTGTAACAAAGAGAGAGATAAAGCATGATGAACATGAGGACGATTTAACGTAACAATCCCAACAAATCCTTTTTTCTCAAATAAAACTTCCATTTGTCTCTTTTCACTTCCTATTCTTTTGTTCTATCCATTTATCAGTAGGAGGCAACCTTCCTACTGATAAATGTTTTACTTTATTTCTACTAATTGATCACCTTCGTTTACAAAATCTCCTTCTTTAACAAAAATGTTTACTATTTCTCCATCTTCATAACTAGAAACAAATATTTCCATTTTCATTGATTCTAAAATGACTACATCTTCCTCCTCATAAATGCGATCTCCAACATCCACAAGAATCTTCCATACATTTCCTGCCATCGGTGCTGTAATAATCACGTGTATAATCCTCCTTTTTGATGAATGCAATCATCAACAATAGTTGTACTATATGCCCCTTTTCTAAAACTATCATTGTCTAATACTGCTAATAAGAGGGCTATATTCGTTTTAATACCATCTATTCGTAACGTTTGTAATGCTTGTTTCAATTGATTAATTGCTTCATCCCTCGTTTTTCCATAAGCGATAATCTTGCCAAGTAACGGATCATAATAAGGTGTTACTTGCATACCTTCAACGATGTAATGATCCATTCGAATATCTGTTGGTAAATGAATACGAGTAATAGTGCCTGGGGACGGATAAAAAGTAGTTGGGTCCTCTGCATAAATTCTCGCTTCTATGCTATATCCTTCCTTTTTTACATTGTCAGCCAAAACTTGTAAACTTTCTTTAGCTGCTACTTTTAATTGGAGGGCTACAATATCATATCCTGTTATTTGTTCTGTGACGGGATGTTCGACTTGAAGGCGTGTATTCATTTCTAAAAAATAAATGTTTTTCTGTTCATCTACTAAAAACTCAAATGTTCCTGCATTGTAATAACCAATTGCCTGAGCCCCTTTAATCGCATAGTTCATCATTATTTCTCGTAACTCTTCCGTTAAAAAAGGTGAAGGAGCTTCTTCGATTACTTTTTGATTCCGACGTTGGACAGAGCATTCTCGATCATAGAGAGAAATCAGATTGCCATACATATCTCCAATTACTTGCACTTCAATATGATGAGCAGGTGCGATGACTTTTTCCATATACATATCGTCATTTCCAAAAAAACTTTTCGCTCGATGTTTATTTCTTTCAAATAGTTTCACTAATTCTTCTTCATTTTTTACAATTCCCATCCCAATTCCACCACCACCGCCAGATGCCTTTAGCATTAATGGATACCCTATGTTCTCAGCTGCTTCCAAAGCATCCTCTATCTGTCCAAGGTTATTGGTGACACCAGGAACAACAGGAATACCCGCCTTCATCATCGTTTGACGTGAAATAATTTTACTTCCCATCTTTTCAATACTTTCAACGGATGGTCCAATAAAAACAATCTTTGCATCCTCACAAGCTTGTGCAAATTGACTATTTTCTGAAAGTAATCCATATCCTGGATGAATGGCATCCACTCCCGCTTCTTTTGCAATTTGAATAATTTGTTCACCATTTAAGTAACTTTGAGCAACAAGCGGCCCGCCAACGCAATATGCTTCATCTGCCATTTTTACATGTAAGCTATCTTTGTCTGCCTTTGAATAAATGGCAACAGTAGCAATTGCCATTTCTTTGCATGTTTTTATAATTCGAACAGCAATTTCTCCCCTATTGGCAATTAGTACTTTTTTAAACACGGTATCCCCCCTAACAGCCCAACTGTCTAGCAATGACTAATCGCTGAATTTCTGACGTTCCTTCTCCAATTTCAAGTAATTTGGCATCTCGTATTAGCTTTTCTACCCCTGATTCCTTCATATATCCATAACCACCATGAATTTGTAGCGCTTCATTTGCCGCTTTTGTCGCCATTTCTGTTGCGAACAATTTGGCAAAAGCCGCTTCTTTTGTAAATGGAAGCTTGCTATCTTTTAGCCAAGCCGCTTTATAAACGAGTTGACGGGCTGCTTCAATATTCATCGCCATATCCGCCAATTTAAATTGAATCGCCTGAAAAGAAGAAATGCTTCTACCAAATTGTTTTCGTTCCTTTGCATAATCTAATGCCTTATCTAAGGCTGATTGGGCAATACCAACAGCAAGAGCTGCGATGGAAATTCTTCCTCCGTCTAATGTATATAAAAATTGTTTAAACCCTTCTCCTTCTTTTCCTAATAACATATCTTTTCCTACTTTTACATTTTCCAAAATAATTTCACACGTATTAGATGCTCTTACCCCCATTTTGTCGTATGGCGTTGTAATTGTTAATCCTGGTGTATTCGTCGGAACGATAAAAGAAGAGATTTTCTTTTTGCCTTGACTATCTCTAGCTGTAACAGCCGTGACAATTAATGTATTCGAGTATGTAGCATTTGTAATCCAACATTTTTCTCCATTAATAATCCAGTTCTCTCCATCCAAAACAGCTTTTGTCATCGTTCCCCCTGCATCAGAACCTGCATTTGGTTCTGTTAATCCAAATGCCCCTAAAGTTTTTCCACTCGCCATTGGAATAAGATAATCTTCTTTTTGTATATCTGTACCAAAATAATAAATTGGTGACGCCCCTAAGGAAACAGTAGCCGCATAACTTAATCCTACGCCACCACACGCTCGTCCAACCTCCTCTACTGAAATCGCATAAGCAATCGTGTCACCATTTGATCCCCCATACTTCTCAGGAAAAGAAATCCCCATTAATCCAAGCTCTCCCATTTTTTTAAATACATCTACTGGAAAGGTAGAATCTTGGTCCCATATTAGCGCATACGGTGTGATTTCCTTATTAGCAAAATCATGAACCATTTCTTTTATTAATTCTTGTTCACTGCTCAACTCAAAGTTCATATACATCCCCCTTATAGAGATAGGACTTCTTTTTATGTATATGAACAAGAATCTCTTCATATGAAAAAGTTAAGGATTCTCTTGAAATTAAGCTAGAATATGGAAAAAGTTGCTTTCGTCCAAAAAACTATCCGTTACTCAAAACCATTGACTATGCTCAGTTATTATTACTATATTAAAAAATGTTTGCATAGACCCACTCGACCTTCATCTGTTACGCTTATAGCAAGAATTTATTTTTAGGAGATGTTTTCAAAATGAGCTATACAAAACGAGCTGATTTTGGTGCGTGGGTAAGTATTTTTGCGTATATCTTTTTATCCAGTATTAAAATTATTACTAGTTATTTTTCAAACTCTGAAGCGCTTTTAGCAGACGGACTTAACAACTTAACAGATATTGGTGCATCACTTGCTGTTTTAATAGGAATTAAATTAGCACGTAAACCTCGTGACTTAGATCACCCTTATGGTCATTCAAGAGCTGAACAAATTGCCTCACTTGTAGCATCATTTATTATGTTCACAATTGGATTACAAGTCCTTATTCAAGGATTTCAAAAAATAGGAAATTCTCAACTCGAAAGTCCAGACTTGTCTGCTGCTTTCGTGGCGTTTTTGTCTGCCTTGTTTATGTATGGCATTTATCGTTATAATATTAATCTAGCAAAGCAGACGAATAATAAAGCCTTGGCAGCAGCAGCTAAGGATAATTTATCCGATGCCTTAGTTAGTATCGGTACTGTCATAGGTGTTGTTGCTTCTCAATTCCATTTAGCTATTTTAGACCCGATTACTGCAATTATTGTTGCCTTAATCATTTGTAAAACAGCTTGGGATATTTTTTACGAAGCAACCCACATGTTAACAGATGGATATGACCCAGAGAAGATGGACGATTATAAACAAACTATCGCACAAGTAGAACAAGTGGCATGTATCAAAGACATTCGAGCTCGCCAAGTTGGCAATGAAACATTAATAGAAGTTACAATTGAAGTAGATCCATCATTAGATGTCATTCAACAACATCAGATTACAGATTGCATCGAGGAATTAATGGCTGAAAAACATGGCGTTGCCAATACACATATTCATGTAGAGCCACATTTATAAATCAAATAAAAAGAGTGAACCTTTGCTATAAAGGTTCACTCTTTTTTAGAAAAACTCATCCAACAATTGATAATACGCAATTCTTTCCTCATCTACATATTCCAGTCCATAACCTTCTAGAAAAAAAGGAACATATTCCTCCCCAAAGTTAGATGTGATACTTCTCACTGCCAACGCAATGTCTTGGTATTTATCTGCTATTCCCCCTCTCCCCCAATCAATATAGCCACTTACTTTGTTTTCATTGATTAAAATATTTGGCAAACAAAAATCACCATGAGCAAATACCAAGTCTTCTTGCTTTGGCTGTTTTTCTATCAATTGTTCTAAAAGCTCCGTCGCTTTCATTCCTTGACGAATTTCATCAAAATCTTCTTCATCCACTAATCCATCTGCCACTCTTCTTTTCACCTCATTTACTTTTACGTCTAAGCATTGATCGAAAGGACAATCAGCAATTTGAATGCGATGAATTTCTTTCAACCCTTTCCCTAATACATGCATGACTTGACTAACATTTTCTCGATGAAAGGAATCAGAAGCATTTATTCCTTCTATTTCAGAAATTAACATATACTCATAATCATCATCTTGGTCATAAAAAAGAACGTCAGGTACAGGTAATTTTCCTTTTAACCACTGTAATTTCTCTTTTTCCTCTACTAATCTTTCTATCCCATCATTAGATTGGATTTTCAAATATAAATTACGGTTTGTTCCCTTTAGTAAAAACACTTGTGATTCTGAATGACCAAGTGTAATTGGATGTTGTTCATATTCTTTTATCTGTTTTTCTAAAGTGTGTGGCACTTTAACCGGCATTCTCTGCTTCCTCCTTCACTCTCTTTTCAATAAATTGTGTAAGAAAGTCTTTGTCTCGGGGAAAGGAGAATGTAAGCTGATTAAAATCTGATACACACCTCCAGGCTACTTCAAAAATATCCTCATCATTACTTTCTATTCTAGGAACATTCCTTATCTGTTTCACTTCAAAATAATGAACTTCTACTGGTACACCATAAGTAACGTCTTCCTTGACCCATATTTCCTTTACAGCCTCCACTTCATATCCCGTCTCTTCCATTACCTCTCTTATACAACATTGTTCAAACGTTTCATTTCCTTCTCTTTCACCAGAAGGAATAGACCAGACTTGATGTTCCTTTGACTCTCCTGGTTGCAAAACCATTAGTAACTTCCCGAATTCATTTAAACAAACTGCTGCTGCCCCATACCATTTTTCCAATTAAAACCCTCCATTTATAAAAAACAACAAAAAAACTGAATTTACAGTTAATTAGATGATATAATAAGAATATGTAATTGTATATGGCAATTAACGCGATACGTTTCAATTTAAAATTACACATTCACTTTCGCTTATAAAAAACTGGAGGCTAGTATTATGATCAATACAGAAAGGAAGTCCAATGTAAACTCATCTTCATAACTAAATTAACTATTTAGCGAAGTGAAGGTGAGTGTATGAATAAAAATTTTCATTATTTATGGTTCGGTCAAGGTTTAGCAAATATGGCAGACATTTTAATATTGGTCGCCATTATGACGCTTATTTATGGAATAACAGGAAAAGCAACTGCTATGGCAATTGTGCCAATTCTATCAACTGGAGCACGTTTTTTAAGTAGTTTCTTATCTCCAATTTTTTTAGACATGTATGGATTAAAAGCATTATTAGTTAGTTCTCAAATTGGTAAAACCGTATTACTAGTTGTTTTGTTTCTCTATTCACTAAATGTATCTAGTGCCAATTTATTATTGTTATTCTTTATTATGGGGCTAATTTATTTTTTCGACGGATGGGCGACACCGGCACGTAATGCAGCCATTCCTTCAATCGTAAAAAAAGATTATTTATTAAAGGCTAATAGTATTCTTTCAAGTGTGGACCAAACCGTCCAATTAGGTGGATGGGCAGTTGGAGGAATTATCGTTACATTTGTAGGGACAACGAATGCGATTTTTATTAGCTTAGTTTGTTACTTTATTTCTACTCTTTTTATGATGTTATTACAAATAACAAAAACAAATATGTCAAAAGAGGAGCGTCCTTCCTTCTCTCATTCTTTACAAGAGGGCTGGATTTACATTTGGAGGCAGCCGCTCCTTCGATTTGGAACCTTTAGTTTATTATTTGCCTCAGCAGCAAATAGTGTGTGGATTGCAGCAATCTTGTATGTATTTATCCAAGAAGTGCTACAAACGACTACATCCTGGTGGGGATATATAAACGCAACGTATATGTTCGGTCTACTTATCGGAAGTATTGGAATTATTCGATATACAAAATGGGTAACGGATTATTCACGCCAATTTATGATTATCGGTGTAGCTGGATTAGCTTTATCAACATTGTTGTTTGGATTTGGTATCTCTCCTTATTTATGTTTAGTTTTCTCTATGTTAGTAGGCGTCTTTACCCAATGTTACGAATTACCTTATCAAACTGCGGTTCAAAGCTCCACACCAACGAATGTCTTGCCTAAAGTGTATAGTACATTTGATATGGCTATTACCATTTCGTTTGCGTTATCTACACTTGGAGTTGGTCTTGTTGCTGATTCATTTGGTGCTCAAATTGCCTTCTATGGTTCAGCAGCATTACTACTGATTTCACTACTATTTATCTCAGTGGCAACGAAGTATCTTGTTACACAAGAAAAAGTAACATAAAATACAATTTCCATCAGTAGACTTTTTGACAAGCTAGAACTGGATAAAAATACGCAAAAAATCCCGACTTCTAAATAAGGTCGGGATTTCCTATATTATTTTCGTCCAAATAACTCTTGTGGTACTGCTGAAAGAAAAGGTGTTATCTCTCCAACATAATAAATGGATAACTCATGCATGGCACGTGTACAAGCTGTGTAAAATAAATTTTGCTCTGATTCTTTCCCATATTTTTCAACGGAGCCATCAAAAATTATAACCGCATCAAATTCAATTCCTTTCGCCAAGTAAGCTGGTATGACAACAATTCCTCGTTCATACACACCGCTTTCCTTTTTAATAAGGCGGAAGTCTAATCTATCGCCTATTGATTGTGCGACTTCTTCACTTTCCTTCGCCGTTTTACAAATAATTGCGATTGTCTTAAAGCCACTATGTTGCAAGTCTTTTACACGCTTAATGACACTTTCCACTAATGCTTTTTCATTAGGAGCTTCTAAACATAGTGGTTTATTTCCGTCTCGATTAAACGCTTCGATTTCCTTATCATTTGTTAAAATATGTTTCGTAAATTCAACAATCTGTCTAGTAGAACGATAACTGCGCTGAAGACGGAATGTTTCAATCTTTTGATCTGCAAATAATGTTGTGATTGTTTGTAAACTTTCCTTGCTTCCATGTGAAAAAATTGTTTGATTAATATCACCTAGTAACGTCCATTTTGCTTTCGGAAATAACTGCTTAATAAATGCAATTTGAAATGGTGAATAATCCTGTGCTTCATCAATAAAAACAAATTTTACAAGATAATTTCTCTTAAATCCTTCTAGACACTCTTTTAAATATAAATAAGGCGTTGCATCTTCATAAGCCAATTGTTTTTCTTTCACACGGCAAATAGTCTGTTCACATATTTCACTCCAATTATTTGGTACTAGTGAACCATGTTGAACATCTTCAAACATTTGAGTAAATAACTTTGACATATTAACATATTTCAACTGTTTAACTCGCTTATACAGTGGCTTAAACTTTTTTTGTACAACATATTTCATTAATAATTGCTGTTCTCGATCGAAATCGTCAAATGTATCTTCAGAAAAACGCTGCTCTTTCATAAGTTTTTGGTAAAAACGAGTATACTCTTCTTTTCCTAAATATTGGATTTCATGTTCAACCCATTCTTTTTTTACTTCTCGCTTTTCAAGTCCTTTCAAATTTTTAACAATCCACTTCGTCACAAGTTGCAGTCGATTTGGAATTGAGATAGACGAATCTAATTGATAAAAATATTCATAAATGGACTGCGAAGAGATAAGTATTCGTCCTCTAAATTTTATAGGCTTAAAGATAAGTCCCTTGTTGCTAAGTTCGGCTACATAGTTATCAATAAAGTTCATAAATTCAGCTGATGACTTATACTGAATTCCAGCTATTCGAGTTTGATAATCTTCTCCTTGATTTGCAGTTAGAATGTATTCTAATTGAGCAAATGGATCCTCAACATCAAATGTATTTCCAACCATATGTTCTACATAGTCCTGAAAGGTCGTCTGTTGTGTATTTTCTTCCCCAAGCTCTGGCAAAACATTTGAAATATAGCTATTAAACATTGGATTTGGTGAAAATAATAAAATTTGATCAGATGATAATGTATTTCGATAACGATACAATAAATAAGCAACTCGCTGTAAGGCAGCAGATGTTTTTCCACTTCCCGCTGCCCCTTGAACAATTACTAACTGACTTCCTTCATTTCGAATAATTTGATTTTGTTCTCTTTGGATTGTGGCAACAATGCTTTTCATTTGTGCATTTGCGTTTCTTCCTAATACTTCTTGAAGTAATTCATCTCCTATTGTGACACCCGTATCGAACATGCTTCGAATTTGCCCATTTCGAATAATATATTGGCGTTTAAGAAGCAATTCACCCGAAATTGTTCCTTCTGGTGCTTCATAGTTTGCATGACCTAAACCATAATCATAATAAAGGCTAGAAATTGGTGCACGCCAATCATAGACTAAAAATCGTTCTGTTTCTTTATCATAAAAGGAACCAATTCCTAAATAAATTTCATCCGCCACTGGTTCTGTTTTTTCTTGAAAATCAATTCGACCAAAATATGGTGTTTCTTTTAATTTTTCTAATAATTGTGATTGATTATAAGTATGACGATGGGTTTGCTCTCGTTCTGTAAGAAGTTCAGATTGTTGCTTCATATTAGCCAACGTCTCAATTGCATCTTCCATCGTATCTATGTTCACCTTTACATCTTCCCAAAAGTTTTTTCTTAAATGGATAATCTCTGTCTTTACTGACCCAACTCGTTGCTGAAGTTCATTAAGCGCTTCACTTACCTTTCTACTAACTTCATCTACTCGTTCTTGTTCATTTTTAAGATCTTGCTCCCAATTACTCATAAAAACCGCTCCTTTGCATCTTTCGAGTTTGAATCATTGACAAATAATAAATGATATGATATAATAGACTTAAGGATATTTATAATATTTTAAAATAAAATAATATATAACTTATTTAGCTTAACATAAATATTTTAAGAAATCAATAAAAAGGCTCCTCATCTCGATGAGAAGCCTTTTCCTATATCATTAACAAACACCTACTCCTTTTTAACGAAACGCCTCTGAATATTGAACAACCCCAGAAACATCCTCAAGTGCACCTTCCTTTAACTCTAAGGCCATAAATACGTTTTCTGGAACATCAAAAGGAGCATAGATATTCCATGCAGCTGCAGGTTTAAAGCCAAATTTCGGATAATAATGTTCATGTCCAAGTACAATAACTGATTCATAACCTAGTGCTTTGGCAATAACTAAACTTTGTTCAATAAGACGTTTACCAATCCCTTTCTTTTGATGAGATGGGATTACTGAAACAGGTGCTAAAGCAAGCGAAGGAATGGATTTTACTTCATTTACAATCCTAATTTTCGAATACATAATATGTCCTACAATTTTTTTGTCTTCTTGTGCAACAATAGAAAGCTCTGGAATATATGCAGATGATTGACGAATTTTTTCTACTAGCTCGTGTTCTTGATGATCACTAAACTCCATGTTTTCAAAAGCATCTATCGTCACATTTCTAATTTCAATAAAATCACTTGGTTTTTCTTGTCTTAATACAATCACAATATTCACTCCAACAATGGTTTGTTTTCTCCTTACTTTACCATATATGGAAGTTTAATTCCTAGTAGCAATTCTATTTTCCCGTTAAGGCTGGTAGTGTATGCATGTCCATAATGTAGGCGTCTTTTCTACTTTTATTATTTTGGTGAAGCAGATAATAAAATAACACCAATCCACCTAATGCAACCATACACCTCTTTTAATCAATTATTTATGCCCCTTTTTCCTCGCTTATAAAATATATTCATTTCTTCATCTGGAACGAGAGCCCCTCCTGTTAACCAGCATAAATGAATACCTTGTTCTTGAAATTGTATTGGTCCTAGTAAACTTGCTGCCGCTGATGGCTCTATCCTTACATTCTCTGTATCCGTTAATAAAGATAATAGCGTATACAACTTCTCATCTTCAATTGTACATATCCCATTAATCAAATGTTTTGTCATCTCACATGCTAATGGTGAAGGGCGTCCTACCGCTAATCCATCTGCTTCTGTCACATTATCAATCCCGTAATCTTGTACACAAACTTGATGTTCTTGTTTCGTTACTAATCCCAATAACATACAAGGAGCATGGGTTGGTTCGACCCAAATACATTTCACCATATCACCAAATACATGCTTTAACCCAAATGTAATACCACCAGGTGCCCCTCCAACACCACAAGGTAAATAGACAATTAACGGATTTTCAGCTGTAATTATAATGCCGCTGTTTCTCAATTGTTCTTTTAATCTTAATGCCGCTGTACTATATCCTAAAAAAAGTTGCTTAGAACGTTCATCATCAATAAAATAACACATTGGATCTAGACTAGCTTGCAATCGCCCTTGCTCAACAGCTTTGCTATAATCACTACGATATTCCTTTACTATAACCCCTTTTCCCCTCAATAATGCTTTCTTCCATTCCTTTGCATCATGAGACATATGAACCGTAACCGAAAATCCGAGAGCCGCTCCAATCATCCCAATACTAATACCAAGATTGCCTGTTGACCCTACTGCTAAAGAATAGTTACTAAAAAAAGCAGTAGCATTCGAATCTGCCAACTTACTATAGTCGTCATTTTTATGTAGTAACCCTGCTTTTATTGCTAACTCTTCAGCGTAAGTAATTACTTCATAAATACCACCTCTTGCTTTAATAGAACCTGCAATCGGCAGACTATCGTCCCGCTTTAGAAACAACCTTCCATTTATTTGTGACTGGAACTGATTTTCTAACGCTTCCTTCATATTGGTTGCTTCCGTTATAGGAGATTCAATCAGTCCATCTTTTATTTCAGGGAACTTCTTTTTGAAAAATGGTCTAAACCGTTCCCATCGTTTTTCGGCCTCCATTATTTCTTCAATAGTTATCGGTAAAGAAGGAAGCACATCTTTCACTTGCTTTACATACGGATTAACCCATTTTATTTCTTTATACACCTTTAACACTTGTACTATATCCATCTTTTACCCCTTTTAATAAAAAGAATTTTCAGAATTTATTTCCGAGAAAATAATATTTTATCAGCAATTTCTTTTGGCCATACATCAAGAGACGAAAGGAGAGAAATTTCTATCCAAATTGGCTCATATAGTCCCTTTTCTTCCACCGACCTTGTGAATTCTTCTCCTTTTCCACTTCCAAATACTCCTCCAATCATTTCAGTAAGATAAAAATATTGAACGCCTACTCGATCAAAATATTCTTTTACTTCTACTTCAACTCCTAATTCTTCAAACGTTTCTCTTTTTACAGCCTGTTGAGCCGTTTCTCCTTCTTCAATTTTCCCACCAGGAAATACATAATAGGTACAATCTTTCTTGATTCTTTTTATTAAAGCTACTTGATTTCTCTTTATAAGAATCGCTCTAGCTCGATACCTCATATTCAAACCCCTTCCCTAACAAGCTAATCATCTATTGTATCTATTATACAAGGATTCTCCTACATCTATCATTACTTTCATATGATTTCCACAACTGAAATCTTAAATTTCTAACTTTTATATTCACAAAAAATTTAAACAGCAGGAAAGGAACTGAGCCGATATGAGAATTTGCAAACAATGTCAATGCGAAATGGTAGAGGAATTTGATGTAAAAGTTGACGGAACTGGCTACGGTATTAAAATTACGAATAAAGGCATCTTTGGAGAAAAAATTGAAAAACCTAAAGTAGCTATCTGCCCTAAATGTGGTGAAGTTTCCCTTTATATCGAAAATGTAGAGAAAATCGTGAAATAATAAGATAAAGAAATCATCTAAGTAGTATCTTACATATCATGAGGATAGGATAAATTCTTCACCTTATTCTAGAGTGAATTTTTTGACAATAAGCATGTGAAATAGTATACTAACAGTAGAAGGTAGCAGCTAAAAGAATCCAAAATCAATAGAAGGATAAAGAAAAAGTTCCACTCGTTTCATTGTTAACAGGAACATTAAATTGTAGGAAGAACAAAGTTTATTTTCTTTATCCCTATGACAAGTTGGAGCAGTTAATGCCGTTACACCCGTTATCGGAAATATCGTTGTTGCGATGAAGTTACTTCTATCGCAGAGACAACACTAGTAGCAAGAGTATCCTTACTCATTATTGTAGGATTTCACAAAGGTTGATTGCCTTAAAAAAGCACAACTTACTGCATTAACTACAGTTAAAAGCGTTATCGCTGCTACTGAAACTGCTATTGTTACGACCTAAGTCCTTTTATCATCTACTTAATAAAATGGGGTTGAAACTGTAAAGGTGAAAAGCAGTTACCCAAGAGTAAAAGCATCGATTGCTTTAAAAGTAGCAATGGAAAAGTGATAAAGGAAGTCACAAAAGCAGCAGTAAAAGATAGGCAAATGGGAAAAATCGATTTATTGCCTATCACAAAAATCCAACGTCGCCTGAAAAGCGCGTTGGATTTTTTGTTTTGTCACACCTAATAGTACTTAGTTGAACAAATCAGAATAAATTCCGTAAAGAGGTCAGGTACTTTTTTATTTTTCTTCCTTCTTTTCGCAAAAACGATATACAGTAGCAAGGTTTCGGTTTATTCCATTTATGCCGCCCCACTTTCTATATTCACTAGGAATACTAAATGAGGTAATAAAATCATTTAAAGATACTTTATTTTGATGAGCTTCTTTTGCTTTTTCAATCAAAAAAGATAAATAGTTTATTAACGTATCACATAACGCTAGTGTCCCTACATTTCCATGCCCTGGAACCACTATTTCAATAGCCATTTGTTTCACATCTTTTAGCATACTTAAAAATTGTTTTGGCTGATAAATAGGCACGTGTAGATTTTCTGTTACAATGTCCCCCATAAATGCTATTTTTTCATTAGGTGCATACATAAAGGTATCGCTTGGTGAATGGCCGCCTCCTAAACAATATAATTCTACACTTCTAGTAGAACCGTGAATAACTAACTTTTGTTCAAAAATGACAGAAGGTAATACTATTTTCAATTGCGGTACATCTTCTAATACTTTAAACATATCCTCATATTGATTTAATAGACTAGTCTTCAATATCGTATCTGTTGTTTCTTTAATCTGATTTTCTAAACCACGAAGGTATTGCACCATTTCTTCTTGTTCTTTTTCAACATCCTCAATAACATGCTGTTCTTTGCATAATTGATGAGTTAACGATGTGGAAATAATCGTTGTATCTTTAAATACTTGATTTCCAAATACGTGATCACCATGATAATGACTATTTATTAAATACTTTACTTTTTTTCCAGTTATCATTTCCGCTTGTTCTCTTAATTCACGTGCAGCTGAAGGAGTACTAAAGGAATCGAATATTAGCAATTCTTCCCCTAAATCCACAACACCTGCATTACTCCATGCACCACTCCCCATTTTTGCGATAGCCGCATAGATGCCGTCAGTAAGTTTCATTAATGTAAAATAATCTGTTTCCATAGCTAAGTTAACCATTACTCCCCTCCTTCACTTATAAAAGCCGTTCATTTCTTCATTTATAATTAAATACTACTAACTACTTAACAAATCCTCTTTAACTTGCGTATTTATTACTTCCCATTCCTTATTTTTCTTAATCTCTAATACTACATTCATTTCACTAGAATCCTTGTAAAAGATGTAACCATGATTAAATTTGATATACGTTATAGGCTGTCCAATGCACTGTTTAAAACAAGCTTGATTTACCAGCCCAATTAAAGATAAAACACTTTCATCCATTTCACTTACCTTTATTAAGTCATCCATATCATATTTGTAATAATCTTGTAAGTCTAGATTAAAATGCTTCTCCATATTCACACTAACATTATCACTTACAACTATTTCCCTTTCTTCTAATCCAACATCCTTTTCAGAGAAAAGAGTCACATATCCAACTCTTACAACCATACCTAACATAAGCAAAAAAATGACAATCGTAAGTTGTCGTAATCGCCTATTCGCTCTTGTTTTCAAAGGTTCCATTTTATTTAATCCTCCCACTTCTTTCCTTATTCTACATTATGCTTGTCTCTATCTATTTAGAAGTGAGAGTGTAATTGAACAAAAAATGGCACATCAAATCGATATGCCATTTCTTTTTCTCTTTATTTTAATGTATATACAACTGCTTCATATGGGCGTAATGGTAAATTACGTACATCTGTACTTGATGCTGCATAGTTACTAATTAAAATTGTTGCTTCTTCGTTTCCTTCATAAGTGAAATGTGTTTCTTTATCTGTAAAGTTACATACTACTAATAATTTTTCCCCATCTAATTCACGCGTATAGGCATACACATTTTCATCTTCTTCAGCTAATAATGTATAGGCACCATAAACGATAACAGGCATTTCTTTACGAAGTGCAATTAATTTACGATAATGATGGAAAATCGAATCTTCGTTGCGTACTGCATCTTCCACATTAATTGTTTGATAATTTTCATTTACAGGTAACCAAGGCGTTCCTGTTGTAAATCCACCATGTTTTTCTGCTGTCCATTGGATTGGTGTACGAGCATTGTCACGACCTTTTGCGTAAATAGATGTCATAATTTCATCATGTGTATATCCTTTTGCAATGCGATCGTTATACATATTACGAGTTTCAATATCGTTATATTCTTCAATTGTGTCAAATTTAACATTTGTCATCCCAATTTCTTCACCTTGATAAATGTAAGGTGTTCCTTGCATCATATGAAGAAGTGTTGCTAACATTTTTGCACTTTCTACACGATATTCGTTGTCATTTCCCCAACGTGAAACGATACGTGGTAAGTCGTGGTTGTTCCAGAATAAACTATTCCATCCTTTCCCATCTAGTTCTGTTTGCCATTTAGAGAAAACGCGTTTTAAATCAAGTAAGTTTAACGGTTTTAAATCCCATTTTTCTTTATTTTCTTCTTGGTCTAAACCGATATGTTCAAATTGGAACACCATGCTTAATTCTTCACGTGCTGGATCTGAATATAACTTAGCAATTTCAGGTGTCGCTCCCCACGTTTCTCCAACTGTTAATACATCACGATTTCCAAATGTAGCTTTGTTCATTTCATGTAAATATTTATGTAAATTCGGACCATTTCCTGTAATTCCTTGGTCAGGCACCTTTCCAATTAAATCGATTACATCCATACGGAAGCCGCCAATCCCCTTATCTAACCAGAAGTTCATCATATCATATACTTCTTTGTGTACACTTGGATTATCCCAGTTTAAATCTGGCTGACGCTTACTAAATAAATGCAGGAAATATTGACCTGATGCCTCATCATATTCCCATGCACTTCCGCTAAAGGTTGAACCTAAGTCATTTGGTTCTTTTCCATCAACTGGGTCACGCCAAATATAGTAATCACGGTATGGATTATCTTTTCCTTTACGTGCTTCAATAAACCATTTATGTTCATCAGATGTATGATTTACAACTAAATCCATTACAATTTTAATGTTACGTTTATGTCCTTCTGCAATTAATTCGTCCATATCAGCCATCGTACCAAACTCATCCATAATGTCGCAGTAATCACTGATATCATAACCATTATCATCGTTTGGCGATTTGTATACAGGGCTTAACCAAATAACATCAATCCCTAACATTTGTAAGTAATCTAATTTGGAAATAATCCCTCTTAAATCACCAATCCCATCGCCATTGCTATCCATAAAACTACGTGGATAAATTTGATAAACCACACTATTATGCCACCATTTTTTCTCCATGTTTCTATCCCTCGCTCTTTCTGTTAATTATCCATTTGTTGTTAAGAAACCGATTTCATAGTTTCATTGTACAACATATTTTCCAAAATACAAGACTTTTTGATGAAACGTTTAATCATTTTTAAATAAAAATTTTTATGGACGAAAAAAGTAACTCTATACGAAAGTAAGCTACTGTTTTGTTTATTTTATATTTTTTCTTTATAAAAAAGTAATCTGTTTTCTGCCATTTATTTTCGAATGATTTAGGCCTTTATCCGCACGTGCCAATAAGATATCTAGTGTAGTAAGTTTATCTAAAATGCTAGCTAATGTTTCATTTGCCTCATCTTTAATTAACATTTCCATGGCTATACACATGCAAAAAGAATCTGTAATTCACAGATTCTCCTTTAATTTATCAATATATATATGTAATTCTTCATCACTTACTTGATGAAAATCACGATAGTGTGCACCTACTGCTCCAAATTCTTCTGGGGAATAAAGGCAAATAACCCCATCAATCTCTTGCTTAAAAATTTCAACTGTATCTGGCGGCCCGACTGGTATTGCTAAAATAATTTTTTTAGGATTGTGTTTTTGAAGAGACTTAATTCCTGCCATAAGAGTATATCCTGTCGCAATGCCATCATCAATAATAATGACTGTTTTATTTTCAGTCTGCAACGGTTCGTCATTCCCACGATATTTTCGCATCCGCTCTTTCATCTCTGCTAATTCCTTTCCAACTTCTCGTTGGATATACTGAGGAGAAACACCAAACATTTGGACATATTGCTCATTTACCATATACGTACCATCCATTGCTACTGCCCCAATTGCAAATTCTGGCTGAAGTGGTGCTCCAATTTTTCGTGGAATGAGAAAATCATAAGGACAATTTAACTTTTTAATACATGGATAGGCAACTGGCATACCGCCTCTTGGCACAACTAATATAAGAATATCTTCATCTTTGAATGGTTCTAATTTAGCTGCTAATAATTCTCCTGCTTCTTCTCGTGTTTCAAAAAACATTTATCCACCCTCCACATAGCGTTTTTCCTCTAATGTTAAATTCCCTAAATGAATGACGTTTAGTTTTTCTTTTAATTGCTTATACACTTTTTTGAATTCATCTAGTGATGTTGGCGGTTTTGTCATTTTATAAGCAGGAAAATAACGTGAAATATGCAATGGAATGTCTGGGCTAACAGAGGCAAGAAACTCACCTAATTCGCTAATCGTCTCATAGGTTGTATTTGCTCCTTCAATTAGTAATGTTGTCACTTCTAAATGACAACCTACCTCATGAGTAATGCGAATCGTTCGCTTCACTTCCTCTAATCTAGCTCCACATACTTTTCGGTAAAATTCATCGTCTCCTTTTAAATCAATGTTCATGGCATCTACATATGGCAATAGCTCTCTCAGTGGTTCTTCACTAATAAACCCATTGCTGACGATGACCACTTTTTTATCCGGCAATCGTTCTTTTAATAATTTCGCAGTGTCATATACATACTCAAACCAAATACTTGGTTCATTGTATGTAAATGCTAGCCCCATACTTTCTGGTGCTTTCGTCTCTAATATTTCAATCATATGTTCAGGCGACACATACGTCGCATCTGGGCGTTCATGAGCAATCGTGTAATTTTGACAAAACAGACATCCCATATTGCATCCAAAAGAGCCAATCGATAATACCAATCCCCCTTGTTCAAAGTAGTACAATGGCTTTTTCTCAATTGGATCAAGGGCAATAGATGTGATTTGTCCATAATTAAGGGAATATAACTTACCATCTTCCCCTACTTCACGAACACCGCATTTTCCTACCTTTCCAGTTGGAATCTTACAATTATGAGGACATAAATAACAATGGATTCGTTTTCCTGATACTTCATAAAAACGTGCTTCCTTCTTAGTCATCACCTTCTACCTCACTAAATCGTTCTACTTTAAAACGTTGAATATGATAATCTTGATTAGAAGAAATACCTGCCTTATCTAACGCAATTGTTAGTTGCTCTTCTACTGTATCAATGCCTTCTAAATTCGGTAATAACAATCCTTTTTTATAACCTTTACTAACAATGACACCATATATTTTCGGATCTAGTTCTTCTTTTGTTGCTGGCTCCGCCTCATGAAGAATATCAACAGATAAATCAATTTCATATAACTCTTCTTTTCGGACTGGTGAAAAACGAGGGTCTTCTGTCGCTGCAGAAATGGCGTTACGAATAATTTCTTCTCCAACACAGCTTGTGACAGGTTCAATTGTCCCAATACACCCACGCAATGCACCATTGATTTTTAGAGAAACGAAAGCCCCTTTTCGAATAGCTGTATACATTTCTTCGTCTGGCAATGGTAGTTGTTTCCCATGTTTAAAATAATAATCCAGTGCCTTTCGCGCTAACATTGTATAAGCATGTCCCCTTTCCATTCTTGATTTATGTTGAGACATAGCATTTCTAGTTAATTTTTCGTAAAGGGAATTACCTTTCACAAATTCAAAGGAAACAACACCATAGCCAACACCAAAGGTTCCTTCATAGCTTAAAACATTCCCTTTTACCTCATAGCCATCCATAGCACCAGCTAAAATATAAATACTCCGTAAGCCGCATTCTCCTGCTTCTCGTACTAATGTAGTATCTAAAGAAAGAATGTGTTCAAAATCTCCTTCCTTTAAATAATCTAATAATGTTTTATCAAATGTTGCACCGTACGGACTATAATCATAAGGACCATCTTCTTTTAGCCGATGAGATAGATCTCCTGATGCGATAAATGCTACTTTTTTATTCGATTGTGCAACTGCATCTCGTATAACCATTCCAAAACGATACAATTCTATTGGTGAAAGCATGCCGTATGTAATATGAACAAGCTGATAAGTCTTTTCTTTTGTAATATAATAAAGAGGTACCATGGCTCCATGGTCTAAAGCTATATCTACATTGTACATACTAGCTAATCGTTTATTTAAACCTACAACAGGAATCGCCTCTTTATTCGCTCCTTCTATAATGGCACGAGTAAGCACCATATCATTTTGAAACTCCATTTTTACTTCAGCAGCTCCAAACTGTCTAAAATCCCCTCTCATTACCTCTTCTTCCATAATCGCTACTCCATCACGAAAAACAGTACCATGGGGAGTGATAATAATAATTGTTTCAACATCTAACTTATAAATCTCTTCACTAATTTTTTCACAGGCATCAATTGTATGTTGAATTTCTTTTTCTTGCCCCTTCCCAATTTCCTTCACCATAATTGGTGGATGTGGCATGACATAATAACCTTTCATCTTTCTCACCTACCTAACCTTAGATTTTCCTATTTCAATAATTACACTCAAAAATATCATCTCAAAAAATTAAATAGAAAATAGTGCAAGTTTATGGCAGAATAATGAAAGTGCTTACTATTTTAGAAAAGGAGGTTTTTTATAAATGAAATCGGAAAAAGAAAAAATGTTGAATGGTGAAATCTATTTAACCTTTGATGAAGAACTTCATGAAGGAAGGCAATATGCGAAGAGAGTTATGTCCAAATACAATTCCTTAGATCCAGACGCAATTGAGGAAAGAAATGCGTTATTAAAAAATTTATTCGCTTCAACTGGAAATAGCTTTTTTATTGAACCGCCCTTCTTATGTGACTTTGGGTCTAACATTTATTGGGGTGAAAATTCATATGCGAACTATAATTGTACCATTTTAGATTGTGCTAAAGTAACAATTGGCAATAATGTATTACTTGGGCCTAACGTGAATATCTTTACAGCTGGTCATCCTACTTCTGTTCAACAGCGCATTGATGGATACGAATATGCCTATCCAGTAACGGTTGGTAATAATGTATGGATTGGCGGAAATGCTACTATCAATCCTGGCGTAACGATTGGGGATAATTCCATTATCGGTTCTGGTAGTGTGGTAACAAAAGATATTCCTGCAAACGTTATCGCAACAGGTAATCCTTGCCGTGTTTTTCGTCCCCTTACAGAAGAAGAATTAAAGTGTAAATAACAAAATAGTAATAGTTTATAGCAAAATAATGAAAGTATTTATTATTTCTTCGTAGTATCGTTACACTATCAAACGAAAGAGGATGGTATATAAAATGAAATCTGAAAAACAAAAGATGCTAGATGGCGACTTATACTTGGCTTTTGGTGAAGAGCTTTTCAATGAACGACAACATGCAAAAAGAGTTACCTTTAAATACAATAACTTAGATCCAGATGCAATTGAAGAACGAAATGCCTTGTTAAGAGGTTTATTCGGTTCAACAGGCAAAAACTTTTTTATTGAGCCTCCATTCCGTTGTGATTATGGCTATAACATTCACTGGGGTGAAAATTCCTATGCGAATTACAACTGTACCATTTTAGATTGTGCAAAAGTAACAATTGGCGATAACGTATTAATTGCGCCAAATGTCAATATCTTTACGGCTGGTCATCCTGTTTCAGTAGAAGAACGAGTAACAGGTTATGAATATGCTTACCCAATTACAATTGGTGATAATGTATGGATTGGTGGAAATGTCACAATCAATCCAGGTGTTACAATTGGTGAAAATACAATCATCGGTTCTGGTAGTGTCGTAACAAAAGACATCCCTGCCAACGTCATTGCAGCTGGTGTTCCTTGTCGCGTTATTCGTCCAATGACAGAGGAAGAGTTAAAGCGCAAATAAAAAAGTAGCACATTTTTAGTGCTACTTTTTCTATATAAATATATCATACGTATTTATTTTTCCTAATTAAATTGGAAGGGCTATATAACAAATCCCTATCCCTAACGAAAAAAGCCATGTTGTAATAAAGCTAATTCTACTTGTCTTATTTGATACAAAACCAAAGAACCAAACAATCGGAACAATTCCAAGGTAAGTTACAAATAATCGGAATGTTACTAAAGAAATACTACTTGGAATTAAATTATATATAATCGTAAAAGCAACAATCGGCATAAAAAAGAAGAGTACCCAAAAAAGACCATTTTTCTTCATACTAATTCTCCTTTACATAGATAGCTTTCTTATAAAAAGCTACTATTCCGTTTTTTAAACACGATATATAAAATGATTATATATAAATTTTATCATATTTTTAAATTATTGGAAAATAATTTAACTT
>JBJEFI010000103.1:0-36904 GCA_051873875.1 Bacillaceae bacterium | reverse complement strand
TTTCGATTACGCTACTTCCATTGTTTAAGATATAATTTGCAATCTTTTTTTCTGCTTCAAAAAACGTATCATATTCTGCATAAATAATATCTATTACAGATTTACTAGCTTCCATAAAGGCATCTCCTTTATTGTTTTTGTAGTATCATTATATCCAAGAAAATTAATTTTGTAAAACAATTTCACAAGAAATTATTTTTCATGATGAAATAGACAACAAAAAAAACCTTCCTCACGAAGGCTTTTTCTTACTTTTTTTATTTTACTACACTAGCACTCACTGCTTTTTTCAACGCTTGATCTAAGTCAGCAATTAAATCATTTACATTTTCAATTCCAATTGATAGGCGAATCATATCTGGTGTTACACCTGCACCTTTTTGCTCTTCTTCTGATAATTGAGCATGTGTTGTGCTTGCAGGATGGATAACTAATGATTTGGCATCGGCCACATTGGCAAGGTGGGAGAAGATTTGCAAACTATTAATAAATGTTGCCCCTTCTTCTACACCACCTTTAATTCCGAATGTAAAGATTGACCCACTTCCTTTTGGTAAATATTTTTGAGCTAATTCATAATATTTACTGTCAGGTAAACTTGGATAATTGACCCATGATACAAGCTCGTGGTTTTGAAGGAAATCAACAACTTTTTTCGTATTTTCTACGTGACGCTCAACGCGTAATGACAGCGTTTCAACACCTTGCAATAACAAAAATGCATTCAATGGGCTAATACATGCGCCAGTATCACGAAGCAATTGAACACGTGCTTTTACAATAAATGCCGCTGCGCCAATATCTTGTGCATAGGTAATACCGTTATAGCTTGCATCAGGTGTTGTAAAGCCTGGAAAACGGCCATTTGCCCAATCAAATTTTCCAGCGTCAACAATAATGCCGCCAATAGATGTACCATGACCACCGATGAATTTTGTTGCAGAATGAACAACGATATCTGCTCCATATTCAATCGGACGAATTAAATAAGGTGTTCCAAATGTATTATCAACAATTAAGGGTAATCCATGTTCATGTGCAATATCCGCCAATACTTCAATATCAACTAAGTTAATGCCTGGATTCCCAATCGTTTCAATGTAAAGTGCTTTTGTTTTTTCATTAATAGCTTGACGGAAATTATCTGGGTTATCAGGATTTACAAAAACTGTATTTATCCCTAATCGAGGCAATGTTGCCGAAAATAAATTGTATGTTCCACCGTAAAGTGTACTTGCTGAAACAATTTCATCGCCAGATGCTGCAATATTTAAAATAGCGTAGGTAATTGCCGCTGAACCAGAAGAAACTGCTAATGCTCCAATACCTCCCTCTAATGCGGCGATACGTTTTTCAAACACATCTGTCGTTGGATTCATAATACGGGTATAAATATTTCCTGGCTCTTTTAATGCAAATAAATTTGCCCCATGCTCTACACTATCAAATACATAAGATGTAGTTTGATAAATTGGTACTGCTCGTGAACCCGTCGTTGGATCTGGCTCTTGCCCTCCATGTACTTGTAACGTTTCAAATTGTAATTCTTTCTCACTCATTACTTTTCACCCCTATTTGTTTTTACAGCAAGCTGAAAAATATAAAACCATCTCCAACCAACCTTATCCGTCATGAATGAAAAAAGCCACCTTCTGTATATTTCTACAAAAGATGGCTCTACCGACACAATTCATGCCCTCACTCATCTTTTGCAGCAATTTGCCACATCTGGAAGTAGCACCTTTTCGATTAAATCGATGGTTGCTGAGGGTTCATCGGACCAGTCCCTTCCCCTCTCTTGATAAGGTATTATGCTATTGTGTTTATACTACAAGATTGAAAACGAAAAGTAAATAAAAATTTTTGGAATATTTAATTTTCTTTACCCCTCACCTTCCGCACACCTATCTTTTTCTAAATATACAAAATAAAAAGAATAATCATTGCATATATCGTGACATGCTCCATTCCTTTTGAGATAATATGAATAATGAGAAAGAGAGGTGGATGTTAATGGCAAATATCGGAATACCAGGATTAATTCTTATTTTAGTTATTGCACTAGTAGTATTCGGCCCATCCAAATTACCTGAACTCGGTAGATCTTTAGGGGAAACACTTCGTGAATTCAAGAAATCCACAAAAGATTTAGTAAACGAGAATGAATCTGAAAAAAAATAAACATACTCCCCATAATAATTGATTCGTATTATTGTCTAATACGAATCTTTTTATTTCCTCCTTTTGTTATTGCAACTCTTTCTTCATCAATACATCTCACTCGTATAGCTATCCGATTAGCTTAATAATGAATGAAAAAACGCGTTCCTCCTCATACTAACAAAGGATTTCACTGGATGGAGGAAACGAAATGAAACAAATTCTCTCAATTTATAAACGAGATATGAAAGGTATCTTTACAAATATTATCGCTACTATTGTCATTGTTGCCTTAATGATTTTACCTTCTCTTTATGCTTGGTTTAACATTAAATCCTCATGGGATCCATATGGAAATACAAAAGGAATAAAAATTGCCGTTGTAAACTTAGACAAAGGAACGACCCTAAAAGACAAATCCATTAATATTGGAGACAAAGTAGTAGAAGAATTAAAGTTAAATAAACAATTAGGCTGGGTATTTGTATCAAAAGAAAAAGCTGAAAAAGGGATTATTCACGGAGATTATTATGCTAGCATTACCATTCCTAGCGACTTTTCGGAAAAATTATTTACAGTTATCACTAAAAACATTCAAAAACCAGAACTTATTTATACTGTCAATGAAAAAATTAATGCTGTCGCTCCAAAAATAACGGAAAAAGGTGCAACTTCTTTACAAGATACGATTAGTAGTAATGTCATTAAATCAGCTAGTGAAGCAATTTTTACAATTTTTAATGCTTTAGGAGTTGAAATTGAAAGCAATTTGCCCGACATCGAAAAATTCGTTCATGTTGTCCTTAAAACAAATGAAGAATTTCCAAAAGCCAAAGAACTTTTACAATCTGGCTTACAAACAGCGAAAGAAGCACAAACAATCATCACAAACATTTCAGAAAGTGTCACGAAATTTCAAACGATGAGTACATCGATTATTGATACGATA
This sequence comes from Bacillaceae bacterium, assembly GCA_051873875.1. Classification (GTDB taxonomy): domain Bacteria; phylum Bacillota; class Bacilli; order Bacillales; family Bacillaceae_G; genus JBJEFI01. Next base: position 33,795 of record JBJEFI010000103.1, on the reverse strand, counting down.
CAAGATATTAATAAGCTAGTTGCCAAAATGCAAACGACTTTTAATCAAATTTCACCATTTTTAAAGGAACAACTTTCACTCGTTGAATCATCAGCTGCTTCAATTGAAAAAATAACAAATTCTATGTTAGGAGTAGCTAATAATCCAGAAGCAATAAAAATATCATTAAATCAACTTTCTACCAAAGTAGAGACTATTTTAACACTATCATCCACTTTATTAGACACACTAGAAGCCATTAATAAAATAAAGCCTTCATCCGCATTACAAAATGAAATTAATAAGCTTCAGACAATTACAACACACTTAACAAATATGGAATCAAAAATCAATAGTCTACTCAATGATATTAACAATAACAAACCTATTAACACGGACTTCTTAAAAAATTTAAATCAATCTGCTGCAAATATTGGTTCTATTTCAACAGGTATCTTAAATAATTACGACAGTACAATCGCACCTGCATTTTCGAACATTTTACAAAAAGCAGAAGGGATTACATCAGATACAGCTTCATTTATAAAAGAATTAAAAGAAATTGCTCCTAAATTACAAGATATTTTGAAAAAGATAAGCGAAACAACAACCATTACCATTGAAAAAGTAGAAAAAGTACAACAAGACTTACCGCTCATTCAACAAAAATTATCAAATTTAGCTGAGAAAGTAAAAGGTCTAGAAAATCAAAAAGAATTACAGGACTTTGTTAACTTACTACGTAACGATGTTCAAAAAGAGAAAGATTTTTTTGCACAGCCGGTTAATTTGAAGGAAGAACGTCTTTTTAAAATTCCAAATTACGGTTCAAGCATGTCTCCTTTTTTTACAACCTTATCACTTTGGGTTGGCGCGTTACTATTAGTTTCCATGTTATCTGTTGACGTTCATAAACCTTTTAAAAGCTATCAAATCTATTTTGGACGTCTACTTACGTTCTTAACAATTGCTTTTTTTCAAGGATTAATTGTTACATGTGGTGATTTGTTTATTTTACATACTTATGTTGTTCACCCTTTCCCCTTTGTTTTATCTGGGATGATTATCGCTCTTATTTTCACCTTTATCGTTTATACACTTGTTTCTGTATTTGGAAATGTAGGGAAAGCAATTGGCGTTATTTTTCTTGTTCTTCAAATTTCCGCTTCAGGTGGAACATTTCCAATCCAAGTAACACCGCCATTTTTTCAAACAATTAATCCTTTTCTCCCCTTCACCTATGCCATTAGCATGATGCGTGAAACAGTAGGAGGAATTGTTCAATCAATTGTTGTCACAGATATGATTATCTTACTTTTGTTCACTGCAATCTTTTTACTTATTGGATTAACATTAAAGAAACCATTAAATAAATCAACAGAACGTTTTGTTGAAAAAGCTAAGAAAAGTGGTATTTTTGAATAAAAACAAGACCAGCAGAATTTTAATGCTGGTCTTGTTTTTATAAAAATGTTGCCTCAAATAATTTTACTTGTATAATATTACTTTGTATGAACATTTTTATTGGAGGTTATTTATGAGTAATACTATTTTTTGTCTACTTCCACCTCTCGTTATTATTGGAATGGTTATTATGACAAGGCGAGTTGTATTATCTCTCGGTGTAGGTGTAATTGTTGGCTCTCTTGTTGTAACAAGTTTTCAGCCAATGGAAACAATAAAAAAGATTGGAGAAGTCATTCGAAATTTATTTCTTGACGGAGAATCCTTAAATACGGGAAATCTATATATCTTAGCTTTTCTATTATTACTTGGATTGCTTACTGGCTTTATTAATGTCCTTGGTGGAAACGAAGCGTTCGGTCGCTTAGCGAAAAAAAAGATTAAAAGTAAACGTGGGGCAACTGTAACAACGGCTGCCATGGGGATGACTCTTTTCCCTGATGATGTATTTAACATGTTCTCAGTTGGACAAATTGCTCGTCCAATTGTGGATGCACATCGTTTATCACGTCAAAAACTTGCTTATTTATTACATACAACATCAGATCCATTATGTGTATTATGTCCCATTTCAAGCTGGGGGGCATATATTATTTCTATTTTAGCAATGATTTTTACGACAAATGCTTTGGATCATAATGCATTGATTTCTTTTGTGAAAATTGCACCAATGAATTTTTATGCAATTACAAGCATTATTCTTGTTTTCACTGTTGCGTATTTCCATATTAATATTGGAAAGATGAAAGAAGCGGAAGCAACCGTTCAAACGAAAAAGGCAATAGACACGGAAAATGCTCATCCTTATTCAAGTGTATGGGATTTATTATTACCAATTGTTACACTTATTGTCGTTGCACTAGTTTCTATTGTTATGACAGGTTACAACAATAGTGATAGTAATACCGTTACATTACTAAACATCTTTGAAAATGCTGAAGTAAGCTTATCTCTTATTTTAGGTTCATTTACGGCATTAGTTATTACGCTTATCCTTTATGGACGTAATGTTTATATACGCAAAAATACAGCTATCTCTACGTTTAAAATTGCCATAAACGATGGTTTACGTACAACATTACCAGCTATCATCATCTTATTATTTGCGTGGATGGTGTCAGATTTAACAAAACAACTGGAAACAGGTTATTATTTAGCTGATTTTGTAAATAATATTTCTTTACCTTTTATGTTATTACCTTTTACTATGTTCCTATTAACAGGCTTTATGGCCTTTTCAACAGGTACATCATGGGGAACATTTGCAATTATGTTACCAATTGCAGCTCAAATCTCCATCGCTACAGATGAAGCGGAAATGTTTTCAATGATGGCAGCCGTTCTTGCTGGTTCTTTATTCGGTGATCATTCTTCACCAATTTCTGATACAACAACTGTTGCAGCAGCGGCTGCTGGATGTAATCAATTTGACCATTTCCAAACACAATTACCTTACACACTAACTGCCGCTAGTATTACAGCTATTTCCTTCCTAATCTTTGGATTTACAGATAGCTATCTATTAACCTATGGCTTTATCGCACTTTGCATATGTGGATTTATTTTTTATTGGAAAAAGCAAACGATATTAGCTAAGCAAACTAAAAAAGTTGCCTAGATAAAACAGGTTGTTCATAACGAACAACCTGTTTTATCTATCATCACCAACAATATGAATATCAATATTTTTCGTATGACGCATAATTGTATTAACTTATTAAAAATTTAATACTATCTCCATTATACTTCACTATATAGAGAGAAAAGTCTATAAAATTTAAAAACAGAACGGTATAATACTATATAACGATGGACATATTCATCATTATCCTTGTAAACTAAACGCTTATTTTGAAAGGAATACATATGGAAAAATTATATTATAAAGATCAATACATTCAACGCTTTACAGCAACGATTGTAAACAAAATTGAAAAAGACGGTGCCTATCACATTGAATTAGATGCTACTGCTTTTTATCCAGAAGGTGGTGGTCAGCCAAGTGATATTGGAGAAATAGAAGGGTTAGCCGTTACAGATGTATATGAGGAAGCAGGACATATTTATCATGTTATGCCGAAAGCACCATTAAAACAAAAAAACGTATCTTGTTCAATTAACTGGGAACGTCGTTTCGACCATATGCAACATCATTTAGGACAACATATTTTATCTGCTAGCTTTCATGAATTATACCAAGGAAATACGGTAGGCTTTCATTTAGGAAAAGAAACATGTACAGTTGATATTGATCGTACACTAGACGAAGAGCAAATTCGCAAAGCTGAAAAATTAGCTAATGATATCATTATGCAAAACATTCCTGTTGATGTACTGTATCCTACTAAATCAGAACTTCGTAAATTAAAACTGAAAAAAGAAGTCAAAAAACAATATGAGCAGATTCGTATTGTTCGCATTGCTGATTTTGATATTAACCCTTGTGGTGGCACACATCCAAAAGCGACCATTGAAGTACAACTATTAAAAGTGAAAAAATGGGAAAAACATAAAAACAATGCCACCCGTATTACATTCATTTGTGGTACACGTGCAGTGAAAGATTCTTTAAAGAAAGATGCCTTTTCTCGTACAATTTGCAAACAATTAACATGTAACGAAGAAGCTGCTCTTGCAAAAATCGCTAGTTTAACAGCCGATTACAACACCATTATTTCTGAAAATCGTTTCTTAAAATCACAAATTGGGGATTATGAAGTAAAAGAAATGCTTCAAACATGTGAAAAGATAAATGGCATTACAATTATAAAAGACATTTACGAACAGAAAGATATGAAAGAAATCACCATGCTTGCAAATAAATTAACGGCAACAGATAACGTTATCGTCCTATTTGGTTTAAAAGCAGAAGATCGTTGCAACCTTCTTTTTGTTTGTTCAAGAAACCTTAAAAACCAGAAAATGAACGAACTCCTTCAAGATGCTATTACACTCGTTGATGGTCGGGGTGGGGGAACAACCTTTTCAGCCCAAGGTGGCGGAAAAAGTGTAAGTAACCTCTCTTCTGCCATTGATTATGCGTATATGAAAGTACAACGCCAGATAAATTAACCTATAAAAGAAGGTTTGCCCCTAAGGCAAACCTTCTTTTCATCTATACACATATTGGTTGGCGCGTTCTAATGCTCTTCCTAACGGTTTCAATAAGAACAACGTAGCAATAAATGTACATACACCATTTCCTAATGATGCTTGGAATCCCATTAAAAAACGCAGAATTAATGCTTCTTTTCCTAAGTCCGCCATAAAAATATACGGTAAATCAATAAGCGTCCCACATATAAAAGCAAGGAAAAAGCCGAGCGAAGCTAATGCATACTCTGATTTTAATTTATTCTTCACGAAAGAATAAATTAGTGCATATTGAGGAAATATCAACGTATACACAATTGACCAAGGAGATAAGCCGCGTGTTAAAATCAATAAAATTGAAAATAACATCACCGCCCACCAAGCCTGCTTTCGACTTAAATAAGTTCCATATAATAAAATTGTAAAATTAAACAATTCTGCATAAAGAAAAAATGAACCAAGTGTATAAACCACATATAAAAGTGCACCCAAAAGTGCCGTTGTTGTAATTTCTCGAATTGTCATCGTATTACATTCCAGTATTTGTTGTAAATACGAATTCTACTTCGTCTCCGTTATGTAATCCTAGCTCATCCACACCTGGTGCCTGACCAACTTTCATCTCTAAATTCTTTTCTTTTGATTTATAGCCATACATCCACCAAGGACCTTTGTTCATATCCTCTGTTTTAATTCCCTTCACCGCACTAACAAAACGGCCATATTGAGAATCATCCATTGTTACACCTAATTCATCTTTATTTTCTTCTAAGAAATCACCTAAATTTTTTGCATCCGTATGAAATTTCTCTTTATCTACTAATGTTTTATTTTTTGATTCATCCACAACTGTAATTGTAATTTCTTTCGCCCCTTTTGCACCTGCAAAGAATTGTTTGTACGCGAAATAACCACCAACAAAAAGAATAATTGCTAATAATGATACTAATAATTTTGTACGGGTTTGTTTACTCATTTTGACACCTCTTTTATTTTGTAAGATAAAAACAAAAAAACTCCTAATGATAGGAGCATGTTTACATTGGATGATAGAAGTATTGCATATAACACCAATCCTTCTTTCCTCTACCGTATCCTCCTCTCCCTCCGAAAGTATGAATCATCCATTTTTAGGCAGGTCTCCTGGCTCGCGACTCAAACGCTTCATCACCTTCCCATAAAGAATCTCCTTACAGTGGATTTGATGAAGCCTCGTCACTTACAGTAGCGGGGGCTGCGGCATTATGCACTTCCCTATTAAGTCCTATTAAGGTCACCTAAAAACATGCTTACTATTAAGATTTCAACTAATTATACAAAGAAAAGAATGACAATGTCTATTAATCAACCTTATTTTTCCTCTACAAATCTTCATTTATTCTAACTTTTAATAATATGACTCTTCTATTCATTATTAATTAAAAAATTTCATCCTAACTGTCTCTTCTATCCAACAATAAAGCAAATAAATTCCTGTTTTATTCTGTCGTAACATTCTTGTAATATTTCTGTAAATAATTGTTGTATATTCCCCCTTAGAATATGTATAATAAATCATAAGCAAAAACAAAGGATGTGAATTAGAATTATGAAATGGAAACCTATTATTATCTCAGCAAGTATTGCCTCCGTCATTTTAATTGGCTGTGGTATTGGGGGATATATGTTTGTAAAAAAAACAAACGAGGAGCTTTCAACATACGTACTTCCTAATACAACCTTTGAAAATATATCTCTAGCAAAGATGACAGAAAAAGAAGTTGAAGCAGTTATTAATAAACAAATTGCAAACTATGATAATACCGTCATTGAGATAAAAGTAGAAGACACTGTAAAAAAAGTAACATGGAAAGAACTAGGTGTTACATATGATGGAACAGATGCTGCTCAAAAAATTTTCAAAGACCAAACAGATGGAAAGTTTATGGATCGATTAGATGAGAAAAAGGCTGCTGAAGAAGGGAAACGAAGTGTTTCTTTTGAATTAACACCAAAAATTGATGAAAAAACAATTGATGCCTTTATTAAAAAGAATTACTCAGAACAATTAGTAAAACCTGTTAACGCAACAATTGTTCGTCAAGGTGACAAATTCCAAGTAATTCCAGGTAAAAATGGTGAAGGTGTAGATAAAACAAAACTACTTTCTCTTGTCAAAGATTCAATTAAAACAAAAAAACCTGGCAAAATCACAGCACCTACAGTAGCAATTAAACCTAAACGTACAACAGAAATGATGGAAAAAGTAAACTTAGATACTGTTATTGCAGAATATCATTCTAAATTTATTAGTTTACCAGCTTCTGTTTACAATGCGAAACTAGGAGCTTCTCATTTATCAGATGTATTAATTGCACCTGGTGAAGAATTCAGTTTCCTTGAAAAAGTTGGTTTAACAACAAAATCTCGCGGATATTTAGAGGCAAACACCTATACAAATGGGGAAGTAACAACTGGTGTTGGTGGTGGTATTTGCCAAGTTTCTAGTTCTTTATATAATGCTGCTTTATTAGCTGACTTAGAAATTACAGAACGCTATAATCATAGCCGTCCTGTTAAATACGTCCCATATGGATTAGATGCAACCGTTGGTGATTATGCACCTGATTTACGTTTCAAAAATAATACGGGTAACTATATTTATCTTGTTGCTTATGGCACAAATGATGATTTAGTAATTAAAATTTACGGTACACCAACAGGAAAGAAAGTATACCTTTCTTCTCAAGTAGATTATAAAGACGATAAAATTATGAAAGCTTCTGCTTACAAACGTGTTGTAAAAGATGGTGTAGTCATCAGTGATGAAAAACTTCACAGTAGCACATACCATGTTGATAAAAAGAGCTAATTACTAAAAAACAGCCAAACATAACTGGCTGTTTTTTTATTTCTCCTCTATCCTTTTATATTCCACAGTTAACATCGATTCAAAATCCTTACTTATATAAAAAACCTGCCCTACGACAAGTTTTTTCCCCTTTATATGTAACAGATATACTTCCATCATACAACCTCAGATGAATTTATCTTATCTCTTTGTTTTTCTGTTCTGTTAGTTTAAAGAGGTTTTTTAACACCACATTCATGACAATTTTATATTCTTCATCATCAAAAAGATTGTGCAGCGATTTGTAGTCATTATATACATCTAGCAATCCATCAATTATTTCTTTTCTATCCGTTCGATCTTGGATTCGATACATATCATTAATTGATTTTATTTTTTCTAAATCTAATTTAGAGATAGCTGTTTTATCTTGTTTCATTTTCTTTAAAATAACATTTGCAATATGAGAATTAGCAAGTAATACAATATCTGACTCATCCGCTTCTAACCACTCTCCGTCTGTAATACGGGATAATTCATAAATTGTATCTTCCCAGGCATCATTTTTATACCGCCATACTTCTGTGCGAATACCAACGATTCGAAAAACTTCCTTCTCATAACCTGTTACTTGTACCAAGTCCCCAAAGGTAAATTTATACGTTAACTCTATCCATTCTTTTTTTAATGCTTTTCCATCAAAATCACTAATTGATTGCAATGTATTTTCTACATATAATCCCTCATGATTATTAACTTCATATACATATACACCATCAAGATACTTTATATTTATTATGTTTGTTATTTATTGGTTTCCTATTATTTTATGCCTTGTTATCTTTCTCATCCTGCTCATTCGTCTTATAATAAAGATCCATTAAAGCTTTTGCATATACGGTTATATTAGGCTTTTTTTTCCAAGTTACTTTCTTTATTTCATTACTCATTTCTCCACCTACTTTTTTGCTTCCATCCTATTCAACACAAAAAAGTAAGTGTATGGACATTTCTCTTTATTTTAGAGAAGACTTCTATGTTATTTCATCATTAGATTTTCTTTATTAATCTGTATGTTTAATTAGTTACTTGTGAACCTCTCTACCTAAACCAAAGATTTTGATGGAGCATCTATTAGCTTAGATTCAAGTTTACACACGCTGCGCTACTTTCTTAGAAGGTAGCAATATCTGTTATAACTTAATTAATGAAGCCAATGTTTTGAATGTTCTTTTTGCTAATTCAGGAACTTTTGCCTGAAGAGACAGCCATTTCTTTTCAGAAGTGTTTTTTTCATATACTCTTATTAGATATCTTGCGCCAATATTGTAACTAGCACTTAAATCAAATGACCATCCACGTCAAATTCTGCTTTTCTTAACTTGTCTCGAAGCATGCCCTCAGCTCCATTCTTTTATTTATCACGTCTATTCACTATTTTGATTATAAAAGTATACAAAAGCTTTTTGCAGAAATGGTACAAATTAACGATTATTATCATATTTCCTTATGTTTACTATATAAGAAAGAGCACTTGAGTATACTCAAGTGCTCTTTTTAATTAAAATTGAACGTATTTCATTGGATCAACACTATTAGATTTAGTAGCATTCCATGGCCCCTCATGAATTTCAAAGTGTAAATGTGCTCCAAATGAAAAACCTGTATTCCCCATATAGCCTAGAAACTGTCCTTTCTCTACTGCTTGTCCTTCTTGAACGGCTCGGTTCTCCATATGTGCATACACTGTCGTAAACAGTCTGCCATTAATGTGATGGCTTAAGAAAACAACATTTCCATAACTACTAGAATAATAGGAGCGAATAACGACACCTGAGGCTGATGCAACAACAGGTACATCGCTTCCTCTTTTTGCAATATCAACACCATCATGATCTCCTAAATCACGAAGTCCAAATCCTGATGTAATTGGTCCTACTGCTGGACGCATAAAATCATTAGAAGTCGACTCGGGATAACCACCTTTAGGAGTAGCATGGGAGGCACTTGCTTCTTTTTGTGCCTCAATAATTTTCTTTTGCTCTTCTAAATCTAGCATTTCTGCTTCAATTTCTTTCTCACCTTCGATTAATTTATCAAGTACGTCCCTTTTTTCTTTCATTTTCTTGTCTATTTCTTTATCTAACTTTACAAGTTCAGCTTTATCTTCTTCTATTTTTTTCTTTGATGCAATAATACTATTTTTACTATCCTCTAAATCTTTTACATCTTCATCTTGTTCAATAATGATTGATTCATCTGCTTTCATCAATGTAGAAACCGCATTTATTCTTGCGATAATTTCACTAATACTCTCTGAGCCGAGTAAATAACTTACATATTTAAACTGTCCACCATTTTTTTGCATTAAAATTAATCGTTCTGCAATAATATCTTTTCTTTGTTTAATTCGTTGTTCTAATTTTGTTACATCTTGTTTTAATCGAGCAATATTTTTATTTGCACTTTGAATAGCTGCTTCCTTTTGACGAATATTGTGTTTTACTTCTGCTAATCGGTGATCTAAACGTTCAATCTCTGCTTGCATTTGTTTTTTTTCTAATGCAATATTTTCTTTCTTCTTTTCCATTTCACTTGTTTTTTGTTCAATTTGTGTTTGTGATAAACCTTCCGCATATGTATTAACGCTTCCTGAATAAATCATAGCTGTTGCAACAATTCCTGTTATTATATATCTACTATTTTTAACTCGTTTCATCTTGTACTCCTTTTACTCCATAGGTGCAATTCTAGGTATTAACATAACAGAATAATATGACAATTTAATTACAACCTATTTATTTTTTTAGCTATAAATGTAATAATAAGTCCTTTGAATTTGCATAATACCCCTCATAATAAAAAAAGATACCTACTAAATCGTAGCTATCTACCGCTCATTTCATTCCGTTCAACTATCCATTCACTAGGTCGAAAAACTCCTATCGATGGAAATTTCACTATTAATAAGTGTAATCAGCTTACATGTGCATATAAGGATGATGAATGCTACTTTGTACATTTAAACTAAGAACAAATAATACAACAATAATCGTAATAGAAATACTCGTAAATAAAATCATTCGTTTTCTTGTCGCCATCATTTGTTTTAAAAATATACTTAATATTGTTAATATTATCAAACTTGTGAACAAAAATAAAACAAATTGATTTACCATTTCTATCATATTATTTGGTATCATTGGGACAAGCATGCTTCCCATCACACCACTCATCAATGCCATCCCGCTACTTTCTAACATTTTTTCACTATTATCTATTAAAAAGATAATTGCGATTCCTACACTAATGAGCATACTTAAAATGAGTGCAATGGAAAAATTATGCATAGTTAATGTAAGCATCCAAGTAGCTAAAAATGGAATAAACATAAGCATTGTCATTATATAACTCATTTTCCTTTTTTTATCTAGATAATGCCCTTTATAGAAAGAAATAAAACAACTAACTACAAGAATAATCACAAATATCTTCATTTATTTTACTCCTTCTCCGTTTCAGCTTATCTTTATATATTATTAATCACCCCCCTACAATAGACATGCTTTCCTATTATTGACTACTGTAACACTATCTACTTGCAATATGCTAATACGGTTCGATTTCCAAATAAATGTGCTTATACGTTCGTTTGTACGTTTTATAATTTCCTACACTACACTCATTCGTCGCAAAATAAATCGTCTTTATAAATTGACGAATAAATTGATTAACGAACACTGGATTAAGTGCTGTTAATTGAGGAAGTATATTTAGTATTTCCTTTATTTCAGGTTGTTCCCTCTCCCGTCTTTCTATATTAAAAAGAATTCGTTGGAAACTATTCAATTGTTGATCAATTTCTAAAATAAACATATCTAGTTGGTGCTTATAATCTTCAAATTCTTGTTTCGTAATTTCATTTTCAATTCGTAATGTTGTGAGCTGCTTTCGTTTTACTAATTGCTTCTCCTTTTGAATGTGCATTCTTTTCATTTCTTCTTCTATTTTTTTCTTATCATTGTTAGATTGAGTCACTTGTACTATCTCTAATTCATGAATTAATTGCTCCTGATATTCTGCCAATGCTTGAAATACTTTTTCTTCTACTTTCCAATATTGATAGCCGCTATCTGAACAAGCATTAATCGTAGCCTTACTATTGTTACAAGCCTTAATATAATCTGTCCCACTCCCATCTTTTTGAATATACCGTTTTCTACCACACTTAGCACACCGAATAATTCCTTGTAGCGCCCGAGTTATCTCTCCCCTTTCTCTAAATTTTTTCCCCTTATTACTTTGTAACATTTCTTGTACATTTAAAAATATTTCTTTCGTAACAATACCTTCATGAGCATCTTCAATAAACACTTCTTCTACGATTCTTTTTGTCTTCTTTGGCTTTACATGAATACAGCCATAATAAGTAGGATTCTTTCGAATGACATTAATATGACTTGTTGTTAAGACATTCCCATTTCTAGAGCGCCATCCAAATGCATACATACGCTTCATGATTTCATTTGCCGTTACTCCTTTTAACGTCTGCTCAAAAATATAACGAATAATTTTTGCCTCTTCTTCATGAATAACTAGTTTTTTCTCAGCTGTTTTTGAATAGCCTAATGGTATTTGATTTGTATGCACCCAATACCCTTTTTCAGCTATCGCCATACGTCCACGAGCAAGGCGTTTACGAATTTGTTTCCATTCATAATTAGCCATTATTGCTTGGAATGAAAACATCATCTCATTAATTTCATTACTAACATCTATTTCACCACTCGGTGTTAAAATTTTAATATTATTTTCAATAAGTAGTAATTTGATTTGTTCCGCATGAATATTATCACGTGTAATTCGGTCTAAATCATGAACAATAATATACTCGTATTCTTCTAATCTAGAAAGTAATAAATTTAATTGCTGCCTCTCTATATCAACACCACTTTGTATTTCTTGGTAAATATCAAAGGACATTCCTTGCTTATTTGCTAACTTCACTAACTTTCTTCGATGATTATCTAGTACTTGATCGATTCCTTGGTTTTCTTCATCTTTCGATAACCGTAAATAAATTGCTGCCAACGCCATTTATATAAGCCTCCTATTCTTTCATTTACGATTGATACAGCCCTCCTACTTTTCTTAGTAGGATTACCAATAAATTAAAAAGGTTATATTTGTTATTTTTCCCACTGTTCCATATAACGTAATGACGACTATGTCTCCCACGTTATATTTTGGCTGCTTCTTCTTAGACATATTCGCACACCCCTTCAATCAGCCAATACTTCCACCATTCCTTTTAATACTATATGCATAGCGTGCATTAAGGTTTGAGATAAACGTCTAATTTAAACTGCTGTTTTATGAAAGAAAGCCCCATCTGTTTTTACAGAAAATAAGTATTAGTTTTCTTTTTCTGTAAAAATACGCTATACTATTATACAAATAATTATTTAAAAGGGTGTGTTATACAAACTATGGACGACTCCATACTGTTAAAATTATTCGTACTACTTATCTTAATCTTTGTAAATGCATTTTTTGCTGCTTCTGAGATTGCTATTATCTCGCTGAATGATCAAAAGATTAAAAGAATGGCTGAAGAAGGAAACAAACGTGCAAAGTTAATTGTTGCGTTAATTAAAGAGCCTAGTAAATTTTTGGCAACAATCCAAGTTGGTGTTACTTTATCTGGTTTCTTAGCGAGTGCTTTTGCTGCAGAAAGCTTTGCAAAACGAATTACAGCCTGGGCAGTAGAAACGAATCTTCCAATTAGTGAAAGCGTCATTCAGACATGTTCCTTAATTATTGTTACGATAATACTATCTTACGTTACACTTGTATTTGGTGAACTTGTTCCGAAACGAATCGGGATGCAAAAGCCAGAAGGTATTTCATTATTTGTTGCCCGTCCACTTACTATCATTGCTAAAATCACAAGACCGTTTGTAAAAATGCTCTCTTTTTCTACAAATGGCGTTATTCGTTTACTTGGAAAAGATCCAAATGAATCGGAAGAAACAGTAACCGAAGAAGAAATTCGAATGATGGTTGATGTAGGAGAAGAAAGTGGTGTCATCCAACATACAGAGAAAACAATGATTAGCAATGTGCTGGAATTTAATGATAAAACAGTTGGAGAAGTAATGACTCATCGAACAGATATTGTTGCTTTTCCCACATCTGATTCAATAGAAGAAATCCTTTCCCTTGTTGTAAGGGAAAAATATACACGTATTCCTGTATATGAAGAGAATATTGATAACATCATTGGTATCCTTCATGTAAAGGACTTACTTCCTTATTTAGTGAATCATCAAACAAAACAAATTAATGTTAGAAAATTACTTAGAAAACCGCATTACATACTTGAAGCAACAAAAACATCAGATGCTTTCGCAAAGCTACAACAAGGCACAACTTATTTAGCCGTTGTTGTTGATGAATACGGTGGCACAGCTGGTATTATTACCATAGAGGATTTAGTGGAAGAAATCGTCGGAAATATTCGTGATGAATATGATGAATTTGAAGAACAAGAAATAACTCAATTAGACGATAATACGTTTATTGTCCAAGGGGCATATCCAATAACCAAATTAAAGCATTTACTAAACCTTTCTATTGATGAAGAAGACTACGATACAATTGGTGGATATGTAATGGGACAAATTGGTCGTATTATTAATAAAGGTGAAAATACCGAAGTAAAGATTGAAAACTGTACATTTGAAGTAATAGAAGCTAGCGAAAATCGTATTTCAAAACTTAAAATAATAAAGCATGCTGAAAAAACAGTATGATAAACAAGTAGGAAAAGCATCTATATGCACAAATAAAATAAAGGAAGGTTTCTATAAGAAGCCTTCCTTTATTCATCTCGTTCGTACATTTCCCAAGCACGATCAAAGGTAGACATTGTTGATTGAAAATGGGAGCTTAACTCTAAATAAGATGATACTGTATTATATTCAAATGACTGTTTTGGAAAAGCATGATCTTCATACATTTCATTTGCTAGTACTTCTATTTCATTTTTGGCAGAAACATGACGATGCTTCATCATGTAGTGATAAAAACTTTTATTCATTCTTCAAAAATCCTCTCGTACTTTTACTACCAACGTAGCAAATCTACTCTCCTTTTTCAATACTAAATTTATCTATTAGCCGCTTCCTTATCTAAATTATTACCTAAATAACAATAAAATCTAATTTGTTCAACTAAAGACCAGCAAAATAATTTCTTTTTAAAATCCGTTCTGTTGTCATTAATGCATCATAAGTTACTACTTTAGCTAATTTCTTGGTGTCAATTAAAAACAATTGGTTTTCTATTTCCTCAATAATTGCCTCTTCTTGATATTCCATTCCACAGTCACTACAGCAAACTGTCGGTGTCTCTTCAATGGAAATCGCATTTGTTCCATCTGGTAATTCCCAATACACTGTACTTTTTATTTCATTTACTTTTGCTGAATCACACCAGTGACAATTCATCTTAAGCCCCCGTTTCTTTTGCATCTGCTTTATTCAACTGTGCATTGAATTTCTTTTCCTTTAATTCATCTCGTTTTTCCCGCTTATCTTTCAATGACGTATGAGTTGGATTTTCTTCATAACCTTTCCGGCGATCGAGGCGCTTGATTCCTTCTGGTACTAAATTAAATTGTTTATCATGGAGTAATCCAGCAACACCAACGACAGAATCTTTTTCTAAATAATTTGGATACACATTTTTAAAATAGTCATCTGCCCGACCTGCTACATAATTTTCTGGCTCTGGATAAGTGGTGATAACGCCTTCAAAATTCCGTAATACTACTTTATCTGCACTTTGAGAAATAAGGTAATTTGGCTGAAGGGCGATTTTGCCACCTCCACCAGGTGCATCCACAACGAAAGTAGGAACGGCATAGCCACTCGTATGACCACGTAACCCTTCAATAATTTCTAATCCTTTTGAAACAGGTGCACGGAAATGACCAATTCCTTCTGAAAGGTCACATTGATAAATATAATAAGGACGAACACGAATTTTTACTAAATCATGCATTAATTGCTTCATAATTGGTACGCTATCGTTAATCCCTGCTAAAATAACTGACTGATTCCCAATTGGCACTCCTGCATTTGCTAGCATTTCGCAAGCTTTCTTTGATTCCTCTGTAATTTCAATTGACGTGTTAAAATGTGTATTTAACCATATTGGGTGATATTTCTTTAAAATGTTACATAAATTTTCTGTAATTCGTTGTGGGAATACGACTGGTGCACGTGTACCAATTCGAATAATCTCCACATGGTCAATTTCTCGTAAATGCTTTAAAATATATTCTAAAATTTGATCATTAATAAGTAAGCCATCCCCACCAGAAATTAATACATCTCGTACTTCAGGTGCATTACGAATATAATTAATAGCTGCATCTAATTGTTTTTTCGGCACACCCATTCCAATCTGACCGGAAAAACGACGGCGGGTACAATAACGACAGTACATTGAACATTGATTTGTCACTAAAAATAGCACCCGATCTGGATAACGATGTGTTAACCCTGGCGTTGGACTATCTTCATCTTCATGAAGAGGATCTTCTAAGTCATAACGAGTTTTATACATTTCCTTACCAATTGGAACAGATTGCATCCGAATTGGACAACGAGCATCATCTGGATTCATCAACCAGGCATAATAAGGAGTAATATTTAGAGGAATTGTTTTTGTAGAAATTCGTACACCTTCTTCTTCTTCTGGTGTTAAATTAATTACTTTCTTTAAATCATCTAATGTACGAATTGTATTCGTTAATTGCCAAATCCAATCGTTCCATTGTGCTTCTGTAACATCCTTCCAAAGTTCAATTTCACTCCAATGACGTGTAGGTTTATATAAATTGTATTTCATACTTTTTCCTCCTCATTATCTTTTCTCACTATTTCATATGCAAAAAACGTACCATTACAAACAAAATTGCAAAAAAAGAACTATTTATTTACGTTTTTCAAAAAACAGTTATACAATACAATATGTATATACACGTATCATGGTGAAAAAGAGAAACGAACATTATATAACGAAAGACATTTACATTCATCAAACAACTTCAAATAAAAAATGCCGAAAAATCGGCATTTTTTTGTTTATGCCAATTTTTCGGCATTCAAATAATCTCTATCCCTTAGAAAGATGCTCATTTTTCGGCACTTGTTTTCCTAATTTATATTGAAGTGTTTGACGCGGAATTTGTAATAATTTTGCAGCTTTCACTACATTTCCATCACTTTCTTTCATCGCTTGATTAATAAGCGTATACTCTGTTTCATCTAATGCCTGACGGAGGGGTTTTAGTGGTGACGTATATTCTTGAAACAATGCTGCTTGTTCTCTAATATGGACAGGCAAATCTTTTGATGTAATCATCGCTCCTTCACAAATCGTTACTGCATATTGAACTGTACTTTTTAATTCACGTACATTTCCTGGCCAGTTATATTGTTGTAAATGAACAAGCGCTTCTGCAGAAAAAGAAAATGCATCTCTTTCTCCATAGATACATAAAAAATGATGAAGTAAAAAGGTACTATCCTCTTTTCGTTCTCGCAAAGGTAATAAATGAAAGGAAAACATGCCAATTCGAAAATATAAATCTTCTCTTAATTTCTTTTTATCTACACATTCTTTTGGATGTTCATTCATTGCGACAATAACACGCACATCTATTTTTCTTACAGCAGTATCACCTATTCTCCTTACATAGCCATCTTCTAGTACACGCAATAATTTGGCTTGTAACTGAATTGGCAAGGAATTCAATTCATCTAAAAATAATGTTCCTTCATTGGCCAATTCAAACAAGCCAGGACGATCAACTGCACCTGTATAGCTCCCTTTCGTTGTACCAAATAATATTCCTTCTAATAATTGTTCAGGAATAGCCGCACAATTTTGAACAATAAATGCCTTGTTTCTTCTATTAGAAGCATGATGAATTCCTTGAACAATTAATTCTTTTCCTGTTCCCGTTTCACCATAAATTAATACATTTACATTGGCTTTTGCTACCTTTTCAATTTCTTTTTTTTGGGCAATCATTTGCTCGTTTACAGTTAAATAATCCTGTAATGTATAATAGGAAGCATCTGTTTTTTTCTTTTTACTACTAGCTATTTTCATTTGTAACTTTGTAATCTGCTCTGTTAATGCTTGAATAGAAGAATAATTTTTTCCAATTTCAACAGCACCAGCTATCTTCCTTCCAATATAAATTGGCAAAGTTGTGTTAATTGTTTCAATATATTTTCCTTTTTTATTTTGAAAACGTTGTGGTCTTCTGATAATTGGTTTACCTGTTTTTAATACGGTAAATAACGTGCTACTTTCTACTGTCAAAGAAGGAAAAGACTCTAATACATATTTCCCTAATACCTCTTCTTGCTTCATTCCATCCATTTCCGCTGCATTATGATTATAAAAAATCGTTACCCCGTTTTCATCGACAACATGAATTGCTTCATCAATACTATTTAAAATAGCTTCTAGTAATTCTGTTTGGACCACTGTCATTGTCCTAAATCCTTTGTCCATACATTCATATCTTCAATGGTTTCATAAATATAACAATTTTTCGTTAATCGGCCACGGTATGTATAATTAAGATCAAAAAAGGCAGCGTTCATACCATATGAAAGCGCGCGAGCAATCGTATACGCACAATAAATACTACGTTCACGTAAATAATCTTCTAATCCCGCTAATAATATTTTCATCAAGCCATATTGTCGATAGGAAGGGATTGTTGCACAATTTGTTAACTCTGCATTTCCATTTTCTACATCTATTTCTGCAGAAGCAGCAGATACAATTTGTCCTTGTTCATTTTCAATCACGACATAAAGAGTATCATGCTCCATTGTATGAACAATATATTCTTCTTTATCTAATGGAGTTGGATATATTTTAAAAATTTGCTTATACAAAGTGGCTAAGGCATTCGTATCTCCCATTGTTGCTAGACGCATTTGTAATCCTTCAGCTAAAGTTAATTCCTTTTTCTCTTTTCGTGTTTCATAAATTTTATGAAGGATTTCATCTTCATGTATCCAATGTCCACTTTCACGCCGATGTATATCTGTATACATGGTAAAAAAATAAGCAGTGCTACCACGATAATATTTTGGAATAATTGCTTCCAACGTATATCCATTGCGTATAAATGCATGAATATCTTCTTCTTTTCCTTTTACAATTACTTTTTTGAAGTTTTCTTTCTTTACTTGTTGTATTAAAAAATGATGCAAGTCATCCACATTTCCTCGATAGTCATCTACACGAATACGCTCATTAAAAAAGTCTAAACAAATATTTCCGTAAAAGGTATGGTTTTGCACAATAATCGTTTCTGAATAACGCACCTTTATCCCTCCTCTTTTACACCACACCAATCAAGCAAAAAGTGAGCAATTATTTTTGCACAAACAACAATTTGATCTAATTCGATATACTCATTCGGATAATGGGCCATTTTCGTTTCTCCTGGTCCAAATACAATTGTCGGAATGTCTCCAACAACGGATAACAATCCCCCATCCGTTCCCCAAGGTGATGCTTCTATTATTGGCTCTTCTTGTACAACATCTGTATAACTATTAATAAAAGATGTTAAAAAAGGATGGTCATTTTCTAAATTTCCTGGAATCCAATGGGCACCGAACCATTCTATAAATACTGGACGCTCAATAAACCAACTATCTTTCATTTGTAACGTCAGTAACCATGCCTCTAATTGTTTCTTAGCAGCGCCAATTTCTTCCCATGGTGCGATTCCAAAACGACCTTCTAACACTACCTCATCACATACAGAGGAAGGCCATTGTCCCCCATTTATCACACCAATATTAATAGGTAAAGGAATTGGAATCCTTGCGTATAGTGAATCATTTATTTTTTCGTTTCGATGTTTTTCTAACGCTAATACATGGTGAATAACGATTAACGCTTTTTCAATAGCGCTTACACCTTCATACCTCGTTCCCCCATGAGCTGATTTCCCTTTCACGGTTAAGCGAAACCAAGCGCTACCTTGTTGTTTTGGAAATATTTTCATTTTAGAAGGTTCTGGAATAAGTGCCCCATCTGCATGATATCCTCTTAAAAGAGTTGCTAATGTCCCAGCACCACCACTTTCTTCTTCTATTACACTTTGAAAAAAGATATCTCCTTTTAATGTTATACCACTATTCTTTATTGCTTCTATTGCAAGTAATAAAGCAACATTGCCACCTTTCATATCCGTTGAACCACGACCGTATAATCGATTTCCTTTTATAATACCACTATAAGGATCATCTTCCCATTGATTCAAATCCCCTTCAGGTACAACATCAATATGCCCATTTAAAATAATGGATTTCCCACCTCCACTTCCCTTTAACGTTCCTACTACATTTGAACTTCCATTAAAAGATGTTCGATTCGAAATAAAATATGGATGATGCTTCATTTCTTCAAAAGATGGTTCCCAACTATCAATCTCTAAACCTAATTGTTCTAATTTTTGAATGACTAATCGTTGAATGCCTTGTTCATTTCCTTGAACGCTATTCTCCTTTACAAATGAAGCTAATAAGGTTGTCATTTCCTCTTGATGGCAGTCGATATACTCGCTTATTTTCCTTTTTACATCCATTTATTCTTCTTCCTCTCTTACTTTTTTCCAATTCGTAGTGGTACAGCTGTTCTTTGTTGAATTTCATGGATGCTCTCCGTTCCTAATCGTTCTATCAACTCAACTCCTTTGTCTGTAATATTAAAAACACCAAGTTCTGTAATAATCATATCTACGCAACTTTTCGCTGTTAATGGAAGAGTACAGCTTTTTACAATTTTAGAAGCGCCATTTTTATCATTGTGATTCATCAGTACAATTACTTTTTTCGCTTTAGCTGCTAATTCCATTGCTCCTCCAATACCAGGTACTCGCTTATTCGGAACAATCCAATTGGCTAAATCGCCATTTTCACTTACTTGCAATGAACCTAAAATTGTCATATCTAATTTCCCTCGGCGAATCATTCCAAAAGCTGTGGCACTATCAAAATAAGAGCCACCTCGTACTAAGGTTGTTGGATAACCTGCTGCATTACAAAGATTTTCATCTTCTTCTCCCTTTATAGGAGATGCTCCCATACCTAAAATACCGTTTTCTGCGTGAAAAAACACCTGAAGCGCAGGATCAATATAATTTTGAACGAGAGAAGGAATTCCAATCCCTAAATTAACAACCATTCCATTTCTAATTTCCAGTGCTGCTCGCTTTGCAATACGCTGTCTTATTTCTACTCCCATACCCATGTCCAATCTACTCCTTTCGACTGTACAATATAATTCACATATACACCTGGTACAATTATTTCCTCTGGGTTTAATTCTCCTAATGGTACAATTTCTTCCGCTTCTACGATTGTTATATCCCCGGCCATCGCAATCATTGGATTCATATTTCGCGCACTTTTATCAAAAATCATATTTCCATACGTATCTACTTTTTTTGCATAAACAATCGCCACTTGTGCCGTCAATGCCTTTTCAATTAAATAGGCTTTTCCATCTACATCTACCTTTTGTTTTCCTTCTTCTATCATCGTATCAATTCCAATATCTGTTAAAATACCACCTAATCCCATAGCTCCTGCTCGAATACGTTCTGCCAATGTTCCTTGAGGACAAAATTCGATTTCTATAGTCCCTTCTGTCATCCCTTTTCCGGCATTTGGATTTGAACCAATATGAGATGTGATTAACGTCGAAACTTGTCCATTCGTAACAAGCTGTCCAATTCCAATATGAGGAAAACCTGTATCATTTCCAATTAAATGAAGGTCTCCTATTCCTTTTTGAGCAATTCCTTTTATAAGGGTAGGTGGCGATCCTACTCCTCCAAACCCACCAAACATTAATGTCATTCCATGATGAAAATGGGTCATCGCTTCTTCGACATTGATGATTTTTTCAAAGGTATTTTCCATTATGCCTTCTCCTTTATCGTCAATTGTTCAATTGTTTTCTCAAAAATACGGACAAGTTCTTTTCGTTCCTCATTATTAATAGTCAATGGGGGTGCAATAATAACCGCATTTTCTTCGACACCATCATTGCCAGCAACAGCTGGGTATAGTAATAAACCTTTTTCTTTCGCTACTTGTATCACTTGATTCGTTATCGTTTCTTTCTCTACATCAAAATAAGCGCTATCAAATTCGACACCAAGTAACAATCCTTTCCCTCGTACATCTAAAATAGCACTATATTTGTCTTTTAGCCCTTCTAATTCTTTTTTCAATAATTCTCCCTTTTCTTTCCCTTTTTGAATGAGAGAATATTTTTGTAAATATTGAATAACTGCTAAGGCTGTCGCTGAGGATAATGGATTTGCACTAAATGTATGCCCACTCATCACGACCCTCGATCCTTTGGAAATTGGCTCTATTACTCGATCAGAAGCAATTGTTGCTGCCATTGGTGTATATCCTGCTGTTAACCCCTTCCCAACTGTGATTATATCTGGAACAACATTCCAATGATTAATACCAAATACTTCTCCAGTACGTCCAAGTCCTGTCATTACTTCATCTGCGATAAATAAAATATCATAGGTATCACAAATTTTTCTTATCTCTTCATAATAGCCAGGTGGTGGCGTAATCGCTGCACCTGCAGCACCAACAACTGGTTCCGCAATAAAAGCAGCAATGTTTTCTTTCCCAATCTCTGTAATTTTTTCTTCTAAATGAGTTGCACAAGCCAAATTACAACTTGGGTACGTTTTATTAAATGGACACCGTAAACAATAAGGAACCTCTACAACAGAATAATTTTCCAATAATGTTTCAAATCGCTTCCGTCGCAATTTATGTCCTGATAAAGAAAGTGCTCCAACGGTAATACCGTGATAACTCATTTTTCTTGAAAGGATTATTTTTTTTGAATGTTGACCTTTTTCTTGGTAATGCTGTATAGCTGTTTTCATTGCCGTTTCAACAGCTTCTGTTCCACTGTTTACAAAAAAAGTCCAATTCACATCTCCAGGAGTTAAATCAGCTAACTTTTTTGCCAATCTTTCTGCTGCAATGCTTGTGAACTGAGAACGATATGTAAATGCCACCTCTTGTGCCTGTTTTGTCATTTCATCAATGACTTCCTGAACCCCATGCCCAATTGTGACTGTAACAGCTCCTGATGAACCATCTAAATATTTGTTACCATTTGTATCATAAATATATACACCTTTTGCATAGGAAACCGTTGGATACTGTTCACCTAATAATGGCTTAATTAAATAGTCACGCTTCACTTTGCTCCCCCCAAATATTTATTTGTATTAAACTATGAAAAACATCAATCTACTATACTACTTTCAATGAAACTTTTTCGTCACCTTCTAAGAATTTTCGACAAATGTCGAAAAAAGAAGTATATTCCGCTCATTATTTCTTATGCAAAAAATATGCCAAAAAAACAAAAAAGAGCCATCTAAAAAAATTTCACATTCACAGCTGACGGTCCTTTTTTTAACTTTTCAAAGATGGGGAGAAATTTCTCGAGGATGGTGGCTAGAAATTAGAGAAATAGAGAAACTAGAAGCAAATTTTGTATCTTATGATAAAAAAATAAGCCGATCCAATATGGATCGACTTTGTCGTTTTTTCTTTTACTTTTTAATTAACAATCGCAATCATCGTCGCATCTGCCGCCAAAACCAATTGCTGATGCACCAATGATGATTAATAAGATAAACAATACAACTACTAATGCAAAACCTGCTCCATAGCCGCCGCCGCAGCCGCCGTAACCACCATAGCCACCATAGCCACATCCACATCCTGGATATCCGTATCCGTACATTCTGTTTCACTCCTTACGGTTTTTATTACTTACAGTGATAACATATGTGAAAACAGACTGTCCCGGATTGTGCATTCGCCTATTTTTGATAAATTTAAGCTTCTACAGGGATATGTTTAAATTGGCCAACATGGAATAAACCTTTATCTGTTAACTTTACAGCAGGAATGACAGGTAGTGCCAGAAAAGATAATGTTAAGAAAATATTATAATCCGTAACAGTAGAAATGTGCGTTAATCCTTCATTTAATTGCTTGGCTTCTTCATATACTTCATTAAATGACTTTGTTGACATTAAACCACCAAAAGGCAAATCAATAGATGCAATGACTTTTTCATTTTGAACAATCGTTAAACCTCCACCATTTTTTGTTAAATGATTAATTGCTGCAATCAAGTCTTCTTTCGTCGTACTTGCAACGACTATATGGTGAGAATCATGCGCTACAGTAGAAGCAATAGCACCACTTGTTAATCCTAGTCCTTTCACAATTCCTAATCCTATATTCCCAGTACCATGATGTCTTTCAATAACAGCTAAATAAGCTAAGTCAGCTTCTACGGATGGAATAAATTCACCATCTACAACCGGTACTTCTTCAACTACATGCTTCGTCACAATGCTTGATGGAATTACTTCAATAATATTTGCTATATTAGAAGTTGTCATCGGAATAATAATTGCATCCTTTTCAATAGGCGCGATATTCATCGTATTTTTTATTGTAGTAAATGGAACCAACTCTTCTTCTATTTCATCAATAAATTTTCCATCTTTTAATACACGTTCAATTTTAATTGTTTCTAAATCAGATAAGAAAACAATATCACCATCATAACCTGGAGCAATTGCACCTTTTGTTTTTAAACCATAACATTGGGCTGCATTAATGGTAGCCATTGTTATTGCAGTAAGTGGATTCATTCCCTCTTCAATACAAATACGAATATTATGATCAATACTACCTTCTTCCACTAACTCATCAATATGTTTATCATCTGTACACAGTAAACAACGAGCTGCATTGTACTCATCTACTGCTTTTAATAAGTTTCGTAAATTCTTTGCACCTGAACCTTCTCGAAGTAACACATACATGCCACGTTGAATACGATCAATTACTTCCTCTGGATAAACACATTCATGATCTGTTGTAATTGTTGCCGTACGATATACATTGATGGCATCTTGATTTAATCCTGCACAATGTCCATCAATTACTTTGTTATTTTCAATAGCTAGTTGGATTTTTTCAAGCATATCTTCTTCTCCACCTAGAACCGCAGGATAATTCATTACTTCTGCAAGACCAAGTACATTTTCTTTTTTCATAAGAGATGCTAAATCCTTCGCTCTTATCGTTGCTCCTGCTGTTTCAAAAGGTGTAGCAGGTACACATGATGGGAGCATAAAGAAAATATCTAATAATGCATGCTCGCTATCTTCCATCATTTTTTCAATTCCTTCTACACCTAATACGTTGGCAATTTCATGTGGATCTGTCACGACAGTTGTTACCCCATGCGGAAGTACTGCTTTTGAGAATTGCTGTGGAAGTACCATTGATGATTCAATATGAACATGACCATCAATAAATCCTGGCGATAAGTAACAACCTTTTGCATCGTACTCCACTTCTCCTTCATAACACCCTAGTCCAACAATTTTTCCATTTTCAATTGCAACATCACATTCTATAATACGACGTGAAAACACATCAATAACTTTTCCATTCTTTATAACAAGCATCGCTTTCTTTTGTTTATTAGCTACTTGAATCAAATTTTGTATATTTTTCATGTTTATCATCCTCTCTTATTAAATATGAGAATAATAAACATCCTTATGGCATTTATCATTCTCATAGTCAAGCTATTGCAGTGGTAGCCTGGTAGATACTTGCAAACCATATTATTGCAATTATATGAGCAAAAAACTATATTAGTAGAGATTTTAGCTTGTTTAAGAAGTTTTTGCAACAAAAAAAATTGAACAATATTGTTCAATCCTTTGTGAGAGTCGGTAATGTTATACAAAATTGAGTTTTTTCTTCATCAGAAATACAGCTAATCGTTCCGTTATGTTTTTCAATAATTTCTTTACAAACAAATAATCCAATCCCTGTTCCAAATACTTTCGTTGTAACAAATGGTTCAAAAATAATTTCTTGTTTCTCTAATGGAATAGCAGGTCCGTTATTTTGAATGCATATGTTAATATTTCCGTTTCCTTTCGAAACAATAATAGATACAATTCGCTTATGTTCTACTTCTTTTAATGCATCTAACGAATTTATTAAAATATTAAGGAATACTTGCTTTAATTCTGTTCGAAAGGCATAAATGTTAACAGGAGCAATATCTTGCACAATTTCTACATCACTGCTTAGAATACTCGGATATAAAAATTCAATTAATTCATCAAGCAAATCTTTTAAAGAAAAAAGAGCAGGTATTGTGTCTTCATCTTTTTTAGATGCTAACAAAAATTGTGAGATCCGAAAGTTTAATTGCTCCAATTCATGTTCAATAATATGTAAGTACGGTAGTTCTTGATGTTCAACTTGTAACAATTTAATAAATCCCATAATGGAAGTTAACGGATTACGAAATTCATGAACAAAGTTAGCAGACATTTGCCCTAATATTGTTAGTCGATCTTTATGCGATTCTTCTATAAATTGTTCTTTTCTCTCTAAACGCTTAAAAATCAAATTGGAGTATTCTGCTACCGTTTTATATATACATTTATCAAAAAACTCATTTATTTTAACGATAAGTTCATTTACCGATTCCTTTTCTTCCAACACTAAAAAATATTCATGTATAACACTTCTCGCTCTATTTGCATTATGTACAAATTCTCCAATGTTTACGCCAGAAAGCATTCGTTCATAAGCAATCTTCTTTGTAAACATATCCATCTCTTTATCTGTTGTAGTTCCGTTTATGTATCCAATAAATACTTCAAAAAATAAGTCATTCTTTTTTACTATGTCATCTTTATATAAATTTTTGTTTGATAAAAAAATTTGTTGTTGCCATATTTCTAACAGTTTTGAGCGATGTTGGATCAATAATTGGCTTGTACGATTATTTATTTGGTTTGAATGAATTTTAACCACCACCATTTATTTTATAGTTATCATGATTAATGAGCCTATCTTTCCCTAAATATTAACATACTAACTAAAAAAAGTGTAGGTAATTTTGATTATTTTTAAAAAATTCTAATTACTTTTCCCTATTTACAAAACTCTTTACAACATTTATCTATTATGTCAGAATAATAAAAAATGACTTGAGGTGTCTATTATGTATAACAAAAAAATAGATGATTATTTAAATGAAGGCATATACGGTGCAAAAGAAATTAATCCTGCCGAGAAAAAAATGTATTTAGGTACATTTCGTGAGCGTATTTACAAAGCATTAACAATTGCTCAAACGATGCGTCCTATCATATATAAAGAAATTATTGATGAAATGAAAAAACAAAAAAATTGTACACTTCTTTTAAATGGAGGCATTTCTTATTCGTATCTTTCTCCATATATTAAACAAGCAACAGCAGCTGGTATCCCATTTTCGATTGTTCAAAATTTAAATAGTGATACTAGCATTGGATTAGTATTAGCATCTTCAACGGCTGTCGAACTTGAAAATATTTATATCCAAGATGACCTTTTTCGACTTTAGTTTGTCATCATAACGAAAAATTTTAGAACATTTGCCTAACGACCACTTGTTTTGTCAAGCGTGAAGGAAATTTTTTTCCGCTCTCGAACTCGTTATATAACAAATAAAAATAGAGATGGCGAGGGAGCGATGAAGGATGATGAAAACATCACAAGTTGCACAAAAACTAAAATTGTCACCTAAGACTGTATTATCAATTGCAAAAAAAATAAATATCACACCTGAGAAAAACGAATTAGGTCACTATCTTTTTACAAGAGAAGAAGTATTACGCATAGCTGAATATGTTCCGCAAGTTCCAAATCGAATCGGTATTGTCTCATCTTCTACTCAACAGGAAGCAAGTATAACAAATGAACGCCTTGATAAAATTGAACAGTCTCTTCGAGATTTTAGCTATGAAACAATTCAATATCAATTACTACAGCATCGACGCGAGTTGGAAGAATTACGCCAAGAAAACAGTGCTATACAAGCTGAGCTAGATGCTATGAAGCAGCTTATTGAATCTCAACAGCACTTAAAACAAATTGACGTAACAAGAAAAAGAAAAAACTCTTTTTTCTCTTCTATTTTTAGGTCTGATGCCAACATTGTATAAAAAATGATTATGATTAAAAAAGAGATAGTAGTAACTATTTTATTAAAAGTCAAGAAATTTTTTAAAATCATTTAGAATTAAATAACCGAGTATAATGTCACACATTTTATACAGAAAAAGAAAGGATAGATGAACAGGACTAAAATACCTGTATTCATCTATCCTTTTTTGTACAACAAATGATCTCATTTACCACAACAACAATGTTGTCTGTTGTCTAACTAAAGTACCCGATAGTTTAAATACATTTCTTCACAAATTTCTTTATTATACGGACAAGAAAAAAAGCAATGCCTTGTTTAAGCATTACCTCGCTAAAAGTATTATTTTTTAGTCGTTACAAATAATTTCTGTGATAAAAAGTAGGCTAATGTTGCTATTGATAAAGTTGCTAGCAACGGAATTATAGAATTCTGCCCAAACACTACTTCTTGACTTAAATTATTGTTCGTTAATGATAAATGAGGAGTATAGAGAGCTGTTAGAATCCAACCTGATAAAAATTGTAATACTATATACAACAGGACAAAACTAATTAAAAATACAACATATTTTTTCAATCTTTTCACTCCTTTTTATTTTTATACGGAACACTATGAATAAGGTTTCACTTTAACTCATTCTTTAACAATCCTGCCTCTTTAGTTCCATAGCAATAGCCATTTATTTTATAAATTCTCTATCAAAAGTAAAAAATCCTCCTTTCACTGTTTATTCCTTCATTATTAAAGTCCCATAAAACTAAATATTCAAACTTCATATGTATTCTCAACAATAACCTATATATATGTCGTAGTAAATCATTATTTTTCAGATACATGTTGTTGTGGTATATGAGATCATAAAGAGGTCTTTAAAACAAAAAAAGTACACTACTTATCCAATAAGTAATGTACTAATATTTATATAATGTGTAACATCTTATAAAAAACTTTATTCTGTAAAGATAATTAATAATTATTCGTTATTAGTTTTACAGAGTAAACTATCTCTTTTTTCTATTCGATTCCTAACCAGATTGTACTCGATACGCTTCGAGCAAATACCTAAAATCTGAAAACGATGACGCATGTGTTACACCATGCTTTGCGTTTAATAAAAACGGAATTCCTTGAATACGATTGCTCAATGCAACAGGCTCACCAATCGAATAAATCTCAAAACCTAATGTTTTTACATATTTAAGCACTCTTAAATTGGCAACCCCTATATACCAATCCACTTCATTTTCAACAGCATGAATTGCGAGTAATGCAATCAATCGTTTAAAAAAACCTTTTCCACGATATTGTTTATCAATGGTTAATTTGCTTACTTCACATATTTTTTTATCGTGTAATGCTAATACTTCCTTTGATTGTGAAAATGGAAACATTTTTTCTACATTTGAATAATGTTTGTCGTATGTTCCAATCTCAACTGTCCCAATTGCATGATTTTTATCATCCAATACAAGATATTTATCACTTTGATTACAATAATTTAAAAACAAAATGCCGCTTTCTTCACAAAAATCTGCCCATATTTGCTCAAATAGCTCTAAATCTCCTTTATTTTCTACCCGCTTGAACATCTAATCCCCCCTAAAAGGATGTCTCCCCCTTTGTTGACAACGCTTTCAATATATATATTTTATTATGGAACTATCATAATATCAATTAGATTGCCTTCTATTCCCCATTTATTCCATTTTACCCCTTCTTTATTTCTAATCATTAAACAAAGTTTAGTCCATCTTCCCCTCCTATTAGATGAACCAAGACTTCATTCATAAAATTTCCTATTTATCTAAAAAAAGAATACCAACACCTTATTCAGTCATTTTCAATACTTTTATAAGTATATTTTTTAGTTCATTAGAACCGATGATTGTATGCGCGCCTGCCCCGTCTTTTTGTGGATACATTTGTAAAAAAATACCACATCCATCTTCAATCATTCGATAATGATATCCTCCTGGATACACACATATTACTTCTTTAATTGGATTACGAACATATTTTTTTCTACCATTTTCCTCATGCACATATTTAATAGACCAGTATTTGTACATTTGCTCCATTGCTTTTGTATTCCCTAGCTGTTGATAAATATTAAAGAGTGGACTATATTTTACTTCCAATAAAATCGACCATTTAAATGCTTGACCTTGTTCATCTTCTATATAATAATCCAATCGCACATCTGGCTTTTTACTTTCTTCTCCACTAAATAACTTCCCTTTTCGCCATTGTGTTTGATCATAGTTACCATCAATCAATTCATTAAAAACAACTTGAAAAACATGTTCCCCTTTTTTTAATGTCACTTTGCTACCATCTAATAGATCATCATTTAAGATTGTAGCTTGTAACTGTTCTTCTACAGATGCTCCCTCTACTTGAAATCCTAAATCCATTAACACATTTATACTTGAAAAGAAAATGAAATATTCATAAAGCAAGTATGTTGGTTTTAATTCAACTTCTAATTTTTTCTTTTTCGGATGAATCATTTCATGAATAATTCGAAGTAATTGCTTTTCACTTTTGCTATAATTTCCCTTTTGCTCTTCTTTTTCTTCATTTTTCAATAATAACAAAAGGTATTGATAAAATCCTTTTAGGGCACTTGTAATTTGAATAACTTGTTCTCTTTCTATTCGTAAACGATCTACTTCAATTTGATACACTTGTGTCAATTGCCTATATTTCATTTTGTCTCGATCTGTAATAGCAATATTATTTTTGACAGAATGATAGTACGTATTAATTTTTTTGATTTTCCCCCCTACTATGTCTATTTGTTTTTCTATTTTATCGAAAATGTGTTGCAAATCGTCATAAAAACGCTGGACATTTTGTAAAATCTGCATTAATTCTGGATAAAAAGGAATCCCTTTTTTTCGATACATACGCCGATTATAAAATTTAGTGCGACTTTTCTGCTCCTTTACGATGCTTTTTCCATCCCTTTTTTTACTGACGCTATTCCACTCATATTCTTTTTCCATTGTCCAATGACGTTCATTGATTACTTTTTTTAAAGTTTTAAAAAATTGTTTCTCATGCTTCAAATAATGATCAATTGTATGAAGAATCTTTTGCTTTTTTTGATTGGATAAAATAGATGGCGTGTTTTTCCGAAACTTTGTATCTAAAAAAATACTATTTACATATTCATTCATAAAAGAGAGCATCCATTGGAATTGTTCCCAATCTACATTTTTCGGCTCAATTCGAATACCTCCATAAAATCGCTTCGTCCCCCACTGAATCTCAAAATGATAAATTCCAAATCGCCACGGATAAACATAATCCGTTTTTCCATGCTCATAAATTGTAACGAGCGACTCTTTATTACTTAAAGAATAACAACGTTCCTCTTCCTCATTAGAATAAACGCGATACGTTTTATTCCAGCTAAACAAAAGTGTAATTGTTTCATCTGTTATTAATTGAATTTTAATTGGCTTTAGTTCTTGAATGGAATAAATACAGTTACCTGCATATATATTGCTTAGGCAAACATGCTGAATTGGAATAACCTCTTCTTTCCCTCTTGGTCCCACTAATAATTGCAAAATAAACGGAAGCTTCTCCTCATCATCTAATACACGTGTTTCCATTTCAACGACTCTCCAGCAAAGACTTTAATTCTACTAAAAATTGTAATGAAGATGAAAAAGAAGAAATATTTTTGCATTCTTCACTTGCTAATAAGCCATGCAACGTTTCAATAAAGAGAGGTGCATCAATCATTCCAACGTCATACCTTAACATTGTTAATTTTGAAAGGATTCGTTGTCTTAATTGAATATCTAATGCTTCTAATCGACTAAAATAATGCTCTCCTTGTTCATTATTTGGAATATTATTCATAAAGTGAGCCATTTTCATTGCACTTCGAAAGGATACCCCATCTTGAAAAAGATACTTTCGAAAAACACTGTTTATCTGATCAAATAGTTGCAACTCCTCTTCTGTAAAAAAAGATAATCGACTATTTTCCCTTATCCATTCATGTCGATATTGGGTATACATCACATTCGAAATAAGAGTACGTTCTTCAACCTTTCCTTCTATTAATCGCCCTGCCATTTCTTTAAAGCTTAAAGGTTTTAATTCAATCATATTTACTCGATCCAAAAAGCGAGGAGACATGCTTTTGGTTGTATCATCCATATTAATTGTTCCTACAAACATAACATTATCCCCAATGTGTACTAAACCTTGTTCTTCTTTATCACTATACAAACGAAGATAACGCTCCTCAGGATTTTGCTCTAGAATACTAATAAATGGGCTAAACCAAAACTCAATTTGACTTAAATTCATTTCTTCAAATAAAACCATATAAAGGGTTTCTGTATTTTCTTGAGCTTCATATAATAGCGGAACAATTCCCGTCTCACTCACCATATATGTGTTTGTTTCTGGATGTAAGTAACCTAATATATCCATCGGTTCTGAATAAGATGGTGATACTGGTACCACTAATAGCTCTTTGCCAACCTTCATTCCCAATGTAGAACCATAAATCTGAGCAAGACTTGATTTTCCAATGCCAGGTGGTCCACATAACATCGTAATATTATTAGTCTTTAAACTAACATGAAAATTTACTGTATCTTTTTCATCTAAATAAATTTGTTTATTTTCTAAATTTGCTTGAAGTGCAGCCAAAAAATCCATTTCTTCTTGCCAGAAAAAAAGATGAGCATCTTCTTCTACTTGTATTCGCTCTCCACCTGTAACTACATCTCGCACGAGTTTATTATAAACAGACGAGCGTAAATAATAGACATCATGAATATGAAAGGTGAAAATATTATCCCATTCTTTTGTAATATCTATATATAAAGCACTACTTAATATAGATACAAATGTATATGCATTTACACTAGACTTTAAGCGAATATTTCCATACAATTTTCCTTCATAATAAATAATAGATGGGGCTGGAAATTCATTGTTATATGTCATAAAGGAAATCGGTAAATACCCTTTATGCAATCGATATTCAAGATCTCTTTGCTTTAATTTTTGCCGAAGTATTGGACTTGGAATGATAAAATAATACTCCTCCTGATAACATGGAACGTAGTCAACTAATTGAACAAGCAACTGCCCATTCTCTTCATACAATTGAAATAATACATGCTTATTTTCTAAAAAGGCTGTCACTTCTTCCATTTTTAAGCCTTCTTTTTTCCCTACCCATTTATAGATGGTTTCCTCGTTAATCGATTGAAATACCGTACATGAAAAAACAAATTGGTAACTATTAAAAAACGTAATTAACTTTTCAGGAATAGGAGATAAACATTTTATTTTTAATACGTGGTTATCACTTTCTACCTTCCCATCTTCCCGTAAAATAAGCGCTTCCCCTACATAACAACCGACGAAATAATAATCTTTTAATTTATTTATCCACTTATTTGATAAATTTCTTTTTAATTTCATGTTAAGCTGCCTCCACTATGACACATACTTCCTACTTTTCGTTATTACATTAAATGAAAAAAAACTTGGTTAAGGTACCAAGTTTTTCATAAAATTCAATTTATGCTTGTTCTTTTATTGCATTACTTGCTTGACGCATTTTTGAAACAACATAACGAAGTGTACTTTCTGGATTATTATCTTTTTCTAAGGCAATATCAGTTAAAGCAACAACGGTTCTTGCAAGGTTTTCAACACTATCTCGCAATTTAGGTTCATGGTCAAAATACGCTTCCTTTAGTAAATCTTTTAAAATTTCATCCCCTAAAACTCGAATACGTAGTAACTCTTTATCGTTTTCCATTTCTCTCCCACCTTTATTTATCAACATGGAAAATCATTGCCTATTACTAGTGTATGACAAACTTACTATCTTTGTATATATTTATCTTATACAATTTTCAAAAAAATTAAAAATAAAAGTACTTTATCGTCCATCTACATACTATCGTTCTAAATAAAAAAGAAGTCAATCTAAAAGCAATGCTTCTAAATTGACTTCTTTTACTTTGCCTGGCAACGTCCTACTCTCACAGGAGGAATCCTCCAACTACCATCGGCGCTAAAGAGCTTAACTTCCGTGTTCGGTATGGGAACGGGTGTGACCTCTTCGCTATCGTCACCAGACTTATTATATAAATTATGAAAGTAAATCCTTCTATTGGATTCAATGATATGGCGCGCCCGAGAGGACTCGAACCCCTAACCTTTTGATCCGTAGTCAAACG
>JBJEFI010000102.1:0-7885 GCA_051873875.1 Bacillaceae bacterium | reverse complement strand
CATAATGGAAAAACAGTTGGTAGAATGGAGATTCTTGTTCCAGCTGATGAAAATGGAAAGGCGTATATGGGAATGCTGATTGGAGAAGATTCCCTTCGTCATCAAGGAATTGGAAGAGCGGCAATGGCATTGTTTAAAAGCCAATATCTTCCTATGATGAACATCAAAGAAATTATTGTTGAAGTGTATAGGCATAATCCTATTTCGATTGCCTTTTTTGAAAAAGTAGGCTTTAAACAAACGGGAGTTATGACAACAGAGCTATATCGAGGAAAAGAAGTGCCATTAATTCAATTAGCATATGTGTATGAAAGGTAATGCAGGAGGTTTAATGAAATGGAAAAAGCAGATGTACGATTATCCGTACTATCCACAATTGAAGAGTTACATGAAACAAAGAAAAAAACAAAGTATAAAGTAGGAAATAAGGTGATGTATACTTTTTCCTTTAATGAGAACTTCGGTTTTTACTTATATCCATCACCAGGATTGCGCATTTTAATTATTCGTGAAAAGGGACGAATGGTTGCCAAGATGGTATTCGGTCGTTTCCCAGAATGGGTTGTCTTTAAAGAAGAAGAAATCGAAGAGAAGCAGATGGATTCCATTGTAAGAGAATATTTTGCGATTGCAAAAGAAAATAACTTCTTTGCTGAAAATGAACGTGTACAGCAATTAATTCGTGACAAGTATAGTGTGTTTTATTATTAAGGAGAGATTGCCTAATTGAAAGGCAATCTTTTTTTAGTTGGATTTGTCGATTTTTTATTAGAAAATTTCAACAATATATGTTGTATAAAGTGCGTTAAAGTGTATAATTACACTTAATAAGAAAAAAGTAAAAAATGGATAATGAGTGTTAAAATAGCAAAGGAGGAACAATGATGATAAGAAATAATAGTGTAGCGTTATTGATTCATGGGGTTCTAGGTATTATTTTTTGGTTTATATTAGATCAAACTTCTACTTTGACGATTCATGTTTTTGGGTGGACAAATGATTTTATTACGTATGGAATACCGTTACTTATTACAGTATTAGCGATTAGTTGCTACTATTTTTTAGGTAAATTTTTGCTTGTCTCTCAACCAACTAAAATGAAAGATATGTTATCCGTCTCTGTTGTTTCCGTTATTGGATTATTTATTTGGATCTATTGTTATTTCTTTTCAGATGGACATTGGGATTGGTTTCTTTATCTATTCTACAACACTCCATTTTGGAGTTTAATGCAGATTATGCCTTCTTCTTCTGAGCATGAAGTGTGGATTGTTTTAGTGGCATTTTTACCAAGTATTATTTTTTGGTTAAGTATTAAAAAAGATAATGCTGTGAAAAATAGCATTCATCAAATGTAAGAAATATAAAAAGGCTGATAAAAATATCAGCCTTTAAAAGAATAGGAGATTGTAAGTTTGAATATAGAAAGTTATTTAATATTGAAAGTATCTTTCTTTAGTTATATACTAACAATTTTTCGATGTCTAACCTTCGACTGTCCCCCTCGAGAAATTTCTTCTCATCCCTTAAAAGTCTAAAACCATGACTTTTATGTGCTAGTGTGAAATTTTATTCGGAGGACTACTACTAATTGCTAGCGCATTTAGTAGTACCGTCTTAGGTTTTTCTAGCTTACTTGCGAATCCAAACAAGTCCGGCAGAGTTATCTTTTGCTTCGCCAAGTACTTGAACTTTAATGCCATAGTTTGGAACATATCGTCCAGCATCTAAGATGGATACACCAGAATATTTCGTTTCATCAAAGTAGTTATTAGAATCATTAAAGGTTGTTACACCTTTTTGACTTGTATATTCAAATAGACCACGAGATGGACTGTTAAATGTCCAAGCTGGTGTTTTATCTTGGCTAAAGGCAGCATCTGCAACTTGGTAGCGAGTACTTTGTGCAACAGATTGTTTACCATTTAATGTACCGACGATCGCCTTTGGATGAGAGTCAACAACACCTAAGAAGCCTCTACCAGGGTGAATACCTGTCCAGTTATCTGAGTAGCTATCATCTGCATACCATGTTAATAAACCAGTGTTATATACAACACCACGGCTATATTTTAAGGCGTTATCAGAACCAGCATAGTTACGCCATTCTAAATAATAATAGTGGTTTGCATATTCGATTCCATTTGAAACCATTGCTTTATCTAATGTAAAGGTTGGTGTGCCTTCTGCATCATCTGTATAAGTAGTAGCGCCATTGACAGTTAAGTTAACGCTATCCATTGTAAAGCCTCTTCCAACTAGACCGCCATCTGTGTCGTAGCTAAATTGTACTTTTACTTTTTTACCAGCAAATGCACTTAAATCATAAGAAACATCTAACCATTGCTCTTTTGTCGTTGTGAATCCGCCAGATAATGTACGTTTTTTGGCGATATCTGTTTTTGAATCACCAATTGTATCAATCACGGTTGATTGACCACTTTCATCGACAACACTTACTGTTAAATAATCGTAATCAGTTTCAATTTCATAGAAACTCTCAAAGTTTAAGCTTGCAGTTGTTGCATTTGTTAAATCTAGTAAAGGAGTCGTCATTTTTGAGTGTAAATTGTCTCCTTTTGTGCTGTAGTAATAGTTTTTCCCTTGGATAGGTTGAATACCTTGAATTTCTTTATCAGGTAAATTTACTTTTACCATACCAGGGTTAGCAGATTTCGTTACACTTTGGTCGATAAGCGCAAATGTACCACTAGAATTAAGTTTACTAGCATCTACTTCTACAATATTTGCCCAGTTTCCGCCCATTGTTTTTTGGAAGAATTCTTTGTTTTGTGGAGAGAAACTTGTTGGTTCTGTACCAGCCATTCGACCGTTCCAGCTACCACCACTCATAACAGACCAAGAAGCAATTGGTTCCCCATTACCAGAATATTGAGTATCATATTCATCTGGTAATCCTAAATCATGTCCAAATTCATGAGCGAATACCCCAACAGCGCCATCCTCTGGTTCGATTGTGTAATCAAAGGCAGCCATTTTTCCGCCCCAATATGGTACTGAAGCAGTTGTATTTGCAATTGCATAAGGTTGGTTGCCAACTACCCAACGATGAGACCAAATTGCATCATCACCTAAGCGACCACCACCAGCTTCTTGTCCCACACCAGCGTGGATAATCATTAAATGATCAATTAAGCCATCTGGTTCATTTGTATTGCCATCACCATCAAGGTCGTATATATCTAATTTGTCAAATTGAGATAAATCCATGCCGCTTGCCACAGCTGCATTTAATGAATCTTTTACTAAGTCACGAGGTCCAAGTGGTGCTAAGTTATCGTGGCCGCCATTTGGATTATCATCACCGTAATCTTTTGCTTTGCCTGGAACTGTTAACCAATCAGAAACAGTACCTTTGACTGTATAGCTACCGCCTGATTGCTCTTCATAAAATTGTTTAAAGGTATCGACTTTTGTTCCATCGTATAATGTAAATTGTTTATCACCAAATAACATTTTTTCGTAATGTTGTTTATTGAAATCATCTGAATACATATAGTCTGCTTGCTTATCGATGTTATTATGTTTAAAATCGCTATACTCAACTAGTAAGACAAGAACATTATCTTCTCGAACTGGACCAGTATATTTTTTATCTTTTGCTTTTGGAACATTAGATTTGCCATTCAGCCCTTTGTTTGCAGAATTATTTCCATTAGCAGGGGATTTTTTACCTGTTTCTTTATTGTGTTTTAAATGAAATTCTTTGTAGTTCTTGTATAGATTTTTAATATGTTTATCTCTTTGTGCGGCAGGTGGCGTTGTTGTATTAGCAGCCGTAGTTTGCAAAGTAGAAGTATAAGGTGTAGATTTTTGTGTAATGTATGCCTTTAACTTCTTTTGTGCATCACTAGCAGAGTCTGAGCTTGTAATAACACCACGTTGTTTTAAAGCGGCTAATAATCGATCTTCGTTGACGATATTATGATCGAAGTAAGGTGCATCTACTTGTGTGTAAGTAGGTGAATCAATTGTTTCTGTAGCTGCAAAGGCTTGTCCACTTAATGCTGGTGCACTAACTAGCAAACTACTTAAAGCAAATACAGAAAATAGTTTATTCTTTTTCATATATTCCCTTCTTTCTAAATGTTGTTGATACATTATTAATAATATTCTAAAAATTCTTATATTTCAATAGATTTTAGTAGGTAAACCACGTTTATTTTTTTGCAAGGTTAGACAATTTTAGCGTTTTTAGGGTCTAATTCTAGCAAAACAGGTAAGAGGAAACTGATTTATCCATGTAGAAATAAAGAGAAAAGAGAGAAAAAATAAAGGGGATGATGAAGAATGGAATTGTTTCAAGCAATACAAGAAACTGATGTAATAAAAGGAAAGGAGTTATTGACATTACATTCGAGGTTGGTTAATGGGAAAATAAAGACGGCCTTTTACCATTAGGATTTGCTGCTCATTTTGAGAATAAAGAAGTTGTACAAGTCCTTTTGGATTATGATGCAGAGGTTAATGCCATTTCTCAATCGAGAGTTACATTTATTCCTTCTAATACGGTGTTACATGCAGCTATTGCCGGAGAACGTAACCTTAAAGTTGACAAAGCTACTATTAGAATATAAGGCAGATTCAATAATTTTGGATAGCAATGGACGTACAAGTTTACATACTGCTGCATTTCATGATGATAATACAGAAATTATTCGTTTACTATTTGAATACGGGGCAGATGTTAATAAAAAAGTGGAAGATGGACAAACAGCGTTAGAGTTAGCTGTAGAACGAGGTTATCATCAAGTTGCTGAACAGTTACGGTAAGGCTACATGTAAAGGAGATTCGTTTTTTGTAGAGAAGAGAAGGATAGAATCACTCTCTAAATAAATCTGCTATTTCTTGAAAGGGGTTAATGATGTGGTACTATTTTTAAATGTCCATTTTATATTAAAAATTATTATAAATTTATTTTTTATTTTCGTTATTTTTTTAATTGCTCGATGGATTTCAAAAGTTGAAAATGACAAGGGTGCGACACGTTGTAGTATGAAAAGTGCTACCTAAATATAATTTAGAACTAATAACTCGAATAGTGGAATGAGAGGGTAACGCCTTGAAACGCTATCTCTGATACTCCGATATGCATTGTATTGTGTAGGAAATACAATGTATAAAGCTCGGTAAAGTCGGCTGAGAGTGTATCCTAACGAAAAGATCGAGGAAATGCGAACCAGAGGTGGTCGAATACATGATAGGCCGGGAGTCTAAAAAATATCTAAGGTGAGGATAATTATTATAATAAGACGAACCTCTGAATGAAAGGGTCTAGACATTTAGTAAGTAGAAATGCTTATTTCGATTAATCTGTGAGGATGAGTAAAAACCTTGTTATGAAAATCCTTATTGTGTTAAAGGCACAATCTAGCAGATAGGCTCATAGGAGGCACCTAAGGATATATGGATAGATAGAGTTATTGGAACGTGGAAAGCTAATAACATAGAGGGACTACACCCAACGAAGTGGTATGAAGGAAACATGTGAATCATATGATAACTTCATTTAATATTAGTGAGAGCGGTGGCACAGTACTGTTGAAGCTAGGGAAACCTATGCCTAGGGATAGCCACTAGTCAAAGCTGTGATGGTTTTGATGGAACGCCGTATGCGATGAAAGTTGCATGTGCGGTGTGGATAGGGGGAAAAGATGGAGTGTAAACAAAATTTTACCTATCTATATAAAAAAAGCGAAAATCGTTAGAGACAATTAAGGAAATGAAGACGTTTAAACGAATGCAAATTGTTAAAATGTTATTTTTTTCATTTTGTACAATCATTTTTGAATATATAGCGACATTCCTTATTAGTAATTTTTTTAACATAGATGAAGAAAGTAGTCGTTTTATTTTCGGAATATTCTTTTTTCTTTCGGTAGCAATGGTTAGTTTAGGACCAAGTGATTTATCTCAATTAAATACGAGTAATTATTATGTGAAAGATGTATTGCTATGGATACCTAGTGATAAGCCTACAGAAATATTTGTAAAATCAATATTAATTGGTTCGTTTGCTTTTTTTATCATACAACTTCTAAGTATCTTATAAAATAGGGCTTCTATTAATTATTATAATATTTAGAAAGGAGTGGAGAAATGGAAATTCAAACACACATAGAAAAGCCAGCTAAAAAGGTAACTTGGGTATCAATTATTTTGTTTGTTTTTGCGTATGTAGCTATTAGCTATTCTTTTGGTTTCCTTTTACGTACAAGTAATCTTTTGTTTATCAATAAATATAATATAACGATATTGGGAGGAATAATATTTGCTATAACTATGTTATTTTTTAAATCAATTAGAGTGTATTGTGCGGAATCTTTTAATGTGAAAGCTATATGGAGTATAAAAAATTGGGTGATGATCATCGTCACTTTCATTATCTTATTTTTAATTTGTGCCAATATCTTTAATAATCCTTTACGAAGTACATGGGATCTTTTAACAAGTCCTTATAGTCGCAACCCCTCTGCAACAATTTTTCAACAGTTTCAATATGTCATTAGTACGGCTATTTTTGCTCCATTATGGGAGGAAGCTTTCTTTCGTGGTGTTTTATTTAGGAAGCTAAATGAAAATATGCATGTTATTTTTTCAATCCTCATCAGTGCAACTATCTTTGCAATTTCCCATATGCAGCCTATCGAAGATTCTATTCTATTCTTTTCTTTTGGTATATTAACGGCTATTGTTTATAAATTGTCTCATTCATGGTTTGTTACTGTTGTCATTCATGCTATTTGGAACTTGTTTGTCACTTATTATCTAAACTTTTTTTAAATTAATATAATGCTGTTATAAAAATAAAGGCTGATGAACGATTTCATCAGCCTTTTGTGTATGCAATTATCATGCGACTATTATGCCGCTTCCTCTTCTTCTTCCGTTACCCATTTTTTAGGCTTTGTTTTCGTCATTAAATAAATGAACGGCGTATCTAATGTAGATACAAGTACTTTAATGATATACGTACTTACAAAGATACTTACACATGCTTCTTTCGGGAAAATACCCCATGGTAAGTAGTCTGTTAATAGGAAAGTAAAAATAGCTGTGTCAACAAGCTGACTAATTACTGTACTTCCGTTGTTACGAACCCATAAATACTTATATGCTGGTAGCTTTTTCTTAATCCAATGATAAATCGATACATCTAACTGTTGGCTAATTAAAAATGCAGAGAAGCTAACAATAAGAATAGCAGGGAACACGCCGAATAAAGATTGTAAATGAGGTTGTGCCCAATCTGTTTCATGAGGAGTTACCATTATTGCTAGCTGTGTTGTAATTGTAAATGCTAACATAATGAAGAAACCAACCCAGACAGCACGACGAGCTTCTTTAGCACCGTATTTCTCATTTAATAAGTCTGTTCCAAGGTAAATACCTGTATACATGGCATTCCCAAGGGAAGTAGTGAAACCAAGTAACTCGACAGTTTTTGTTACTTGGATGTTGGCACCGATGACACTTAATGCAATATATGCAAAAATACCCACCTTACCAAAAAATCTGTACGCAAAATAAAGCAGTACAAAGTTGCTTAACGTTAAAATTAAGCCAATCCATTCGTTCATATTAAAATGTCCTCCTTAGTTTTGATAACCCAGGATAATTGCGAACTGGGGTATAAAAATCACAACGTTTATCATACCACTAGTATTTGTAGATGAAAAGAAATAATTTAATAAAAATGATTGAAAAAAAGAAGAAGATAGCATTATACTTTGTAACAGAATAAAGAAACGGAGAATTTCATAATGGAGCGATATAGTAAAATTACAAATAAGCATCAACGAGAAATCGTTTTGCTAAAAGGACGACCTTGTTTTTGGGCGAAATGTACCTTTTGTGATTACA
>JBJEFI010000101.1:6446-7987 GCA_051873875.1 Bacillaceae bacterium | reverse complement strand
GGCGTATGGTGGATGGATGAAAAACAAGAAAATGTCTCTAATGGAGATGCATTTTATGCTTTTGTGATAGAAGTAAATTAATGTATCTTCTGTCCCCCTCTAAATAAAAGCGTTTTAATAGCCATATAGAGATGAGTTTGGTATAGTTTAGTTGTACTTATTATACTATTTGGTTTAATAACTAAAGAGAAACAACATTTTTGTTGTTGTATTTATAATGTGAATGAGATGGGGGAATTGGGATGGATACAAATGTTTCATTATTTAAAGAAGTATTAGGAAATTATCCTACTGGTGTTACAGTTGTGACAACAATGAATGCGGAAGGTGAACCTGTTGGATTGACAGTTAATTCATTTGCTTCTGTTTCTTTAGAACCAATGCTTATTTTATGGTCAATTGATAAGCGAGCATTTACGTATGATACGTTCGTAAATGGAAACAACTTTGCTGTACATGTTTTAGCGGAAAACCAAGGAGACATTTGTGGTTTATTTGCAAGTAAAAATGTTGACCGTTTTGCAAATTGTAAGTGGGGAGTATCCGAAAGAAACTTACCGATTCTTGAAGAAGTTGCAGGCGTATTAGAATGTGAAACATTCCAAACAATTGAAGCTGGTGACCATATGATTTTAATTGGAAAAGTTGTAAATATCCAAAGCGAGAAAAAAGAACCATTACTATATCATAAACGTAATTTCGGTGGTATTCCAAAAGAATTTTACAAAGCATAAAATAAAAAATAGGGACCAAAGGAGAACATATTCCAAAGGTCTCTAGTTAATGAAAAAGGATACAATTTATAAACTTTTTATACTTTATGGTTGAAAAAGTATAAAATAAGGAGTACAATAAGTAACAGATAACAAATTATGAAATTTCTGGGGAGGAAATAAAAATGTCAAAATATGAATTACCAGCATTACCTTATGAATTTAATGCATTAGAACCACACATCGATGCACAAACAATGATGATTCACCATGATCGCCATCATGCTACATATGTAAACAATGTAAATGCAGCATTAGAAGGACATGAAGACCTTGCTGCTAAAAGCATTGAAGATTTAATCTCTGATTTAAACAGTGTACCTGAAGCAATTCGTACAGCAGTACGCAACAATGGTGGCGGACATGCAAACCACAGCTTATTCTGGACAATTATCGGTCCAAATGGCGGTGGCGCTCCTACTGGCGAAATCGCAGAAGCAATTAACGAAGCATTTGGAAGCTACGATGCATTTAAAGAAGAGTTTGCAAAAGCAGCGACAACTCGTTTCGGTTCTGGTTGGGCTTGGTTAGTAG
This sequence comes from Bacillaceae bacterium, assembly GCA_051873875.1. Lineage (GTDB taxonomy): Bacteria > Bacillota > Bacilli > Bacillales > Bacillaceae_G > JBJEFI01. The sequence continues at coordinate 6,680 of JBJEFI010000101.1, read as the reverse complement.
TAGACGGTGGCAAACTTGCTGTTACAAGCACACCAAACCAAGATAGCCCATTAATGGAAGGGAAAAAACCAGTTCTTGGTCTTGATGTGTGGGAGCATGCTTACTACTTAAATTACCAAAACAAACGTCCTGATTACATCAATGCATTCTTTAACATCATTAACTGGGATCAAGTAAATAAATTATTTGCAGAAGCAAAATAATTTACTATTAAGCGGTTTGCTATATGTGTTT
>JBJEFI010000101.1:0-6346 GCA_051873875.1 Bacillaceae bacterium | reverse complement strand
TGCTCTACCTTTTTTGTGGTTAATTTAAATATATTATCTAAATTGTTACTTCACTTATTAGTGCATGGGTATTTTCTTCTGTATCTTTAAAAAATACCATCCAAGTTTCAATATTATTCATTTTAGCGATTACATGTGGTTTATCAATGAATAAAATGCCTTTTTGTGAGTATTCCTCATAAGCTGTGATAATATTTTCTACTTGAAAATAAATAACAGAGCTTGCATATTCAAATGTATCCTTTTCAGGAAGACTAAGAAGGAGGCGCAATCCATCACATTCAAAGAATGCCATGTTATTTGTATTGAATAATAGATTTATTCCTAAGACATCTCTATAAAAAATAATGGCCCTTTCTAAATTTTTGATTGGTACTCCTACTTGTTTAATTTTTTTAATTGTATTCATTTCCATTGAATATTTCCCCCTATGTATCAGTTTCTTCATCATTATAAGCCACATATACTATCTAATTCTTATCCATTATCACTTTTTTTCGAAATTGAATAGGTGAAATACCTACGTGTTGTTTGAACATTTTACTAAAAGAAACAGGGTTATTAAATCCTAATTCAAATGAAATATCTGTAATACTAGATTTTAAATTCGTTAAAAGTTTTTTCGCTTGTATTATTCTAAGCTCTGAAATATGTTGATGAGGTGTTTTGCCATAAAATTTAGAGTAGTTTCTTAGTAGATGATTAGGTGATAAGCAGGCTACTTGGGCAATATCTTGTAGCTTAATTTGTTGATTGTAAAATGCCCTTATATAATCATGGGCAATACTAATTCGTCTAAATAATTCTTCACGAGTGGAGAAGTGTAATGCATGTAATGATTCAATATCTTTTAACGTGTGTGTATGTTCAAAAATGATAAGTTGCATTAATTTGTAGAATTGTTCTTCATGCCAAAGTGAATCATATTCGTGTAGTAAACGGTTTGTTTTAAAGAAGTTTAATTGGGAAGAGAATAGGTGATTTATTTTATATGTTTTTTCGAAAAAACCAACAGGACTTATGGTTTTATATGGATCAGATAAAAGTGTGTCTGAAGAATTAGCTATTGTACAAAATACTTCTTCCGCAAATCCTTTTTGGAAAAAAATACAGAAAGATTCGACTTCATTTTTCTCATCAATTGATAATGCATAAGGTCCCTCATTCACTAGTAGATACCTGCTTTCATCTACTGCAAAAAAGCCATTGTTTGTCTTATAATAAGCATTTCCATTAGTAAATGTTTTAATAGAAAGTTGTCCGTTACCTTCCCAATAAAATTCGTTGCTTTTTGCTTGGAGAATGTAATTAGAGGAGTTTTTAGTTATCATATATACGCTCCTTAAACGTCCAATTTAAAAATTTATTTAATTCTTTAAAAGGAACCTTTCATCCGTATCAAAATTTTTTACTGATGAAAGGTTCACTTTTATTTAAATTTAATAAGAAATTTACAATGATTGTTTCCATCTGTTTTACAGCTAACTCGACGTACTTGATCTGCTTCAAGGATATTTTCTAGCATGCTTGTTTCACATTGACAAGCCACTTTAAATTCGTTGGCAACAGTTAGAATTGGACAATTATGTTCAGTTAGCTCGAATGTGTTTTCATCAACTTCTTCAGCATTTGCCATATATCCTTTTTGATTTTGGATGTTAACAATTTCTTGTATTTTTTCTGTATTGGACTTGTTTTGAAGATGAGGAATGTATTCTTCTGCTAGTCGTTTCTCCCGTTTCTTGAATAAGTCCTCTATAGATTCCTCACCGTACATATCTTTAATATCATGAAGAAATTCTAACGTAATTCCTTCATAATTTTTAGGAAATAATCGTTCCCCTTTATCTGTTAAGGAATAGATTTGAAGGGGTCTACCCATTGGTTGCTTTTCTAATTTCACTTGCACTAGCTGATCTTTTTCTAATGTATTTAAGTGTTTTCTCACAGCCATGTGAGTGATTGCCAGATGCTCGCTTAATTCATTAACGGTCATTGTCGTTTCTTTTTTTATTAATTCTAGAATGCGATCTTTTGTTGATTGCCCCATTAGAAACACCTCCCTCTTTTATAAAAATATGTGCTCGTATGGACTAGATATAAAAATAGTGCAAAGATAAGGTGCGCTATTATATAAGTTTATAATTACATATTATTATACTATTTAGTATAAAAAATAAAAAGAAAAAGACGATGTTTGTTATATTTCGTCAATTATTCTCATGAAGTTCAAAAATCATTTTATATGTAGTGGAATTATCTGAATTTTTCTTCTAAAAATGGTATTATTATGTAGAAAGAGTTCTAGTTTATTCATAATAGGAGAGTGGACAATAAATGGCTACATATAATGGATGTATACGCTCAGAAACAATGCAAATGAATACGTGGGTTCAAGTGGTAACACCTGACGGAATAAAAAAAGGGGATAAACCTTATAAAGTTATCTATATGCTTCATGGAACAACAGGGAATAGCATGGATTGGCTACGCTATACGTTATTACCTCTGTATGCTTGTGAACATAATGTTGTATTTATTATTCCAGAGATAGCAAATACATGGGGGAGAAATATTCCAGATAGAGGAAATTTCTTTGATTATATTGTGGATGAATTACCTAGCATGATGGGTGGGATGTTCAATATATCTGATAAACGAGAAGATGTTGCTATTATGGGAAATTCTGCTGGTGCATATAGTGCAATGAGATGTGCCTTGTTACGACCAGAACAATACGGATTATGCTGTGCATTTTCTACAGCATGTGTTCACCTTGATGAATATCTAGATTATTTACGAAGTCAAGAGCCTGAAAAAATGGAAAATCCTCATTTGAGAACAGTATATGGACAAAATCTTGACTATACAGATGAAGATGTATTAATTAAATTAGCAGAAAAAGTAAGTTTAAAAACAATAAAACCTAAAATTTATATGACTATAGGAAAAGAAGATTTTTTATATGAATATAATGAAATCTTTAATATGGAAATGAAAAAGTTAGCATTGGACTATACATACGAAACGTGGGATGGTGGTCATGATTGGTATTTTTGGGATAAATCATTAAAAAAAGCACTGGAAAAATATTATCCAATTAACGGATAGACTATTAAGAATCCATTGGTAGTAAGTGTGTTTATAAACGAATATAGAAACAAATGGATGAGTGATTTCATTTTCATTAATAAAAATAGAATCGCCTTCATTTATAGTTGTGGTATGACAGGTATTTTAATTAAACAATATTCTGATTAGGTGGTGATAGTTTGAAGATTGATCATTTAGTTGTAAATGTGGATAAGGAAATACAATCTGATAAAGAAGTCATTTATGCCATTCGCTCAATGGGATTACCGTACAAACCATCATGGGGAAAAGGGACAAATGGATTTAAAGTATCGAACATATGGATTGGAAAAGAGTATTTTGAGCTTGTCAGAATCAAAAGGAAAGATGGAGGAGGATGGATAAAAGATTGGACAACAAAATATCTTAATGGTCATAGAGGGTTAATTGGTTTTGCTATAGAAGTTGAAGATATTGAGGAAACTTATCAAAAACTTCTTCATCATCAAGTTCATGCTTCTGCACCAGAGCCACTTCAATTTCGTTGGTTGTTCAATTTATTAACGAAGAGAATGCCGTGGCGAAATTGTTATTTACCAGAATTTGAAGGAGTACCATTTCAATTTTTTCTTCAACAACTAGATGATGAAAAGTCGAAGCAATATATGGAACAGTATATGGTACCAAATAGTAAAGAGAACGATATTAATGGTATTTCAGAAGTAATCATTTACGGAGAGTTAACGGAAGAGGACAAAAAAATAATTTATGCACTATTTGATGATTATGAGGAAAAAGAAGATTCATTAACCATTCATTTAGGAATACAAAAAATTCGTTTTCTTAAATCGAATACATATCGTGTGGAAGTTATTTTACAATGTGATAATGAAACATATGCGCAAAAGAGTATAAGCCTTCATAAACTTCATATACGAAATGTTAACATTTAGAGTTTTAAATCAGAATATTCAAATTAATATTTTTTAATTATAAATAGAAGGGAGAATGTCAATGAAGAAAGTACTGTTAGTATGTTTTTTTATGCTTTTGTATGTGTCTGGTTGTAGCAATGGGGACAATGCTGTTACAAAGAAAGACAGTTGGAGTGTAAGTCCTACTTTTTCCGTAAATGAGAAAGTAGCGTATGGAAAAGAAGGTGTATTTGCCATAACGAGAGTGAATGGAGAAGACGATGCACCTGATTTTCCGGCAGATGAAGGGAGATTGTATAGTCTATATTTTCTTGATGATGACGAAAATATAGTTGGAAAAGACGTGGAGATTTCAGCTATATCGAAAGAGGATGATACTACCACTGTTATTTGGGAAGGGAAAATTGATGGTAAAACAACGGGTGCTAAACTAGCAGTAGGCAAAGAGGGGATTTATAAAATAGTTGTGAAAGTAAATAAAGAAGAATATACAAATTTTATCGTGGAAGTAAAGGCTGATAATTTTTAAGTAATGGATTAGTAACAAATAACCGAGTAAAAGGTAACGGTATCGTTACGTTTACTCGGTTGTATTGTTTATTGGAATGAGTTGTCCGTTTGAAAACAGAAAGAGTATCTGTTAGTGGAATAATTGAAAGTTTGGATAGGTTAGAGGAATTTTTTCGTTGCTATTACGGTTCTAAATGACGTTCATATTTAAAATAGGAATAACCACGGTAAACAACTTGAATAAGAGGGAAAAGAGCTGCTAATTTATATGGACCTTCGCCTAATCCAAACAGAATAATCGTTACTAATATTGCTACAACGGTGACAATGTTACACATTGCCCCATTTATTGGAGCATTACTTAAAAACAACGTTTTCGTTCCTTTTAAATCTTTTGCATAAAAATCTTCATGGTATGGTGCCACATCAAATACTAGCGTAGATGTTACTAAATCAGAACGAAGCTCAATCAGTCGTCCACACCTCTCACACATAATAACCACTTCGTTTGCCATTTTTCTTTCCACCTTAAAATATAGGTAATATGTACTAATTATAGCATGATTAATATGATATCTATTCATAAATTTTGGGAATTATGGGTTTTATCTTTGTACGGCTAAAGAATGGAAATGTACCTACACTTTTGGAGTCAATGACTTGAAAAACTAATCATGATATAATTTTTAATAGGAAATTATGGGAATTTATATGATGTGAGGGCTAAAAATGATGTATATACCAAATGCTATTACCACATTAAGGATTGTTCTTTCCATAGCTTTACTTTTTATAAATCCATTATCCATTTTGTTTCTTATTGTCTATATTACTTGTTGTTTAAGCGATATTCTTGATGGATATATTGCTAGAAAAATGTGTATTACAAGTCAACTAGGTTCAAGACTTGATAGTGTAGCGGATATGATATTTATAACGATAATGTTTATAATTTTGCTGCCAATAATAAAATTGCCCACATATATATTGATATGGATTTTGGTCATTGTATTTGTTCGAATGACTACAATAGTCATTGCATTTTATAAATATAACAAATTTGTGATAGGTTTACATACGTATGCAAATAAAGCAACAGGTTTTCTCTTACTTTGTTGTCCAATATTGTTAGAGATTGTTCCTATTAATATTTTAGGTGGAATTGTATGTATTGCAGCAAGCCTTTCAGCTATTGAAGAAATGTTAATTCAACTGTCTTCAAAGGAATTAAATACAGATGTGATAGGAATATTTTCAAAATAAGTATGTATCTATACTAGTTTTTTATAGGTTACTTCCAGCTTGTTATACTTTTTTTAATTAGGTAAATAAAATAGGCTACCATGATAATTGTCTACTTATAACGATTCTTTTATAAAATGCATATTGTAAAGGGATACAGGAAAGGAGAAGAGCTAAATGTATTTTCCTAATTATGAATATACGTATGATTTTGATAGACAGACACCTTTTCTTATTCCATTAGCTACGATACAGGAGCAGATAAATCTAGGAAGACAAGGCCACTGTTTTCAATCTTATTGGGGTGGAAGAGAACGTACGTTTAATTTAATAGGTTTTAATAATGCAACAGGAATGGTTACAATATTGGAAAATGGAAGGACTAGTGGCGTCCATCATAGTGATATGGTTGGGCTAACTTATTTAGGTGTTAGGTGTCCTCAGCCCGGAGGCGGTGAATCAGGAGGCGGTGGCTGGCCAGGTGGTGGTGGTGGTTGGCCTGGAGGCGGCGGTTGGCCAGGTGGAGGCGGCACTCCAGGTACATGCAGATGGATCTGGATTCCTCCATTTGGATGGATTTGTAGATA